>CAKSFY010000209.1 GCA_934454035.1 uncultured Clostridia bacterium | reverse complement strand
ATATTTCGGATTATGCAAAGAGGGCGGTTTATGCAATGAAGGCAAACGGAATTATGAGCGGAAAAGGTGAGGGAAGGTTTGAGCCTAAGGCTTATGCCACAAGAGCCGAAGCGGCTGTAATGATTCATTCGCTGATAAGCAGATGAAAGAGAGGAACAGTATGAAGAAAAAAATAGCGTTTATTTTGTCTTTTATAATATTATTCGGATGCATGCAGCTTCCGATTTACGCAAAGATTGATTCATCGGATAAGTATGAGATTCTTTGTTCATTCGGCTTTTTTGATTCGGGTAAGGTATACAGTGAAAATGCGAGCGTGACCTGCGGAGAAATTGCTGCGGCACTGGTTAATTCTCTGCCGGAAAACAAGATTATGCCGTATGAAAGCGGCGACACGGGATTTGAGGATATAACGAGTGAAAATGCCGATTACGCAGAGGTAGCATATAATGCAAAAATAATGGGGATTATTGGCAGCAGAACACATTTCGGCGCATATGAAAAAGCAAGCGCCGAGGACGCTGCATTTATGATTTTAAATCTGCTCGGTTACGGCGGAATATCGCAAAACAGTTTTCGATATGCTTCAGAGCTTGGAATCACAAAAGGAGTGGCGCAGACAGGCAGTCTGACAATGGGCGGACTGGTCGCAATGCTTTATAATGCTTTGGATACACGAGTCGTCAAGTTCGGAATAGGCGGCGGCAGAAAAATTGCCGAGATTGCCGACGGAACATATCTGACCGAGATATTAAACGGCGGCAGGGTAAGAGGAGTTGTTACCGCAAGCGCATTTGCTTCTGTCGGAGGAGATGAGCCTACATACAGTGATGAGATAAAAATTGATAAAGAGTCTTACAAAATATCCTCAAGAAATCAGTTTGATTATATAGGGCAAAAGGTAGACTGCTTTTTCAGGGAGAATGATAAAGAAAAAAAAGCAGTATATATAAAGACGTATGATTCCGACAGTGTGCTGGAAATTGCGGCAGATAAAATTTCAGGTTATGATAATCTCAGATACAGCTACTATGTCGGTGAAGAACTGAATAAAGAAAAAGAAGCCGATATATTAATCAGTTCAGATATAATTTATAACGGTAAAGCAATAGGAGCAGGCTTTGACAAATATGTCCCCGATGACGGATATGTCAGACTTATTGATAATGACGGGGACAGAAAATATGAAATTGTTGTAATAAAGAATTATGTGACGGTTGCCGTCGGAAAAATCAACAAGGACGAAAGAACGTTCATGGATATGTACGACAGTACAAAGTCATACGAAATTGATTTGTATGCCGATGAAAAAACATACGATATCCATTCTGCAGACGGCACAGTTAAGCTTTTTTCGGATATTTACTTAAACAATGTGATTTTTGTTGCGGAAAGCGAGGACAGAGAGCTTACCGAAATAGTGATATCAAATGAAAGCATAAGAGGAAGCGTGGACTATAATTCCGGGGACGAAATAGGGATTAACGGAAAAATCTACGAAACAACAAAAGCCTTTCGTGATAACAGCATAATCACCCTGTACAGCTA
>CAKSFY010000208.1 GCA_934454035.1 uncultured Clostridia bacterium | reverse complement strand
AAGATTATGGACCGGCAGGGGACGGTGTGCTGCACATGGGAGAAGACCGCTTTTGAGGAAGGTCTGAAAGTCGGAATTCGGCTCATGATGGAAGTGTATAGTTTGTGTCGGAAATAAAATGAACTCCTGGAGTTCAAAAAAGCCCTCGCTTGTTGCGGCGAGGGCGTGTGTCCTTATTTTTCAGGCTTTTCAGCTTTTTTCTTCTTCGGTGCAATTTTGTGGCCTGAGTAGGTTGCCATGCCCATGCAGACCAGAGAGCCGCAAGCGAAATACTTGTGAGCCTGCATCAGCTTTTTGCAGCCCGTGTAGAAGCATCCTGCCATGCAGGCAAGTGCGCCGAGTGACCAATTAAGCGCTTACTGTATAACTGGATAAAATCAAAATACAGGGATTTATATATTGACAAAACTATAAAATATGGTATATTAAATAATAAAATGTACCAAATTAATAAACGGTACTTAAAAATAAATTAATGAGGAGAACAAAGCATGAATAATAAAGGCAGACCTAAAAAAGAAGGTTTTGATAAAGTAATAAAATTTACAGTAAGTGAAGAAGAAGCTGAGATGTTTAATAACACGATACAAGGAACTGGAAAATCGAAATCAGATATATTAAGAGAATTAATCCCAATTGTTTCGAGCAAAGACTTTGAAGGGCTTATTCCGAATACTAAAATGGAAATTTTACAGAGTTATTCGGAAAAATGTTGGGATATATTGCATACTCCGGGCTGTGTTTTTGAAGTACACAATTTATCAGATAGGATGCCAGCCTTTATTGTGACTATGGGACAACCAATTGTATACGTAAAGTATCCAACATATAAAATACAGATACTTTACAACAAGAACCCAAAGAAACATATTGAACAGAGTGAAATCGAAGAATTATTGAAAAATGTTAAGAACCGATCACTCGTATATTCAACAAAGGCAGATTTTCTCATTATTGGAGGCGAATTAAAAGAAATGCCATTTCCATATGTAAATGAGGTTATGTGCTTAGGAGTGACCTTAGCGGAAAATACACATTGTAAAAACGAGATTGTAGAAATTTTGGATAATTCAAATTATCATGTATCAGTTTATCCAGCATATTGTATTCGAGGGATGGCAATAGAGTTGCTAGAAGGAGATAAATATTTTAAAGTTTTATAATCGTTTAGAATTCTGATTGATCATGCCAGAGAAATTTTGACATTATGTTTTAACAAATAAATGTCATATTGGGGTCTGACCCCAATGTGGTCGAATCAAAAAACGTTTAGAAAAATTGCTTAAAAGAAACGATTTATTATTCATCTGAAAAAATACGCAGAATACCGGAACTCAGGCAGAATGCAGGTCTTACCACACCGCTTCTGGCAGGGCTTTTTCATACGAAACTGTATCTGCCTGCGACCGGGGCAGGCGTGCCATATACCAGTGGATTCAGTACTGCGTCCGGTGTGGCATCAATTGTAGCAGCAGATGAAGGCGATGAAGAATCCAGAGTCCTTTACAATAACGGAGACGGAACCTGGATCGATGAGAACGGAAATCTTTATGAAGAGTAAATGAAAAGAAACGTTTTCCGTAAGCAAATAAGGGAATGGAAAACATTTCTTTTTTTATAAAATGTT
>CAKSFY010000207.1 GCA_934454035.1 uncultured Clostridia bacterium | reverse complement strand
GAGTCCGGTGGAGTACAGGCATAATCTTGGATTAGCAGCATAAAACAGTCCAAGAATATGTCCGCACCCCCCACTCAATTTTGGCGCAGGTTTTATGGTGTACACAAAATAGTTTTTATTTAAAATAATTGTCAAAAACAGATACAGCCGCACATACCGAGCCTCGGTAACTGCTGCCGGATAATACTTTCGGAGTCTTTTTCACAATACGGTTTCTCTTAAGTTTTTCTTCTATCAGATTAATGATTTTGTGTGGGTTATAATTGATTCCGCCTTCTAAAATTACATTCTCAACAGAAAATAAATTTGCGGCATTTATTATTGCGCAGGAAAGGTATTCAGCTTCTTTTTCAATGACTTTTTCGTCATTGCTGTCAATTACCTCTTGCCACGATTTATAATTTGTTCCTTTTAAAATTGCCGGTATGGAGGCGTATTTTTCAACACACCCAAAATTACCGCATTCGCATTTTATTCCGTCAAAGGCTATTGAAGTATGACCGAGTTCGGACGCTTTTCGAAACAGACATCCGGAGGTCATAATTCCTGAGCCTATGCCGTCATCTACAATCAGTACAAGAAAGTTTTTCATTTTTTTTGCTATACCGAAATATTTTTCGCAAAGTGTAATTCCTCCGGAAATATTTTCAAGATATACATTTTTGTCGGATATGTCTTTTAATCTCAATCCGATGTTTTCGTAATGCCACTCGTTAAAATTCGGCGGATTTAATATAGTAGTATTTTGTACATCCACAAGGCCGGGAGCTGTTATACCGATGCCGTAAATGCTATCATCGGCTATGTTGTTTTCAGTTATCATTTTACCGATATTTTCCTCAATTTCTTCAATTGCTTTGCTTTTTGGATATACGTCAAATTTTTTTTCACATATAATTTTACCCTCAATATTAACAATTCCCATTTCGGCGTAATTTCTTGTAAGATTCAATCCAACTGCCATCATAGCTTTCGGATTCAATTTCAGAATAATCGGACGCCTGCCAAGACCTGTATATTCAGCTTTTGATTCAAGCACAAGTCCGTCGTTTATTAAATCTTCCATGATAATAGTTACCGCTGCTTTGGTTAAGTTTGTTTCTTTTGCTATTTCGGCGCGTGAAAAGTTATTTTGCCGGATTAAATTAAGAATCAATCTTTTGTTTTTTTCTTTCATAGAGCTTGCATTCGTTGCTTTTACCATTTGAATTCCCTCATTTAAATAAAATACTCATAGATATATTATAATAAATAAAGCTATGAATGTCAATAAATTACTATAAAAATGAACTGCAGCACAGATTTAAAAAACAGATTATGTGTGTTTTTTATTTCACAAATTTAAATACGGAGGTGATTTTTGCATGTGTAAAGACAATACTAAAACAGAACGTTTCATATATGATAAACAAACAATGTTTTGTTTAAAAATTTTTATTTAGGCATCGTCATTTTCTATATAAATATTAAATATGCTTGACAACCTACCATTCGGTAGGTATAATTATACTTGGGGCTGTTGCCGTAACGCCATATCAGGGTGTTGAATTCCGAGACGTCAATTAGCAGAGTTCCTGCACCGATTATGTACATGCAAAAAACAATAATTCAAAATCGGTTCGGTTGGACGCGCTGTCTTGCAATATTCGGGTCTATAGATTGTACCAATCTATGGGTTTATGTATAAAGAAATACGGAGGCAAGTAATGAGAAAGAAATATAT
>CAKSFY010000206.1 GCA_934454035.1 uncultured Clostridia bacterium | reverse complement strand
GGTAATTGAGAATGCAAAGAGTATTCCGGGATTTTTGGACTTTTTCGGGATTGCGACTCCTACCGTTAACGAAGCAGGTGAGCAGATTGTTGAAGCAGGGAAGCCGTTGTTCGGAGCAGCAGGCGATTACGGATGGCTTAAAATCTTTTCAATGCTTGCATGGGGACTGGGTTATTTCGGAATGCCGCAAGTGCTTTTAAGATTTATGGCAATAAGAAAAGAGAGCGAATTGAAGCGTTCAAGAAGAATTGCTATGGTTTGGGTTCTTATTTCTCTTGCGGTTGCGGTGTTTATCGGAATTGCCGGCAGAATTGTTGAACCGACTGTTCATTTGACGGCGACAAGTGCGGAGAATATATTTATTACGCTTGCTACAAGCTCGCTTCCGCCTATACTGGCAGGCTTTGTAATGGCAGGAATATTGGCTGCGACAATAAGCTCGTCCGATTCGTATCTTTTGATTGCGGCATCGGCATTTGCAAAGAATATTTTCCAGGGAATTGCGAAAAAGGATGCATCCGATAAACAGGTTATGACAGTTTCAAGGGTAACACTTTTGCTGATAGCAATCATCGCTATGATTATTGCTATGGACGAAAAGAGTGTTATATTTAAAATAGTTTCCTTTGCATGGGCAGGTTTCGGCGCGACATTCGGATCGATTATGCTCTTCTCGCTCTTTTGGAAGAGAACCAACCGGGCAGGCGCTATTGCCGGAATGGCAGGCGGTGCGGCAATGGTGTTTATATGGAAGCTGGGTATCTCAAACCTGGGAGGAGCTTTTGCAATATATGAATTGCTGCCGGCATTTATATTCTCATCAATATGTATAGTGGTTGTGTCGCTTCTGACACCTCCGCCGTCAAAAGAAATTGAAGAGGATTTTGAATCGGTTAAGGTTGAATCAGTTATATGATTTTATGAGGTGCTGCAATGGATATTTTTAACGTACTGACATTAATCGGCGGCTTGTGTCTGTTCCTTTTCGGTATGAGCGTTATGGGTGACGCGCTTGAGCGCAGAGCAGGAAGCGGATTGAAAACAATACTCGGCAAGCTCACAAAAAATAAGCTTGCAGGTTTTTTGACGGGAGTGGGAGTTACGGCGATAATTCAAAGCTCGTCTGCCACAACCGTAATGGTTGTAGGATTTGTAAATTCGGGTATTATGACGCTCAGACAATCAATCGGCGTTATAATGGGTGCAAATATCGGAACTACCGTCACAGCATGGATTTTGAGCTTGGGCGGAATTTCAAGCGACGCATTTTTTATGAAGCTTTTAAAGCCGGACTCGTTTACACCGATTCTTGCCTTAATCGGAACAGGACTTCTAATGTTCGGTAAAAGCGGAAAGAAAAAGGATACGGGAACAATTCTCCTGGGCTTTGCAACATTGATGTTCGGCATGTCAACCATGACTGATGCAGTTTCGGGACTTTCGGAAGTACCGGCATTTCAGCAGATGTTTATTATGTTTAAAAATCCGGTGCTAGGTGTAATAGTCGGAGCACTTCTTACCGCGGTTATTCAATCGAGTTCCGCTTCTGTCGGAATTTTGCAGGCACTTTCGGCAACGGGACAGGTTTCCTACGGTGCTGCTGTTCCGATTATTATGGGACAAAATATAGGAACTTGTATCACGGCAATATTGTCTTCATTCGGGACAAATAAAAATGCGAAACGTGCCGCAGTTGTGCATTTGTCATTTAATGTAATAGGAACAATTATATGGCTTACGGTGTTCAGCATTTTATCTGCGGCTCTTAAGCCTGCAATATTAAATGAATCTGCATCATTTTTGGGAATTGCCATAGCTCATTCGCTTTTTAATATTGCATGTACGATTATTCTTCTGCCTATGTCGGCACTTCTTGAAAAAATCGCATATATTATTGTTCCGGATACAGA
>CAKSFY010000205.1 GCA_934454035.1 uncultured Clostridia bacterium | reverse complement strand
AGCGAAGCGGCATACAGGGCTACGATAGACTACTTTAAAACCACACCGGGCAGTGACAAAGTTCCCGCATGGGCAGCCGTAACAAGCTTTACAAACAAATCCGAGAAGAATTATGACGCATGGAAGGAAAAAGCAACCTATTTCAATACGGATGAGCTTTATGAAGTTATGCTCGGACTTGTAAAAAACGAAAATTTAGGACGTATGACGCGCGGATATGCCTGCAAACCCGTTGCGGTGCACTGCACAAAAGAGCAGTTTGAAGCGTTTGGCGAGGTTGTAAACGCTCTTACCGATAAGAATGCGAAATTTATACAGGACGAGTATCAAAATCAGGCAAAAAAGCTTGAATAGCCACAGAACGGAGGAATGACTATGAAAAAAATAATCGGCGTTATACTGATTATAGGAGGCTTGCTCTTTGCTTCGCTTGCCGTAAAAGCTCTTGTGTCAGCGCCGCAGTCCTATGAGAAAATCAGAGCTGCGGCAACGATTAAAGACGGCAAGGTTATCCCCGAAAACGAGGGAAAGATTGTGGTTGTTTCGGGAACTCTTAAACCGGCCGAACAGCTTCAGGATCCCATAACGGGCGTTAAGCTCCCGGGGGTAACGGCAAAAAGAACGGTTTGGACTTATGAACGGGATACAAACAGCGATGATGAAACAGTGTGGGACTGGAAGCCGGAGAATACCGACTACAGCGAAAAGGCGAATTTTGGGATAAACGCCGAGATACTTACATCAACAATGCTTGCCGCGCCTACCCTACTCGGTGAGTTTAAGGTAGAAGGCAAGCTGCTTAATCCCCTTATAAGAAACACCGAATTTACGCAATATGATGAGCAAAGTCTTAATGCGGGCTGGAAGGTGCTTTCGGGCGGAAAAGAAAGCCGCTACTGCGTTTCGAAAGAACATTGGCTGCCGAAAAAATCAAAAGGAATGTACTCAACGACGGGATATGGATCTCAAAAAATATCCTACGGTATTGTTTCACCCGACGATCCGCTTGAATATACGATTATCGGCGTACAAAAAGGCGATACCCTGATAAAGAGCGAAGATGTCGATTCGGTTACAACCGTTAAGGGAATTATGACGGCACAAGAATTTGCCGAGGAGAACAAAAAAAGCGTGCGCGGCGGCTCGATTTTCGGCATTGTGGCAGGAATATTGCTTGCAATAATCGGTGTTGGAATGATGGCATTCCGGAGGCAGTGAAAATGAAGACGAATACAAAATTATTCTCCGGCGGCGGAACATATATTTCAAAAGTGGCAATTGCAAGGCTTACATTAAAGAAGCACATACAAATGATTATAGGCGGATTCTTCACGGCGGTTTTTCTGTTTGGAATTATTTCGGGGGTTACAGGGTATAACGAAAATCTTCGCGATAACTTGATTACCAATATAGTCATGCTTGTTCCGTCCGCGCTGCTCTTGTTAAACGGCATTAAAAACGGCACAATGGCGGCGCGTGCATATCGATACAACTCAATCTTTATGTGCGATATTGACGGCACGGTGACAATCAATGAGCTTGCAAAGCAATCCGGAAAACCGCCGTTCAAGATACTTTCCGAGCTTGAGAAGCTTTTCGAAAAAGGAGTGTTCTGTGACTGCACTCTGCAAAAGCAAGGCATTCCCTGTGTTATGCTTTCGGGCAGAGAAAACAGTAAAACAGGCTTTGTCAACGTTGTATGCGAAAAATGCAACGGAACAACAAGGCTTCGTGCGGGGACATCCGGCAAATGCGAATATTGCGGAAATGCAATTTCAAGCCGCAATACCGGATAAATGCAAAATCCAAAAGAAATGAGATGTTAAGTTATATCGAAAGATATTAACGCAGACAAAGAAATCTGAAGTTCGGATTATACTGTTATGTAATCCGATACATTCCGGCAAATTTTGCAGGAATGTAAAATATCACATCAAAAGGAGGATATAAATGTGAAAAAGACAAGACAATTTTTTTCTGTTTTACTGACACTG
>CAKSFY010000204.1 GCA_934454035.1 uncultured Clostridia bacterium | reverse complement strand
TTTAGCTCCCACTTAAATGGTAGGGTACACCGCTTTTTTAGCTCCCACTTAAATGGTAGGGTACACCGCTTTTTTAGCTCCCACTTAAATGGTAGGGTACACCGCTTTTTTAGGGCGTAACGAATTGTTACACACCTATAAGCATATTATGCCTTATTGTATTTAAAGTATAACATTTATTTTTTACTTTGTCAAGATATTTTTTAATAATACGATAAATTACTTTAAATTATGATAGTTTATGTTAATAAAATGTTGGGATATGCGAAACGCCCGATTATTTTAGATGTCAAGAGTCTTTTCCAATGCATTTATAAACATATTCTTTCAGTACTGCGTTTGATGTCTTGTCTTGTTCGGCAGCGTATTTTTTAAATGCTTCGGCTTCTTCTTTTTTGACTCTGCAGCCGATTGTTATCATGTGTTCTTTATCCCATTTTGTATTAGCGTTCTTTCTTGCTTCTGAAATTGCCACATCACATCCCACCTCTCCAATTATATTATATCACAGAATGATAAAGATTAATAGTGTAATACTATACAAAAATGTACTGTTAATCTTGTTGATAATGTATATTGACATGTACTGTTAATAGTGTTATAATAAAAGCATAAATAAACAAACGAAAGGAGTTCAGAGAATGCTAAAAGAGAACAACAAACCAACCGGAAAAATAACATCTGTCGAACAAGTAAAAAACGGAATAAAAATAGACTTTATTCTGCCGCAAAAATATAAACCTATTGTTATATGTAAAGCGGAATATAAAGCAAATAATACGTTTTCGGATATTTCATTTAACGAAATAACAGCGGCAGATATAGAGCGCGGCAATGTCATACTTTCAAATAATGCAGATAGTGAAAGTGTGAAAATTCTTTTTCTTGAAGATGTCGAAAGCATGCGACTGTTATGCAAGGGCATAAGAATCAAACTTCGCAAGGAGGTGAACAGCTGATGAGACCAACTATAACAGATGAAACGCTTGCGTGCCTTGCGGAACTTAATGCCGACATCGGAGCGGTAGCGGAAGTATTAAGTTACATAATGCCAATACAAGAGCGATTAAACACATTAATTGAAAAAATGCAAAAGGAGGAAACAGCATGAAAAGCATTAACGAATTACGCAGAAAAGTAATGATTATAGGCAACAGATTACATGTCAAAGGCTTAAGCCTGTCAGAAGCCTTAAAAAGGGCATGGGAAATAATAAAGTCGGGCATTACAACCAAAGTAAAGGGGGTGACATTCGGCAACGCTCAAAAGGCTATAGAGCATTTAACAAGATATTCACCGGAGGACATAATTATTGACCTCAAAAGAGACTCCGCAAACCTCTATGACGGTAACGCAATAGAAGTATATGCAGGAGTGAAGAATAAAGGTATCGTAAAAATTGGATTTTTGCCCGCTCCGCTCGCTTTTATCATTTCAAGGTGTCTTGATATGAATTTGAAAGTAAATGCCTTATACAGCGAAATAAGGGGCAAGTATGACAGCTATATGAATTATGGCATTGTCATAAACCTGCAACTGTAGTTTTAAACCCCACAACCACAGAAAAATATAAACCCTCGGAGCGGTACAAAACCCGTATTTATTATATATAAACCGCTCCGAAAAGTCAAGATTAATTTTACAAATGAAAGGAAGTTTTTACAATGGACGAAATTAGAATGTTATTACTCAAAATGGAACCGGAAATCGGAGATATTCAAATGTCAGCCGAAAAAGCGGATATAATGGCTAATGATATAGCGGAAGAATATTTTGATACCGACATAAGCGATGTAAACGGCAAAGCGCGAATTTGCTATTATTTTGACAGTACAAGAGTAAGACACGATATTCTATTTGATTATATTAAAAATATCAGCCAACAGACTGAAAAGCTTAATAGTATCTGGAATAAAATATATGACCTTACAAGAAAATCAATGATAATAAGACCGAGAAACTAATGTAATATTAAAATTTTTAAAAACATAATAAC
>CAKSFY010000203.1 GCA_934454035.1 uncultured Clostridia bacterium | reverse complement strand
GAACAGTATAAGGGCATGGAAAGCTCGCTGAAGGAGGCTATTTTGCTCGCACAAAAGTCGGCGGAGGATATAAAAAAGAACGCTTCCGAAAAGGCTGATAATATGGTGACGGATGCTCAGAACAGGGCTTCGGATATGATCAGACAGACAAATGACGACATACTTTCAAAGAAAAAAGAGCTTGCGGATTTGCAAATGGAGGTTGAAGCCTATAAGTCTCAGGTAAAATCTCTTTGTGTAAGAGTTGTGGAATTACTTGACAAATCCAATTAAATGTATTAAAATAGATATTAGTGCCGACCGGCAATATATCGAAAGGACGAATTAACAAATGTGCGAAAATTGCGAAAAAAAAGATTATACAAAATCGGTTAATCTTCCGTCTACGGATTTTCCTATGAGGGGTAACCTTCCTCAGCGTGAACCCGAGACGCTTAAATATTGGGAAGAAATTGATTTATATAACAGCTTAAAAGAGAAAAATAAGGGCAAGACTCCGTTTATTCTGCATGACGGTCCTCCGTATGCAAACGGAGATCTTCATATGGGACACGCTCTCAATAAAATATTAAAGGATATTATCATACGCTATAAAAACCTGCAGGGCTTTTATGCTCCGTATGTACCCGGTTGGGATACTCACGGTCTGCCGATTGAGCTTCAGGCAATTAAAAAGCTCGGAATCAACCGCCATACAGTCGGCGAGGTTAAGTTCCGCGAAGCATGCAGAAGCTTTGCAATTAAAAATGTTGAAAATCAGAAATCGCAGTTTAAAAGATTGGGTGTTATCGGAGATTGGGACAATCCGTATCTGACTCTTAAAAATGAATTTGTCGCAAAACAGATTGAGGTTTTCGGCAAAATGGCTGAAAAAGGACTTATATATAAAGGTTTGAAGCCTGTTTATTGGTGCCCTCATTGTGAAACTGCACTGGCAGAAGCCGAAATTGAATATGCTGAGGATTCAACAAATTCAATTTATGTAAAATTTGCAGTCACTGACGATAAGGGTTTGTTCGGCGGACTGGAAAATGTATACTTCGTTATCTGGACCACAACGACATGGACGCTGCCGGGCAATGTGGCAATTGCTTTGAATCCGGATTTTGAATACTCTTTGGTAAAAATGCAAAACGGAGAGATTTATGTACTGGCAACAGAGCTTATTGACAGCGTTATGTCTGCCGCACATATTATGGACGAATACGAAATTGTTAAAAAATTCAAGGGCTCGGAGCTTGAGCTTATTAAATGCAAGCATCCGTTTATGGACAGGGAATCGCTGGTTATTGTCGGAGACCATGTCACATTGGAAGCAGGTACCGGCTGCGTTCATACCGCTCCCGGATTCGGTGCGGAGGACTATGTGGTTTGCAGAAATTATCCGCAGCTTGATATCCTTGTGCCGGTTGATGAAAAGGGATATCTTACTGATTTGGCAGGCGAATTTGCGGGACTTTATTATGAAAAGTCAAACGCAGAAATTCTAAAAAAGCTTGAATCGACCGGAAATCTCCTGGCGACAGAGAAAATTATTCACCAGTATCCGCATTGCTGGAGATGTGATAATCCTATTATTTTCCGTGCGGCAGACCAATGGTTTGCATCAGTTGACGCGCTTAAAGATGATGCTGTGAAGGCAATTAATAATGTTCAGTGGATTCCGCAGTGGGGACAGGACAGAATTACTTCTATGGTGCTTGACAGAGCCGATTGGTGTATCTCAAGACAAAGAACATGGGGTGTGCCTATTCCTATATTTTATTGTGCGGACTGCGGCAAAGAGCTTATCAATAATGATACGATTGCAGCGGTCAGCAAATTATTCAGAGAACAAGGTCCGGACAAATGGTGGGAACTTGATGCTGACGAAATCCTGCCTAAGGGTACAAAGTGTGAATGCGGCTGCACGCATTTTACAAAGGAAAAAGATATTATGGACGTTTGGTTCGACTCCGGCTCATCTCATGCGGCGGTGTGCGAAGAACGGGACGATTTGGTATATCCGGCAGATATATATCTGGAGGGTAACG
>CAKSFY010000202.1 GCA_934454035.1 uncultured Clostridia bacterium | reverse complement strand
CCGCACTTGCACAAGAGAGGGTCGAAATGAAATGACAGGGAAACAGACGTTCTCCATGAATTGCGAAGAATATGGAAACGTCTTTTATTTTTATGATATAACAAATATTGATTTATGTCAAGATAAAATTGCAATATCGTTATATTTATTGTAAAATATTTTGATTGATAAGGATAATAATATATGGTATAATCAAAATGTTATTAGAAGTATTATTAAATGTGAGATGAATTTTATTGTATTGCGGAGGCGATAATTGTGGAAAAAATAAATGTAAAAAGTATTTCTTCGCTTGAAAAACATTTTTTGGGAAGTGAAATTTCCTGCGCGGAGTTTAATAAGGCATCTTGCCTTTCAGGAGAGAGATTTTCATATCAAATTGCCGTAATCGGCAATGAAAAATGGAATTTTTCGAAACGGTTTAACATTTCTGTGAAATCCGATTTGGGCGGTAGGATAACAATATATGAAGTTGGTTATGTGCCGGTTGTAATGCCGGCATATAACAATATGTTCGACAATCGGTATATAACGCGCCGGGCTGCTTTGCTGCCGGATATATTGATGGAGACTGATGGGACAGTTTCGGTATCGGGCGATAAATACAGATTTTTATGGGTTTCGGTTGAGACGGCGGAATGTTCGGGAGTATATGAAATTGAAATATCTTTTGAAGAAGATGGGAAGATTTGCGGAATAAGCAGATTTGAGCTTGAAGTAATAGACGCTGTGCTGCCGGAACAATCGCTTATTGTTACTCAATGGCTGCATTGTGATTGCATTTCGTCATATTACGGCATGGAGCCTTTATCGGAAAAACACTGGGAATATATTGAAAAATATATAAATACTGCTGTTCAAAACGGTGTGAATATGATTCTTACTCCGATTTTCACTCCTCCGCTCGATACCAAAATCGGTCATGAACGTCCGACGGTACAGCTGGTGGATGTGAGATATGAAGGCGGTACATATCATTTTGGTTTTGAAAAGCTTTTAAGATGGATTCGGATGTGCCGGAAATCAGGCATAAAATATCTGGAAATATCGCATTTGTTTACTCAATGGGGAGCAAAGCATGTACCTAAAATCGAAGTGGAGGAAGCCGGTAAAAGAATTAAAAAATTCGGTTGGCAAACCGATGCCGAATCAACGGAATATATGAATTTTCTGGCACAGCTTTTGCCACAGCTTACATCTTTTTTGAGTAAAAATTGGGATAAATCAAAGGTGTATTTTCACATATCGGATGAGCCGGGACCGGAACATGCCGAAAGATACGGAAAACTATTCATGTTTGTAAAAGAACATATTTCTGATTTTAAATTAACAGACGCAATATCCGATTATGAATTCTACGAAAAAGGTTTCAGCGAGACACCTGTTTCAACCATAAAAACAATAGATAATTTTATAGAACATGGAGTAAAAAACATATGGGGATATTATTGCTGCGGAGAGGGGACGGAAAATTTAAGTAACCGATTTATTGCAATGCCGTCTTACAGAAACAGAATAATAGGAACGCAGCTTTATAAGTTTGATATAAAAGGCTTTTTGCATTGGGGGTATAATTTCTATTATTCTCAAAATTCAACAAAGCTTTTAAATCCGTATGTGACAAATGACGGGGACGGAGCTTTTCCGGCAGGAGACGCTTTTTCGGTATATCCGGGTATAAACGGACCGATACCGTCGGTAAGACTGTTTGTATTTTTTGAAGCCATACAGGATATGAGGGCTATGAAACTTTTGGAAAGCTTCATAGGAAGAGAAAAGGTGGTTAAAATGATAGATGATTGCGCCGGGGAAAATATAACATTTAAGGAATACCCGAGTGGCGCGGAATATATATTGAAGCTTAGAGAAGAAATTAACAAGATAATAAAAGGCGGCTAAAATACCGCCTTTTTACCCCGGCTTATCCGTCACCCGAAAATTCGGGCGTGTGAAGTTTTTTCTGTAAATTAGATTTTTCTATGACAAAATATCTGTTTTTAGTGGGCAGGAAGCCGAGTTTAGGCTTTCCTGCCTTAATTATAATATAGCACGGATTTTACGCCATGTCAA
>CAKSFY010000201.1 GCA_934454035.1 uncultured Clostridia bacterium | reverse complement strand
GGAAGCTGTAACGCTCTTATACAATCGAGTGTTCCGAATACTTACAGGAGCGGCAAAATCATTTTATAAGCGCAATTCGGAGCGGTGCATATCGGCAGGCGTGGAAGAATGCGACTTGATAAACGAAAGCTTTTTCGCAATGCTTGACGCTGTAACGGCGTTTAATAAAAGCCGCTCCGGGTATAAGTTTAATACATTCTTGAATTATCCACTTAAAAATCATTTTAATGCTTTGATAGGGTATCGAACGGAAAAGGGGTATAATGAGCCTTTAAACTCATACAAAAGCCTTGAAATGCCAATATCGCAAGATGATGACGAGTTGACACTCGGCGATACTATCCCCGATGACAAGGCGGATTTTGAAGATGAATTACTTACGGATTTAACGCGTTCGGGAATGTTCGGAGCGGTCAAAGAGCTGTTAAAGGACTACCCGGAAGAATTTGAAATTTTGAAAATGAAATATATCGGCGGCATGACACACACCGAAATCGGGGCAAAATTAAATCGTGAGCCACGTAACATACTAAAGACGCTAAATTATACTCTTTCAATTTTAAGAAAGTCCTACCGTAAATTTTACGCATTTTCGGACATTGATGTAATTAGCATGTCATACAGTCGAAGCGGACAATCGTATTTTAATAATTCATGGAACAGTTCGGTTGAATGGGCGGTCAATGAGTTAATGCGCTCCTGCTGATGAGCATTGACAACTTTTAGATTAAGTGGTATAATGGTGGCAGATAAAAAGCCGCTTGCCGATATATCCCCCCTGTTTCAAAAATGGCTGTTTCGCAAAACTGACCGAATGGTACACCTTTATGCAATACGCAGGTCGCGCGCGTGACCCCCCTCCCCCTTAAATCAAAATGTCTGAAGATGAAGGGGTAGATTTTGATGATAAAAGCGTTACCAACTCTTATTAGTTACATAGATAGTTACATGATAGTTACATGTTGGTTACATATATATAGAGCCATTTATAGGGGTTTTAGTGTCATTTGTAACCAAAATTTTATATAAACTTTTATTTTTTAAAATTAGCTATTTTATAAAATATAAAAGGTAATATATAGAGAATTGGTTTCGGTTACATCAAAAAAATGTTATAAACCGCACAACAGAGCCATTTCAAGGTGTAACCATAGATGTAACCTATTGCAAAAAGGAGCGTACAATGACAAATAATGAATTAATGGCAAGGTTTTGACAAGGTTTTAGCTTTACACATATTGACGGCAATCAATCATTTTTTATAACTTAAAGGTCAAATTTTACGGCTTTTTTACGGTATTTAAAGGCTAATAAATGGATTTGCGTAATGCTCGGAGCGGCAATATTTTGGGTACTTGATAGCGATTCACTATTGAGTTTGTTATAAAACCAAAGTAAAAAAAGGATTGCGTTCGCAACCCCTTTTAGATGTTTAACGGATATTCAGCTGTTCTATTAACGCCTGCTGAAGCACCGCGGAAAAGTTAATATTTTTTCTTTCTGCCGCAACATTAAGCCATGCAGGAATTGTGCAGTTTTTTCTTACTGCCTTGTCACCGTGTTTTTCTGCATAGCTATCCATATCAAGCACAATATAGTTAATCATTCCGTTAGAATAATCAAGCTGAATGTTTGATATATCAGTCGTTGCCTTTGGTATGCTTTCTCCGTCCTCTATGCTGTCAAGTATCCAACCTGAAGCCGCGTCTACAGCCATGTTAAGCGCGTCTGCAATGTCTTTGCCCTCAGTTACGCACCCGGGCAAGTCGGGCACCGTTACAGTATACCCGTTATCGTTCGGATAAAAACAAGCAGGATAAACCAATCTAAGCATAAAATACACCTCCAAATCATAGCAGGAAATTATTCAATCCCTGCCTGTTTCAAAATTGTTTTTGCGGTTTTTATATTCAAATCGCCGCCATGTCTCGGTATTGTGATTTTTCCTTTTTTTGACGGGTGTATGTATTGATAGTGAGAGCCTTTCGCCGACTTAAAAATCCAACCGTCATTTATTAATATTTTTTCAAGTTCTTTAAATTTCATTCTCTCACCTCTTAATAATATTATAGCACGCATTATGCGCATTGTCAAGAGT
>CAKSFY010000200.1 GCA_934454035.1 uncultured Clostridia bacterium | reverse complement strand
GACTTGCAAAGCTTGCAGGCGGAGTTGCAGTCATTAAAGTAGGTGCAGCAACCGAGACTGAAATGAAAGAAATGAAGCTCAGAATTGAAGATGCACTTTCTGCTACAAAAGCAGCTGTTGAAGAAGGTATTATCGCAGGCGGCGGCACAAGCTTCATCAACGTAATTCCTAAGGTTGAAAAGCTGTTGGAAAATGCCGAAGGCGATGAAAAAACAGGTGTTCAGATTGTTATTAAAGCTCTTGAAGAACCGGTTAAACAAATTGCAAAAAATGCCGGACTTGAAGGTTCTGTAATAGTTGATAAAGTAATGAGCTGCAAACCCGGTGTAGGTTATAATGCTCTTACCGAAGAATATGTCGATATGATTTCGGCAGGTATTGTTGACCCTGTAAAGGTTACAAGAAGCGCTTTGCAGAATGCGGCAAGTGTAGCTGCTATGGTTCTGACAACAGAGAGTCTTGTTACGGATAAGCCTGAGCCCAAACAGGCTGCCGCTCCCGGTATGGATCCCGGAGCAATGGGCGGAATGTATTAATCAGAAGCTTAGAAAACAACGGCGATACCACAGTATTGCCGTTGTTTTTGGTTTATAATCCGGCACTCAAAAAAAATATATTGACAAATGGTTTTTTTTAGTGTATAATATAGTGGATATTTTTGAGTAATCAATTACTATTTATATAGAAAGGACGGTATCCGCCATGGATAAAAAGGAAATTGTTTTGACAACCGATGGAATGAACAAGTTGAAAGAAGAATTGGAATACTTAAAGACAATCAAGCGTAAGGAAGTGTCAGAGAAAATCAAGCAAGCACTTTCTTTCGGAGACTTGTCGGAGAATGCCGAATATGACGAGGCAAAAAATGAGCAGGCAGAGGTTGAATCCCGTGTCAATCAAATTGAAGATATGCTCAAGTACGCACGCATACTCAGCGAAAACGAAATTGCCGCAGACGAAGTAGGACTCGGCTCAAAGGTTAAACTGTGGGATGTTGAATTTGAAGAAGAGGTAACCTACTCAATTGTAAGCACTACCGAATCCGACCCGGACAACAATAAACTATCTCAGGATTCGCCGGTCGGCGCAGCACTTATTCACCACAAGGTCGGTGAAACCGTTGATGTAAATACTCCCGGCGGAATTGTACAGTTTAAAATACTTGAAATAACAAGATAAAAAAGCGTTCTCATTTTGTGTAAGTCACAAATTTGACCCCAAAATGAAAGTATGGTCTGATTATATAATAATGACTTAAAAGTCGTATTTTGGTTTTCAGTTTTTATTGCTATGTGATATTGTAACTTGAATGAGCAGATTATTGCTTTTCTTATACATTGTTTAAAACCTCCTTGATATTTTAGTAATGTGAAACCATTTACTATTTTATATCACAGGAGGTTTTTTTCTAGCCCCTAAAAAAGCGGTGTACTTTTTATACACCGCCTTTTATTTATTTTCCAGACTCTGGGTCTTTGCACCTTGAAAACATGATTTTTTAATGAATTTCAAGGCAATTCTGCCTTATTGGGTGGTGGCTTTATGCACTCCCTATTTTTATAATTTGTATTTTTCCGAATATTTCTCGAAAAGTTTATCAAATTCCGCATTATTTGTTTTAAGATGTTTAAGCGATTCGTGAAGATTCATATTGTTCTCAGACGAATCAATAATACAGACTGCAATGCCTGAACAATGGTCCGCGGTTCTTTCCAAATTTGTAAGTAAATCTGCCCATACAAATCCGGCTTCAATAGAACATTTTCCTTTTTGCAGACGGTTTATATGCTCATTTCTCATTTTGGTTTTAAGTCCGTCTATAACCTGCTCGAGCGGCTCTACCTGTTTTGCAAGCTGCAAATCGTTTTCTGAAAATGCAGTATATGCCATCGTAAGAATTTCCGACACCGCACTGCAAAGCGTCATCAACTCTTTTTGTGCCTGTTCAGAAAAAGCTATATCCTTTTCCCTTAATTCTTCTGCTGACTCCAGCACGTTAACACTATGATCTGAAATTCTTTCAAAATCTCCTATTACCTTCAAAAGCTTTGAAACGGTAGAGCTGTCACCGTCGCTAATCTGATGTTCGCTCAGTTTCACAAGATATGTCCCCAAAATATCTTCAAAGTGGTCCGCCTTTTTCTCGGCGGCTCTCACCTCTTGTGCAGCTGCTGCATCATATTTATC
>CAKSFY010000199.1 GCA_934454035.1 uncultured Clostridia bacterium | reverse complement strand
TTATTTGATTTAACGTGTTTTTTAATTATTTTTGTTCCGAAACCGTGCTTATCGGCATCGGATTTACTCGTCAAAAGTTGGCGGTCATTGTGCCGTGGCGGATTGTCGCAGGAATTGATAACGCTGAGCAAATCCATATTATTCTGCACATGTCTTAGGGAAAATTCGATTCTCTTTTCACTGCTGTTTTCTGCCGCCTCGACGGCATTATCCAAAATATTATTTAGCATAATCGAAAGTTCGGAATCGTCGATATAGCTCAAATCAGCAGTTTTGACCTCATAATCAAATTTAATGCCCTTTTGAGAACATACCACAATATATTTATTCAGTATCAAATCGAGCATTTTATTATTCGATATACAAAGTGTATTTTTTCTGTCATAGGTTTTGCATATCTTATTGACATAACGCCTTACATCCTCAATATTATCAAAACTGCTTATGGCAATATAATGATTCTTTGTATCGTGAAACATCATATTGAGTTCATCGTTTTGGTGCTCCAAGACACCCATATATGTTTTGTTAAGGTCATAGAGCCTCTTTTCGGATTCAAGTTCGCTTATTTTGAGTTCGTTTGAGGCGAGCACCTGATAATATACAAATATGAATATTCCGGCAATGATATATAAGATACAAACAGCGGTTGTTGTTATTTTATAAATCTGCGTAACCTGCGTTCTGAGTGCAGTATACAAAAACAGAGTGCACGAAATCAGAGTCAGCAACGGGAAAACAAACAGCGGAACAAATCGCTTTAAGCTGTTGTCGTTATGCCCGATTTTCAGAATAATCATCGAGAACAGCTGCGACACGATAAAGTATACAAGTTTGCAAATAACGGCGGCAATCAAAAGAGCATATGTATCGTTTTTATATTCATCGGTGGAGGTGTGAAGCACGCAGGACAAAACAAATATGGCGATAATCTCCGAGGAGTACATCATCGCATCCAAAATAACGCTTTGCGCCGCAGCATTTTTAACCGATATGTCAAAACAGATAAGCGAAAATACAAGATTGATGATAAAGAAAACGCTTAAATTTATTATCTCGTTTTCAAAAAGATTAAATACCAGCGACGCCGGTATAAACAGAAGCAGACCGATAAGCAAAATCAGGGCGTTTGATTTGATTTTCTTTTGATAAATTCGTGAATAAAAACAAAAGGAAACCACCAGTTCAAAGGCGTAAACAAAAATCATCACTGTCTGCCGCTCCATTATTTACCCTCCAAAAAATGCATAAAGTTCCTGTGAAACTCCGTTTGCTTACCTCTTGCTATGCTGATTTTATATTTATCGTTTAATATTACATAGTCACGTTCATATGTTGTTACATAATTAAAGTTGATGATATAACTTTTATGCGGAGAAAAGAAAGTACTTGCGTTGAGTCTGTCACTCCAAAAACCGATATGCTGTTCTGACTGAAAACTTCTCTTTTCGGTCACAATTTTTGTCTTTCGCTTTTCTATCTCGACGAATATTATATCCTGAGCGGCAATTCTTTCGATTGTCTTTCCGTCTCTTAAATAAAAACTGATTGTGGTATTGTCTATACGCTCGAGTGCGTCGGTGAGTCCACGGTAAAATCTCTGCGAATCCAGCGGTTTTTCAAAAAATCTGACGGCATTAAGATTCAAGGCGTCATCAAGATATTTTCTGTGAGCGGTTATGTAGATGAGAATAAGATGCGGAAGTCGTTTTCTCAACTCGGCGCCGAGTTTGATTCCGTCCTGCTCCTGCATTTCTACATCCAAAACAGCTATGTCAAAATCCACTCTGCTTTTAAGCAGTTTATCGGCGGAGGAAAACACATATTTGTCAAACTCAGTATTATTTCTCAGCGAATAATAATCCAGATGCCGCAAAACATTATCCGTGCATTTTTCATCATCGTCACATATTGCAATTTTCAAAATCCTCACCACCGAAAAAAGTCAACAGAAACTTCTCTCCGCTGACTTATAATAACGCTTTTCCTTAAAAATTCAGTTGTCTCTGTTTTCTATCAAGGTTTTTGCTACGGATTCCAAAATCGATATTTCCTTTTCTGTGCACAGGTTTAACAGATCAATCAAATTATCCTTGTTATTGTCCCTGATTTCACCGTACAGAACATAGTCGAGCCTTGTATTGAGTCCGTCGCAAATGCTGATTAGGGTATTCAGGCTGTATGAGCCGCCGTTTTCCACAGTTGAAATATGAGTGGACGATATATGAA
>CAKSFY010000198.1 GCA_934454035.1 uncultured Clostridia bacterium | reverse complement strand
GTGAATACGGTCTCGATATGGCAAATCACCCCAATTGGTTTGACGCGTCCTATATATCGTGGCTTAGCTACGATTCTTTAAATGTCGAACTTCCCGACGGACATTTGTTTTTTGCACCGATTATTAACTGGGGCAGATACAGAAAAGAAAACGGACGGCTAATGATGCCTGTTACGGTTCGTCTGAATCATGCCATTGCGGACGGATATCTGGTTGCAATGGTTTTTAAACTGCTTGAGACTGAAATCGGCAAATTTGTAAGAAAATAAACTTTTGAAAGGAATATACATATGAATAAACTGGCAGTATATATACATGGAAAAGGCGGAAATGCAGAAGAATCAGAACATTACAAACCGATATTTGACGACTGTGATGTGATTGGATTTGATTACTCGGCACAATCGCCGTGGGAAGCGAAAAAAGAATTTTCAGAATACTTTGATTCTGTATGCCGCGGTTATGATTCCGTAGAAGTAATTGCAAGCAGTATCGGTGCGTTTTTTGCATTGAATTCTGTTGCAGATAAAAAGATAGTAAAGGCATACTTTATTTCGCCTGTAGTCGATATGGAAAAATTGATTTCCGATATGATGATGTGGGCGAATGTATCCGAAAATGAGCTTGCGGAAAAGAAAGAAATTTCAACAAGCTTTGGCGAAACTCTTTCATGGGAATATCTTTGTTATGTAAGAAAGCATCCGATAAATTGGACAGTCCCGACCTATATTCTGTATGGCGAAAATGATAACCTGACATCATATGAAACAATGTCCGGATTCGCCGATAAAATCGGTGCCGGACTTACAGTTATGGAAAACGGCGAGCATTGGTTTCACACAGATGAACAAATGAAATTTCTTGACAATTGGATTCAAAAATGCAGAATGGGTTAATAATATGAATGGCGGTGTATAAAAAGTGCACCGCCTTTTTTACGTTCTTTTTGTAATTTTATACAAAAAATACATAATTATATTGACACCATACCGTTCGGTAGGTATAATATAAATACAATAATAAAACACTGAGAGATTAGTGCTATGGACAAAAGAAATACAAAACAAAAAATCTTGGATGCTGCACTTGATTTGTTTTCAACTCAAGGTTTTGAGTCAACCTCCGTTTCTCAGATTGCAGATGAGGTCGGTATACGCAAGGCTTCAATGTACAGCCATTTCAAAAGCAAACAGGAAATTTTGGAAAGCCTGATGCAGGAGATTACAGAGCAGTATGAGTGGCATTCAATTTTTTCTGAAACCAATAATGATAACGCTTTGTTAAAAGACGGAGCTGCGTTGAATGTTGACACAATCACTCAGATGATAATCGGACAAATTCGTTATATTTTTCAGGAACCGCAGATTGCCAAAGCCAGAAAAATGCTGACAATCGAACAATTTCGGAATCCGATGTTTGCAAAATTGCTGACAAAACAGAATTACACCAATGTTATGAATTTTTTTGTCGGAATTATCAATTGTCTGATAAGACAGCAAAAACTGCCGGATAATGACGCGGAAATTATGGCAGCTCAGCTCTGTTTACCCGTATCTGTCTGGCTCAATCTCTGTGACCGTGAGCCCGAGCGCGAGGACGAGGTAATAAACCTGATAGAGCGGCATGTTCGGCAATTTTTCATGATATATCAGAACGAATCCCGATAAAAGTACTATTCGTTAAATAATATGGGTAGCTGCATGAAAAAAATATATAAGGAGAAACACATATGGGCGCGATTATGAATTTTATTAAAGTGGCAGTAAACATAATTATGCATTCTGTTCGAGTCAATCCCAAATTTTGTGTAAAGTCTTTACGAGACCTCCAAAATGATGTATAATAAAAATATCATTTTGAAGATTTTAGTTATGCCAAGGTACAAATTAAGTCCCGAAGAGCGGGCAGCGGAAAAAGAACGCAAGGAAAATTTGCGTAATATCATGAAAGGACTGGACGTGAAAAATTTTGACGACCTGAAAGATGTGTTTAAAATGATGGTCGGAGAAATGCTTGAAAACGGTCTTGACGGAGAGCTTGATGATGAATTAGGCTATACTAAGTATGATTATCGCAACAAAGATGGAAATAACAGCCGTAACGGCTATTCTAAAAAGACGCTTAAAACAAGCTTTGGTGAAACAGAAATCAAAGTACCGAGAGACAGAGACGGTGAATTCGAGCCGCAGCTTGTAAAGAAAAATCAAACAACACTGACCGGCGACATTGAAGAAAAGATAATATCAATGTATGCCAAAGGTATGACCACAAGC
>CAKSFY010000197.1 GCA_934454035.1 uncultured Clostridia bacterium | reverse complement strand
CTCTTTCATCCTCGTCATCTGTACCACCTCATCTACATTATACACAACTATTTGTTGTAATGCAAGATAATTTTTTATTTACAACAAAATGAAATTATTTTTAAAAAAAGCATTGACAAATAAAACAAAATGTTGTATTATATATCTGTACCTAACAACAATCTGTTTTAAAAGGAGGGTTAAAAATGAGAGAATGGTTAAAAAAATTACGAACATCAAAATCTATGTCACAACAATATGTTTCAGAGAGTATTAATGTTACTCAACAATATTATAGTTGCATAGAAAATGGCGAACGACAAAAAGACCTTGATTTATCTTTGGTAATCAAGCTAAGCAAAGTATTTGATGTATCGGTTGATTATATAATTTCCGAAGAGGAAAAGCTAAAAACCGAAACAGCGTGAGGAGGTGAAAGAAATGTTATTAAGCGATATTTACCATGAGTTGCGCTCTATCAATGCTAGATTAAAAACATTAATAATGTTAAATGATGAAAAAATCAAAAGAATAACTGTGGAGCACAACCAAAAGCAGGGGCTTCTTGCATAGGTAGGGCAAAAAGATATGGAAAAATTCATGCAGCTGCGTAAAAAAAATCCCGAATTGTTTGATTATATCTCCGGGATAATTGAGTTGTACTTATGCGACTATGATAAGGCTGATAATGGAAACCAAAAAAAGCGCACCAGATGAGGAGGTGAAAGAAATGTATATTCATGAAGCAGTAAAAAAAGCTATAGAAATTGACGGCTACATAACTGTCGGAAAAGGCGAGAAATTTGAGGGACGTCTTTTCATAAAGCCGACAAATACAAACGGTGGGTGTATTGTGTGCGTGACACCGGATAAACAGCGCAGATGTTGGCAACCATACGCTGATGAATTGATGTCACACACATGGCGGGTAATTACGAAAGAAGAGTTTTTATCTCCTTTAGTAAACCATAACCTTTCTTAAGCAATGTATTTTCTTCACAATTTCGGATTCCGTCCGGTAGAAGTGTAGAAATATATGCTACATCATCAGCTGATCTGACAGCGGTAAAACCGTCATTTTGAAGTAGATACAATGCATCGCTTAAGTATTCATCAGTATAACCGGGAAATTTTTCTTTGATATCACTGAAAAAGAAAGTATCGGTATTGGCAGAAATAAATTCTTTAACCATATATTTAAGAATTTTTTCTGATAAGGAAACTATTTTCATGGTATACACCTCCCTTCCGAGGTGATTATATCACAAACATGAAAATTTTTCAAGATTAACCAAAACAGCGTGAGGAGGTGAAAGAAATGTATATTCATGAAGCGGAGCAAAAGTTAAAAGAGCTCGCAGAGGAAAAAGAAGTTGACGTGCGAATAAAGCAAACACTTGATAAAGAATGCTTGTTCAATTTTAAATCAGAAGAGGGAAAAAGAATGAGAGTCCTTTGCGATTATTATTTGAAAGATTTTGCAGACAAAGGGCTCACAATCAGAGAAGTCGAAAAACTGGCTGACATTTTGGCAATGGAAGTCTATCGCGCAGTTTTAAGACAAAAATACAAGGAAACATTTACTTTCCTTGAGGAGGTGAAAAGATGAAAATAGAGATTACACCAAATGAATTAGTGGAATTTGTAAACGCTTTATCGGAGCGGAATAATCAATGTAATATCGAAAAGCCGGATAAAAATATGCAGTTCACACACCCCTCCGGGCTTTATATATACGATAAGTACAAAAAAGAAATAGACTTCAGTACAAAGTGTATACAGGATATGATTGATAAAGGCTTCACAATCAAAGAAGCTGAAACAGCGATGGATATGATGTTGCAACAACTCCGTCATTCTATCACAAAATCGGTTTCGGGCAACACTTTTACCTATCATAAATGTAAAATGGTGAACAACTAAAAAAAGGAGTGGTAATCATGCCGAGAGAACACCCTGCATATAGGGACAATTTAGAAAGTATTTTAAATTTTTTAAGGGAAAAATATCACGATAACCGACATTTGCTAAGCATATCCGACGTGCAAGAATATTCAGGCCGTTCGTATAAATTTGTTCGAGGGTATTTTAATGTCGGTAAGCTTGGAATTACAGCGGAATCATTCGCAAGAAAATTATGTGCATAGAAAGGAGTAAACAAAAATGAAAAAACTAATCATATTAGCAGCATTGGCAGCAGCCATCATATTAACATTAGCAGGGTCGTGCAAAGTTGTGCCGGCAGGACATACGGGGGTTGTTACACGTATGGGGTCGGTTAGCGAGAATGTATTAAACGAGGGTGT
>CAKSFY010000196.1 GCA_934454035.1 uncultured Clostridia bacterium | reverse complement strand
ATGCAGGAGAGGCTGCAAGCCCTCAAAAACAATACTCAAAAGAGGAACAGGCTGCTATTATAAAAGAATTAAAAGACGCGGGACTGGAAATATGAACATTAAAGATGTAGATAAAAATTTTAATATTGAAACAAAAATTAACGATAAAAATTTAAAATTTATTTCTGCACTCGAGTCTCCGTTTGATTTATACGGCACTTGCGGTGATGGGTATTTGAGACTTCCGATAAAGGCAGCCGAAAAAGTGTCGGAGGGTGTGAAGTCACTGGCAGCAAATACCTCCGGTGTTCGTATACGTTTTAAAACAGATTCGGACTTTGTCGCCGTATCGGTAAAATATTCCGAGGTTTGCAGAATTGAACATATGTCATTGGCAGGGACGGCAGGACTTGATATGTATATATATGAAGACGGAATGTATTCGTATAAAACACTGTTTCTGCCAC
Source organism: uncultured Clostridia bacterium (assembly GCA_934454035.1). GTDB lineage: Bacteria > Bacillota > Clostridia > UBA1381 > UBA1381 > CAKSQL01. The sequence continues at coordinate 1,862 of CAKSFY010000196.1, read as the reverse complement.
CCATGAGTATGAAAAACCAATTTGAACAAATTCAATATTTCGGCTCGAAAAAGATGCGCGATATTACAATTAATCTTCCTCTTTACAGCAGCATTGAACAAATTTTCATAGGTCTTGATAAAAATACGATACCGGAGCACGGCGAAAGTTATGAAAATAAAAACCCGATTGTATTCTATGGCTCATCAATAACACAGGGGGGCTGTGCGTCAAGACCCGGAAACAGTTATCCTGCAATTATATCGAGAAAATTAAATCTTGATTTTTTGAATCTCGGCTTTTCGGGAAATGCAAAGGGCGAAGCTGCGATGGCAGAATATATCGCATCTCTTGATATGTCTTGTTTTGTCATGGATTATGATTTCAATGCTCCGGATGCGGAATTTTTAAAAAATACACACCGTTCGTTTTTTGAAATAATAAGAAAGAAAAACCCGACATTACCGATTATAATACTGTCAATGCCGTACAACAGTTGGATGACAAATGTAAAAGAACGAAAAGAAATGATTAAAAAGACATATGACAAGGCTGTTGAAGCAGGAGATGAAAATGTATATTTCATCGACGGGGAAAAAATATTTGATATTTTCGGCGGTGAAAGCGGAACGGTTGACGGAACGCATCCGAATGACCTTGGATTTATGTGTATGGCTTACGAATTGGAAAAATATATTGTAAAAACGGAAAGACGGAAAAAAGATGAAAAATAAGTATACATATTTTTTAATGGCAGCTTGCTTTGTTTTGATAACTTTTTTTGGAGTGAAGTATTCACAGGATTTTCTGCGGATATTACCGCTTTATATATCAATTGTTGTAATGATTTTACAGCTTAAGGTAAATCGATACGCATTCTTGCTGGGAGGGCTTAACTCTGTACTTTATGCGGTGGTATATTTTTACTACAGATTGTACGGCAGTGCACTTTATGCAATTACAGTATCATTTTTGATGCAGATAGCGACATTTATAAATTGGGGAAGACATTCGTACAAAAAAACAGCAACTGTATTCAAAACGATAGGAACAAAAAGATTTTTGATTTTTTCGGGGATTTTTGCGATTATATGGCTCATTTGCTATGCGATATTCAAAAATCTCGGCTCAAGCCATACTATGCTCGATAACTCCGTAATGCTTTTGGGTATTGTCACGACAATTTTGACGATGCTATCGTATGTTGAATGGACATATATGCAAAATTTGGGATGTCTGATAAATGTAATCCTGTATGCGCGAATGATAAAAGAAACTCCCGAAATGGCTACATATCTTGTTTCGATGATTTATTCGCTGATATGCGCAAATATAACATTAATCAATGTAAGAAAGATGTATAAAGAACAAAAAGCGGAAAGAATTTTTGAATAGGGAGAAATTATGAAATATTATTATATTGACAGAAAAATATCAATAAAAAAATTTGATGATTTAAAGTTTTTAAATAATTACGAATACGGTAAAAATTTCGGAATATCGTTTTCAAAACATGAGATATTTTGCCTGCAATTGGCATGTGTCAGCGTGAAAGATGAAGAACTTACGTCGGTTAGAGTATTCGGGAACGGAAAATTTACATGTATCAATACAGAGGGAACAGACTGCAAGGGTAAAAAATTCAAATTAACTCCCAAAATTTACAAGGGTGTTATTAAACCAATCTTTATAATGCTTGATTATACCGATACGGATTTAAAAAATGATAAAATCACGATAGAAGTTTGTACAAATAATAATATTGATAAAATTATTATTGATATAAAATTAACAGATGAGTTTGTTGAAAATAATGGATTTAATGATATAAAAAAATTATCGCGGCTCATTTGGCTTAATTCGGACAAAGCAATAGACAATAC
>CAKSFY010000195.1 GCA_934454035.1 uncultured Clostridia bacterium | reverse complement strand
TGGAAAACCTATATCACCCGATTATTTATCTCATGCTTTTGTAAAGCTTTTGGATGATAATAATATGTCACACATTCGTTTTCATGATTTAAGACATTCGACAGCAACAAATCTGCTTAATCAAGACGTAGATTTAAAAGTTATTCAAGAGTACCTCGGACACTCTACAATAACAACAACCGCAAACTTTTATTTACACCCGAGTATAAAAGAAAAACAAAAGGCTTTGCAAAGCTTGAGCAATGCTTTAGGCTGATTTTCGGTAAGAATTTGGTAAGAATTTTTAAAACAGGAATATGGCAGACGAAAAAAGAAAAATAAAAAATGACCTAAAACCTAAGTTTTAAGCCATTCTTTGGTGCTCAAGGTCGGGGTCGAACCGACACGGGAGAAAAGTCCCACAGGATTTTAAGTCCTGGGCGTCTGCCAATTCCGCCACTTGAGCACATCTTACAACAGAAAATATTTTACCATAAAATATATTCATTGTCAATACTTTTTCATAAAAAAGAAAAGAAAAATTTGCAGTGTTATTAATGCGGAATGTCCGCAGTGCTTCAGAAAGATTATTGTATTGTAATAAATCTTTATTTGATAATATAATATTAAATTTTATCGGAAAGATTTTTCATAAAATAAAGAAGATTGTTACTATTTTTTTTAAATAAAATGATGTATAATCATTTAAGAGTAAATTCACGAGGAGCGATGGATAATGTATAAAATATCTGTACCGATAATAAATGTAACTGCACAAGAAATGGGACTTGAAAAACTTTTGGAAAACTTAAAAAGACTAGATGCACAAAGGGTGTTTCTTGCACTCGGAAAGTACCAGACTGACCCTGTACGCCGTGCTGAAGAAATGAAAGCGTTAAAAGAAAACTGCGCTTTTTTTCATGAGCACGGACTTGAAGTCGGCGCATGGGTTTGGGCTTTTATTATTTTGGGAAAAAGCGATTATGTTCATATGACCGGTATTGACGGAACGGTATCGGATCAAAACGGCATCCTTTGCCCGTCTGATGATAATTTTCGTAAATTTGCTGCCGGGTATATAGCAGAGGTTGCCTCCTGCGGTGTTGATTTAATTATGTATGATGATGATATGACATATGGCTATCACGATTTTGGCTTTGGATGTGCCTGCGAAAATCATATGAAATACACCTGCGAACTTTTGGGAGAAGACATAAGCCGTGAAGAACTTAAGAAAAAGGTTCTGTGCGGCGGCGAGAGCAAGTATCGTACTGCATGGCAGAAATCAAAAGGATATTATCTTGAATTATTTGCAAAAGATATGCGAAAGGCAGTAGACTCCGTAAATCCGAATATCAGACTGGGTGCTTGTGCGTGTATGCCGAACTGGGGACTTGACGGTATAGATTTTGCAACTTTGGCAAAGGTTTTTGCAGGAAATACAAAGCCGTACATGCGGCTTACGGGAGCTCCTTATTGGGTACCGTTCAAGTCATGGGGAAATACTATGCAGAGTGTTATAGAATCCGAAAGAATGGAACAAAGCTGGAGCGGTGATATTGAAACCATGTCGGAAGGAGATCCGTTTCCGCGTCCCAGAACGGCATGCCCTGCAAGCTATGTTGAAATATTTGACACCGCACTTCGCGCATCGGGTGACTTTAAAGGAATATTAAAGTATGCTGTTGACTATACTTCAAATCCGGGGTATGAGGATGGTTATATACTCCGCCATGAAAAAAATCGTCCTTTATATAAACAAATTGACAGATATTTTCAAGAAAAGGATGCTTGCGGTGTAAGAATATACGAACGAATGGAAAAGTTTGAAGATATGGTGATTCCTCGGGAGTTTGAAGGAAACGGCGAAGAAATTCAGGAATTTTTCTTTTCTTTGTCGGCAAAAATGATTTCAGAAAACAGTATTCCGTCCACATGGTACGGTGATGGTGTGTGCGGCATAGCGTTTGCAGAAAATGTTAAAATGGTATCGCCGGAGACTATGAAAAATGGTCTAATCTTGGATTTGCGTGCAGCGGAGATTCTTCAGGAACAGGGCATTGATACAGGACTTTTATCAATCGGAAAGAAGTATAGAGTAAGTAAAGAGTATTTTGATATTTTTGACAATCAATATGCAATTGATGTCGATGTGTTTGACATATCAGTAAAAGATAATGCACAAATTCAGACTCATTGTATCTCTTATGAAAATGAAGTTATCAAGAAGAAAAGAACAATCGGTTCATACTATTATAAAAATGCGGACGGTCAGCAGTATGAACTGTAGTCAAGTAAGTAGACACAAAAAAGCACAATTTTTTTAGGGGAGCAAGCTATTTTGTCTGCTCCCAA
>CAKSFY010000194.1 GCA_934454035.1 uncultured Clostridia bacterium | reverse complement strand
TAAAACAATTATATTTTCTGTAATATGTGCTTTTCTCTTCTTTTCTTGCGTTCCGGACTTTTTTTACATCCCCTTTTACTCTCTACTCTTTCTTGCTTTCAATAATCTTCTGTGCCACTGCCTCCGGTGCTCTGTCATATCTTACAAATTCAAAAGTGAACGTTCCTCTGCCCTGGCTCATTGAGCGCAAATCCGTAGCATACTTGAACATTTCCGACATGGGAACCTCTGCTTCAACAAGGTTGAGTCCTTCTTTTTCACTTTCGCCCATTCCCATTATCTGTCCACGCCGCTTGTTAATATCTCCGATTATATCACCCATTATATTCTCAGGGACATAAACCTTTAAATATCCTATCGGCTCGAGCAATACCGGTTTAGCTTGCTTCAATCCCTCTTTATATGCTATATTTGCAGCCATCTTGAATGCCATTTCCGATGAATCAACCGGATGATATGACCCGTCAAGCAAAGTGGCTTTTAAATTCACTACCGGATACCCTGCTAAAACTCCGTGTTCGCATGCTTCTCTCAAACCCTTTTCAACCGCAGGGAAATAATTCTTCGGCACACTGCCGCCGAATACCTTTTCTTCAAAGGTCATCTCTTCGCTTATGCCCGGTTCAAATTCAATCCACACATGACCGTATTGACCGTGTCCGCCCGATTGTTTTTTGTGTTTGCCCTCTGCCTTAACCTTTGACAGAATAGTCTCTCTGTATGGAACAATCGGTTCTACAAGCCTCATATCAACACCGTATTTGGATTTCAGCTTTTGTCTTATTACATCAATATGCTGCTCACCCTGTCCGTTAATCAACGTCTGTTTGGTCTCACTGTTCTGAGTAATTGTAAAGGTCGGGTCTTCATCGGTCAGCTTATTGAGTCCCGATACGATTTTTTCTTCATCGCCTTTGGCAATCGGCTGAATTGCCATTGACAATACAGGCTGCGGAAATTCTATTCCGCTCAATATAATGTTTTTGTTTTCATCGCAAAGAGTGTCGCCCGTTTTAGTTATATCAAGCTTTGCCACAACGCCTATATCCCCTGCGATTACCTCTTTTGTCTCTATCTGTTTTTTGCCTCTGAGCATAAATATCTTTCCGATTTTTTCATTTGCGCCCTTATTGGCATTGTACAGAACCGAATCCGATTTAACGCATCCGGAATAAACTCTGAACATAGACATTTTGCCGACATACGGGTCGGTAATGGTCTTAAATACAATCGCTGCGGTAGTATCAGACGCATCCTGCACAACCTCAATCGGTTCACCTGTTTTTGCGTCATGTGCAATTTCAGCTATTTCGTTCGGATTGGGAAGATATTTTCCTATTCCGTCCATAAGACTTCTTACGCCTATATTTTCTGCTCCGGAGCCGCAATAGACAGGATAAATACTTCCGTCCTTTACGCCTTTTCTGATAGCTTTTTTTATCTCATCAAACGTAAATTCCTCACCGTTAAAATATTTATTCATTAACGCTTCATCAGTTTCCGCAATTGCCTCCATAATCATTTCTCTGAGCGGAGCGACAACCTCGTCCATGCCCTCGGGAACCGGAATATCAACTCTGTCCTTGCCCTCATAACGGCGGGCAGTCATATCAACAATATCAACAAATCCTTTAAATTCATCCCCTTCTCGGATAGGATATACAAAAGGAGTTACCGCCTTTCCGAATACCTTTTTCATCTGCTCAAGCGTCTGCTGATAATTTGCCCGATGGTCGTCTATTTTGTTTACAAAAAACATAATCGGCACATTTTTTTGCTTTGCATATTTAAACACATGCTCTGTTCCGACGGACACACCGCTCCTGCCCGAAAGAACCACCAATGCCGAATCTGCCGCTCTTATTCCCTCTTTTACCTCTCCGGCAAAATCAAAAAATCCCGGAGTATCGAGCATATTGTATTTCATGCCCTTCCATTCAACAGGCGCTATAGCCATTGAAACCGAGCATTGTCTTTTAATCTCGTCAGCGTCATAATCGGTAGTTGTATTACCCTCCGCAACGCTTCCCATACGATCTATACAACCGCTGTTATAGAGCATAGCTTCCGTAAGTGTTGTCTTTCCGCACTTTCCGTGTCCCATAACCGCAACATTTCTTATCGCATCCATAGCATAATTTTGCATATCTACTCCTCCAAACTAAATATATATTATATTTTTTATATACCACCGCACAACATTTTTAATCAAAAAAAGAAATGCGTCAAAACGCATTTCTTACTTCATTGTCAATTTTACTTTTTGTTTTTCAAGGTCAATTTCTAAAATTTTGACCTTAACTACATCAGAAACTTTTAAAACTTCTGAAGGATGTTTTATAACTTTATTCGAAATTTGAGAAATATGAACC
>CAKSFY010000193.1 GCA_934454035.1 uncultured Clostridia bacterium | reverse complement strand
ACATCTTAAATATTTTTTTACAAAATTTTCGTCACCGTACATCTTGTAGTAATTATACGGAACAACTATAGCTGCGCCGCCCCAGCCGGCAGGTCCTCCTCCGCCGCCGGCAAAAGGTGCAGTATGCTGAATATGTCCGTTAAGCTTATTTTGGCAGTCCTCTATATCCTGCATCCATTTTTGATACAACCCCTTTGCGTTAAGCCAATGCATCACCGTTTCGCATGTTATCTGTCCGTCACCTGTATATCCCAGCCGTTCCCGATGAGGGCAGTCTGACGGAACACAGCCGTGAATATTCATAAGCTGAGTTCGTTTGTACATGTCAAAAATTGTATTTATAATATTGTTACCGCAATAAAAATCACCTGTTTGCTCTAATTTTGTATGTATGACATCGCAAAATACATTTTCTGCTTTTCCGTCTATTGTAAAATATCTGAAGCACTGCCACGAAAAATGCGGATGAATGTTTTTATGTTCCTTTCCATCGCCGATATATTTACAAATTTGCATTTGCTCTGCATTTGACGAATTTGCATTAAGAGTATGGTCATCATTTATCTCTTCCGCATGGCTTACGGTAATCTCACCGTCAAAACTTGTATCAAATCTAACCGAACCGGCAATATTTTCGCCGGCATCATAGACATGAAGATTGTTATAGAAACCAAGATATTTCGGCTTGATTGTTCTTATAACATAGTCGCCCGGAAAAGAAAATTCAGTAAGCTCGCCCTGCGGCGGCTCTGCCGGAACGGCATTTTCATAGCCTTGGTCATTCGCATTAAGCCACTCATTGTCCTTTGATAAATCCATGGTTTCACCATAATAAATGTTATTTTCCGTCAAACCGCTTTTTGTGCATTTAACACCTTCATCACTTATTATTAACTGTTTCTCTCCGTTATTCTTTTCAATCTCCGCCGAAAACAAAAGCTTTGGCTTTCCGTATGAAAAATCACCCTCACAATCCCTTTTGGTCTGATTGTACCAGCCGTTTCCGAGCCAAACCGAAATCAAATTTTCTCCGTCTTTTAAAAGCTTTGTAATATCATATCTGCAACAGTATATTCTCGGAGACACAAAAACATCCTCAAGCGGATACAAAAGACGTCTCCCGTTAAGCTGTTCATATACCGATACTGCCGGTGTAAATAAAGCTTCAGTGACCTTTTTTCCGTTTATATAAAGTTCAAACCATCCGAGACCGCATATCTCTATAAATCCGCTCTTAATATCCTCCGTAAAAAATTTCTTTTTAAAAATCGGGCTTTCACATTCTGATTTTTCCCGAATCCATTTTCCTTTAGTTATATTCATCTTACTTACCTCGCAATAATAATTAAACAAAACAATTATATATTATATTATATATTATTAGGTAAAAAAAGTCAATATGTATTTGCTTTTTTTCTTTAATTATGGTATAATAAAATAGAGGTGTATAGTATGAAAAAAGGAATCAGAGGGCATGATGTAAATGCCGAAAATTTAGAAACCATATGCATAAAGTGCAAAGAATCCGGATTTGATTATTTGCAGCTTGTATTGGAAAAGAGCATAGACGGTTTTAAATACGGAGAATATTCAGAAAGCTATGCTAAGGAAATTTCAGGCAAATTCAACGGTATGAAAATTGCAGTTCTGGGAAGCTACATAAATCCGTCCAATCCCGATGAAAATGCTCTCCGTGCCGATATCGACAAATTTAAAGAAAAAATAAAATACGCAAGTGTATTAAACCCGATTGCAGTCGGAACCGAGACAGGCAGATACAGTAATTCTGATGAAATCAATCAAAGTGAAGATGCGTATCTTCATTTACTTAAAACAATGAAAGAACTAACTGCCGAAGCCGAAAAATACGGTGTTAATATCGCTATTGAGGGGGTACATTGCTTTGTCATTAATTCTCCTCAAAAAATGAAGCGGATTATTGACGACCTTAATTCGGACAATGTAAAAGTAATTTTTGACCCATTGAACTATTTAAATATTAATAATTATAAAAATCAAAATGAAATAATCAATACTGCTTTCGATTTGTTCGGCGACAAAATAATTGCAATTCACATAAAAGATTTTGTTATTGAAAACGGCTGCATGAAATCGGTTATTCCCGGAGAAGGAATGTTAAATTACAAGCTAATATTTGAAAGAATGAATAAAAACATTCCATTAATTGCCGAAGAATACAGTCCGGAAAATGCTGAAAAGGGATTTGAAAATCTATCCCGATTTATATAAAGTTCAATAAAGAGACTAAAAAATGGATGGAGTGTGTGAAAAAAAGTCCGGAACACAAAAAGGCGATGTACTATTTGTACACCGCCTTTTTCATTAGTCTTGAGATACTTTAACAACCTCTTTACCGTTGTAATAGCCGCAAGCTTTACAAACTTTATG
>CAKSFY010000192.1 GCA_934454035.1 uncultured Clostridia bacterium | reverse complement strand
GAAGCGGAAGCTTTATATTGGGAGCAGACAAAATAGCTTGCTCCCCTAAAAAAATTGTGCTTTTTTGTGTCTACTTAATTGACTATAGTTCAGTGCAGGTTTATCTCGGTTGCTATCCACAAGCCTATGATGATATTATATATGAAAAAGAGGACATGAATATGGTGCGTATTTTGGGAAAGGCAGTTGCTTTTCAAAGTTCGGTACGATAAGAAGTATAATGAGGAATATTAAGTTTTGGTAATTAATGCTCATAGAGCGTTAATATATAAAAAATTTTACGAAAGAGGGAAGATTATGAAAAAATTTATCTTAGGAACTATCACGGGAGCCGCTATTGCCAGTACGGTAGCAATTGCTGCAACGTACACAGCGGCACCGGCAACATTTAAAGTATTGGTGAATGGCAAAGAATTCACATCAGACCCACCGGCAATGGTTATTAATGACAGAACCTATTTGCCATTGCGTGCAATCGGTAACGCACTGGGTGTGCCTGTTGATTGGAATGATGAATTAAAACAAGCAGAAGTAGGAAATGCTGAAATTGCAAAAAGCGGATATTCAAGATTGAATCCTGCGCCTATAGGTACCGCGCAAGAGTATACATATAGCAGTGAATTTTCCCCCCAAGACGGATATACTACTTCTGCAAAAATTATAGAAATTGTCCGCGGCGAACAAGCTTATGAAGATTTATTGAATTTGTCCAAATATTATCCTGAGCCTGATGATGGGTATGAATATATCAATGCAAAAATTGCTTTCTCTGTAATAGACACTAAAAGTGATTTTTCCATTCTTGCAACCGGATCAAGTTTTCATTCATACACTTCCAATAACGAGGAGTGCCCCCAAAATTATCATACTTCGATAGAGCCATCTTTGAGCGGTAATCTTTATTCCGGTGGAAAAGCTGAAGGCTGGGCAACGTTTATGGTGAAAAAAGATGACCCCAATCCTAAACTTGCTTACGGTCTAGACTTTGACGGAGCCGGCGGAATCTGGTTTGCATTATATGAATAAATAAAAAAAATAACCCCGTACCGTCTGCAAACGATACAGGGTGTGTATTGATTTTATTGTCCCGCTATGTTGCGGCAATTACTTTCAATACTGAAAAGGGGTGCATACCATGATACACTCACATGCAAATAAATTGTATCATATGCACTCTGTTTTGTCAAGTGAAAATTTTGAAAAGGAGTGTATTTTTTTATGAAAAAAAGAAAGGACGGACGCTGGTGTAAATCAGTCACAATTGACGGGAAACGCTTATTTTTTTATAGCTCAGAGGCAACCGAAAAAAAGGCAATTCGGGATATTGAAAGGCAACTTCTTTCATTTAAAGAAAGGGCGTCTAACGGAATATTGTTTCGTTGTATTGCCGACAAGTGGGACACTGAATATCGGGAGGAAATTCCCGATATTACATATCGAAAATCAATAAAATGTGCTTATGAGCGAATAATCGATTATTTTTATGATGATTATTTGAAAGACATAACAGCAAGAGATATTGACATATTTTTAAGAAGCCTTAAATACGGTCAAAAAACGGTTGCAAATCATAAATGTATATTAAATATGATATTTGATTATGCAATCTTGAATGGACATATTACCGATAATCCTGTTCGGTCTGTTCGCATACCAAAAGGGCTTACAAAGGGGAAAAGAGATTTACCCACAACTGAAGCTCTTGACATAGTGTCAACTCATTACGACGGATTTGATTTGCTTCCATATTTTTTATTGTATACCGGGTGCAGAAAATCTGAAGCTTTGGCAATACGTGCAGAAGATATTGATTTTGATAATAATATAATATCTATTAATAACCATGTTATACATGACGGGAACAAACCTATTTTTGAAAATGTATTAAAATCTGAAGCTGCACACAGAAATATTATCTTATTGGATCGGCTGAAAAGCGTGCTTCCGAAAAAATTTAGCGGCTTTTTATTTTCCATGGACGGTGATGGTGCAAGACCTCTAACCAAAGGAGCGTTTGATAAGCGTTGGAAGTCTTATTGTAAAAAATATAATATAAGTATTACCGCACATCAATTGCGACATGGTTTTGCTACAATGTTGTTTGAAGCAGGAATCGATTTAAAGGACGCACAAGACTTGATGGGGCATTCTGATATTAATTTGACACGTTCGGTTTATACACATATCAGAGATAAGCGAAAAGCAGAAACTGCGGACAAATTGAACGCTTTTATTTTTTGACTACAGTTTGACTACAAAAAACATGTTTTTTGATGTTCTTCTATGTCGTCCCGTTACACAAAAGAAGTATGAAAAAACCGCATAAACACTATAGTTTCAAGCGTTTATGCGGAGATAAAATCTGGTCGGAGTGACAGGACTTGAACCTGCGGCACCTAGACCCCCAGTCTAGTGCGC
>CAKSFY010000191.1 GCA_934454035.1 uncultured Clostridia bacterium | reverse complement strand
GATTGATGCAATCTTGGAAGCCGATATGATAATTCTGGGGCCGGGCAGTCTGTACACAAGTATTATTCCGAATCTGCTGGTACAGGAAGTAAGCGATGCGATTGCTCACAGTCACGCACTCAGGGTATATGTTGCGAATATAATGACTCAACCCGGCGAAACCGTTGGCTACGATTTATATGACCATATTGCAGCAGTGGAAAAGCATGCAAAAAGAGAGATTATCGACTGTATTGTTGCAAACACCGCCGAAGTACCTAAAGAGCTTTTAGCAAGGTACAAAGAAGAAAAATCAGAACCCGTTGCACTTAATATTGCACGCTTTGCCGACAGGGACATAAATATCGTGCTTGAAAATTTGTATTACAACGATAATAAAAAGGTTCGTCACAACTACTTAAAGCTTGCAAAAACTCTAATGAAACTATGCTGATTACGGAGGAACTATGTCTTTTTCATATAATATAAAATCCCGTCTTGCGCAGTACAGCTCGGAATGTGAATTCTGCAAAACTGCCGAGCTGTACGGAATATTATGCTTTACCGCCGCAAAAAGGGGCGGCAAAATCTCAATTACAACCGAGCATGAACCTGTATACAAAAGAATAAAATCGTTGTTTGCGGACTGTATAGGCTTTATTCCCGAGGACAAAAGTTACGCAGGCGGATACCGTATGGAAATCTCGGATGACGCAAAATGCGATTTAATATCGGAAAAGCTTCATATCGGTGAAGCGTTAGAGCCATACACAGACGAAATAATGCCCTTCGAATGTTGTCGGATATCGTATTTAAGAGGGGCATTTTTGGGCGGCGGCTCAGTATCCGATCCGCAAAAAAATTACCACCTGGAATTTGATGCAAAAAGCCGTGAAGATGCAAATAATCTGATATCCGTTATGTCAGGCCGGGAAATTCCGTCCAAGCTGACAGAAAGAAAAAATCATTATATAGTTTATATCAAAGGATACGAGGATATTGCCTCCCTGCTCGGGCTTATCGGAGCAGGCACTGCGGCGATGGAAATCTATAACATCTCCATTGAAAAAGAAATCCGTAACGAAATCAACAGGCGAATGAACTGTGAAAGCGCAAATATTGATAAGGTTGCAAAAGCTTATGTAAAGCATATGCAGGCAATTGAAAAAATCAGCCGGACAATCGGGCTTGACAAGCTGCCCCCTCCTCTCGCGGAAATAGCGCAGATAAGAATGGATTATCCCGACGAAAGCCTCAAAGAGCTCGGTGAAAGGCTTAACCCTCCGATAGGCAAATCGGGCGTAAATCACCGGCTTAACAAAATACTTGAAACTGCCGAAAAAATTGACGAAAAAAAGTAAAAAAAGCTATTGACATCATATAAAATTTAGTATATAATGTAAAAGAAATTTTTTCCGGGTAATTGTAAAAATTAAATATTTCAGTCAGTATTTGACCTTTGCAATTACCTTATTTTTACATAAAGGAGATATTTATTATGCCTATTATTGATATGCCGGTAGAAGAATTAAAAGTCTACAAAGGCATTAACCCCAAACCTGCCGATTTTGATAAATACTGGGAAGAATCGCTTGCCGAAATGCACGCACTCGACCGACAGGTTGAAATCACACCCGCAAAAGACTTTGAAAGTCCTATTGTCGATTGCTTTGATTTGTATTTTACCGGAGTACACGGAGCAAGAGTTTATGCAAAGCTTTTAAAACCAAAAAACATTAAAGGAAAATGTCCTGCTGTATTGAATTTTCACGGCTACAACTTGCGAAGCGGTGATTGGGGCGCTTATATAGCGTTTGCCGCATCCGGATTTGTGGTTGCCGCTATGGATTGCCGCGGACAAGCCGGAAAATCAGTTGACATCGGCGGAAACACAGGTAGAACAACCTGCGGTCATATTATAAGAGGACTCAATGACGATCCGAAAACTCTCATGTTCAGAGATGTATTTCTTGATACTGCCGAACTTGCCGGAATAATTATGGATATGGACGATGTTGACGAAACAAGGGTTGGCGTTTACGGCGGCAGCCAGGGCGGAGCGCTTACAATCTCTTGTGCAGCATTAGAGCCGAGAATTAAGCTTGCCGCTCCTCAGTACCCGTTTCTTTGCGATTACAAGCGGGTTTGGGAAATGGATTTGGACATACAGGCATATGTCGAGCTTAAAAACTACTTCCGTGAAAATGACCCAAGACACGAAAGAGAGGATGAAATTTTCACAAAACTCGGATACATAGATTTGCAATTCCTCGCACCGAGGATAACGGCAGAGGTTAAAATGTTTACCGGACTTATGGATAACGTATGCCCTCCCTCAACCCAGTTTGCGGCATACAACAAGATGACCTGCAAAAAAGACGTTATATTCTATCCCGATTTCGGTCATGAGGGTTTCCCAGAGCAATGGGAATATGTATATATGTGGTTTGTAAAAGAACTTTTATAAAAACATCATTTAATTAGGCGGTGTAAAAAAAATACACCGCCTTTTTAGGGGATAGGAAAAATGCTCCGGAATTAACAAACTGAGCCAAAGCTTTAGCTTTGGGATACCCGACAGTGTACTCGCGTACACTGAGTGGCGAAGTT
>CAKSFY010000190.1 GCA_934454035.1 uncultured Clostridia bacterium | reverse complement strand
TTTTGCTGTCTTTTTTTAGTCAAAAAATTTTTTGTTTTTTTCTCAAAAAACTCTTGACTTTTTATAGCTGGTCTTTCCCGAGAAACAACTCCTCGATATGACGGAGCATCGATTTGTCGTTTCTGCCGTATATATTTATCTTTGAACGACCGAGCCGCAACTTGTCCGGAACTCTATCAAGCAAAAACACATATGAATTATCTATGCTTCGTCTCCACTGCCTGTCATTCAAAAGATATTTAACTTTGCCTATGTGCCAGCTGTCAGCAAAGCACATACATATTTTCAAATCACACGACTTGAAAAGCTCAACATTTGTCTCACTGTAATTCTCATTCTCAGATAATAGCTTCCCTTTTGAAGAAATATTAAATGGTGTACCGAAATCATATATTAGCACGCGGCTTGACCTTTGAAGTCTTGCAATATCAATATTTGAATGAACTATATATGTCACCCTCTTGCCTTTGGCAAACCGCAGACTTCCCGTTCCGGAAAAATCAACAGCCTTTACCGGGCATTCTTCCGCAAGAGCGATATATCCTGCAAGATTTATAACCATATTTGTTACACCACAGCCGCGCGTCAAACCCATTACACCTATTGATATACATTTGGGCTTATGTGAAAAAAGTTTGACAGCTTCCCCAGCCATCTCATCATATACATTCACTTCATAATCATATATATATCCCTTCTTAATAACATCAGCAAAATAGTTTACATCAATGCTCTGCCCCTCATATATAATCTCATATATGCCGAGATCTTTATACTCTGCAATCTGTTCCTCTATATATTCGTTTCTATAGCCGGGGAACACGATAACAATTCTAATATTCGGTTCCGTTACGCATACTTCCTCAAAAAACCTTTTCTTATCAATACTTTCCAAATTACGGTCAGCGATAACGAGCACATCAATATTCGTATCTATGGAATCAAACTTCATTAGAAAATCCTGCACATTTTCAAACTCGTCCTCAACAATTCTTATTCCATTTCCGGCGCAAACTGCAGACAATTCATTTTTGGCATTATTGTTTTCAAACCACGTTACAATGTTAATCACTCAAAATCAGCTCCTTTCTGTGTTTCTCCAAAACCGCACCCTCACTATCGGTTATTTTGTCAAGAATTTTCAGTGCGGCAACAAGAGCATTTTTCGTATCTTTAAGCGTCTTTTTATAAAAGGCATAAAGAAGAGTTATATCACCGTTGTGCTCATAAAAGATAACACGTACCATCTTGCTGACCGCCATTATTCTTACCTCATACAGTCTGCTGAACTTACCGCCCGAAAAATGCTTGACATATGGTTCGCCAAAACAATTTTTATCATCCCTGACATATTCAATGCAAAATATAAATTTATTTCGTATCTTCGTATCTGCTTTCTTTAGAAAATCATTTACCGGGCTTCCTTCCCCGTCATAATATGTATATATCCTTCTCACACTGTCTTCTCCTTTCTGTGCCCCTCTGACCATTGTTTTATAAGCTCGAATACAATACTTTCTATTTGCTCTCTCGAATACTCTTTTGGAAAGTATTTTCTTATTTGTTTGTTTTTAATTTTTATATTAACTTTTTCGGTTTTTTTCTCATATATTACAGCTAAAATTTTATCTTCATCAATCTTTCCATTCTTTGCAAGCATTTTTATTTTTGTTGCTTGTCCAACAGATATCATTATTTCGTCATATTCCAGAATTTCTGCAATATATGCCTGTGCTTTGCTGCCAAGGTAAGAAAGCTCAACACCGACTGTAAACGGCATTTTCTTGTTATCTACCATTTCCAATAGCTTATCAACAAGATATGTTAATCTGATATATCTCTGTACCTGATTCCTGCTTTCACCGACTTGTTCCGCAAGTTGAGTATCCGAGCGTAACTTTGTCCCATCTTGGGACAAAGTTAAATCTGTGCGCATACCCTGCCTTTTCATAGCATCAAGCTTAAGCTTATATGCAAACGCCTTTTCACTCGGGAGAATATTTTCTCTTTGCAAGTTTGAATCAACCAAGAGTATTGCCGCTTCATCGTCATTAAGCTCCACTACCTGTGCCGGAAACTTATGTATTTTGGCAGCCTTGCCAGCTGCTACTCTTCTGTGCCCGGAAATTATTTCATACTGTTCATCATTAATTCTTCGAACAATAATTGGAGTTAAAATGCCATTTTCTTTAATGCTTGCAATAAGCTCTTCCATACTTTGATCAAAAAGAACTTTGTACGGCTGTTCTTCAAACGGCTTTAATTTTGATTGATGAATCATTACAATCTCATTGTCTTTTCGTTTTTCAAATTGCTTTCCCTTCATAACTAATCACTCCTAAACCATAAATTTGTACGTAATATACTTTTTATAACGCAAAAGAGACCCACTATTCCATTAGGAACAATAAGTCTCACAACATTTAATAGGTTTAAGTATTTGTTTTGATGTTATTAGATATATAAGTTGTTTGAAATAAAGAAAAAGTCCTCGAAATATATTATTTCAAGGACTTTGGCTCCCGATGTCGGGCTCGAACCAACGACATCATGATTAACAGTCATGCGCTCTACCGACTGAGCTAATCGGG
>CAKSFY010000189.1 GCA_934454035.1 uncultured Clostridia bacterium | reverse complement strand
GGTCCATCCTTGCAAACATATTTTGAACCGACATTGCATCGTCCGCATTTACCTATTCCGCACTTCATGCGAAGCTCCAATGTTGTATACACCTGAGTCTTATCAAAGCCAAGCTCCTGAAGCCCTGCAAGGGTGAACTTAATCATGATAGGCGGTCCGCACAAAATTGCAATTTTATCGGTAGAAAAGCCGAGCTCTTTAACATAATTCGGAACAAATCCGACATGACCGTCCCATTCGGGCTGTTCGCGGTCGATTGTGAGATGTACATTTACACCGGCATCTTTTGACCATTCATCTATTATCTCTTTATAGTCAACCAAATCCTGCATACTTCTTGAGCCGTAAACGATATCAATTTTTCCGTATTTATCACGATAATGGCGGCAATAGTTTATTACTGAACGAAGCGGAGCAAGACCGATACCTCCTGCTATAAACAGCATATCATGCCCTACAAATTCGGTATCGACCGGAAATGCATTACCGTAAGGTCCTCTTATTGTAATCTGCTGACCTACTTCCATTGAATGAAGCCATTCTGTCACACAACCGCACTTTTTAATTGAAAATTCCATAAACTCTTCATTTGTCGGCGATGAAGTTATTGAAAACATTGCTTCTCCGACACCCGGAATTGAAAGCATTGCACACTGCCCTGGCTTATGCTCAAAAGCTTTTTTGCCCTCCGGAGTAACCACGCGAAATGTCTTTACATCGGGAGTATCGATACGAATATCGGTTACAACGCCTATTTTCGGAATAAGTGGTTCTTTCATATCAATCATTTCTCGCTGCCTCCCAACTTTTTCATTACTTTTACTATATTCATTTGAATCGGGCATTTAGCTAAACATCTTCCGCATCCCACACATGAAAACAATCCGTCATTATTGGTAGGATAATATACAAGCTTATGCATAAAGCGCTGGCGAAATCTTTCAAGCTGAGTAAGTCTGGGCTGACCTGCAGACATTTTTGTAAAATCGGAATACATGCAGGAATCCCAGCAGCGGAAACGCTTTACACCGTTTCCGGTATTGAAGTCCTTTATATCATAACACTGACATGTCGGACATACAAATGTACAAGTACCGCAGCCGAGACAGGTTTCGGAAAGCTCGCTCCATTCCGGAGCGTCAAAAAATTCTTTTGTCTTGTCTGCACCGAATTTATCTGCCTTCAGCTCAGCAAGCGGAAGTTTTTTTAGCCTTTCGCTTATCAAAGCTTTTTGTTCATCAACCGCACTGCTCTGAGTTTCCTCTGTTATTGAGGAAAGGTTTTCAAGTAATTTTTCGCCCTTTTGAGTTTTTGCCTCCATATAAAGCGAATCATCGGTTTTATAACAAACAATATCTCCATCAGGACTTGCGGCGTCAATTCCGAATGTTCCGCAAAAGCATGTTTCAATAGGTTTTGTACATGCCATTGACATTATTAAACCGTGTTGTCTGCGATTTTTATAATAAGAATCAACCGGTTCAGCAAGAAAAACCCTGTCTAAAACATCAAAGCTTTTTACATCGCAGCCACGGACTCCGAATATAACAAAATCTTCACATTCGCAGCGAGTATCAATAATTTCGATATTCTTCCCTTCCATTTTAAAATCCATTAAATTTTCTGTCTGAGGAAAGAAAAAGTCTTTGGCGCTGCGAACAGTATTCAGTGAATCAGAAAGCGTCTTTCCGCTCTCCCATTTTTCATATTTTGCACCGCCGGCGGTATCCTGCGGTATATACAAGGCATTGTCCTTTGCTATTGCAGAAAATAATTCGTCCAATTTATCAAGTGAAATTTTACGCATTCTCATCACCTCTTTCAACAGCCTCGCCCGGTTCTATATCCTCTGTGTTATAATTTACTATCGGTGCGCGGCTGCCTGCCTCTGCTCCTGCCTGATACTCACCGTAGAAACTATCTATATCCTTTATAAACTTGCGGTTTAAAAGATGGAGCGGAATGTGCTGCGGGCAAACTCTGGAGCATTCTCCGCAATCGGTACAACGACCGACAACATGAAATGCCCTTATAATATGGAACATCTTTTCTTCAAACGAATTTGCGGCAGCTTTGTTCTCAACTCCCGAATTAGGATTATCAAATACACACTTTTCGCATGTACAAGCCGGACAGACATCTCTGCAGGCATTGCAGCGGATACATCTTGAAAGCTCATTCTGCCAGAATGCAAATCGTTCATCCGGAGACATTTTTTCAATTTTTTCTACTTCATCAAACCTTGCCGAATCCAAAACTTCTCCGTCCTCACCCAAAAGTTCGTCATAAGCAACATGCTTTTTGGATTTGCAGTTCACACATCTGTCCGGCAAAAGTTCCTCCTTTGAAAAGGTCAGAGAACCGTCATAAAGCGTTTCTACCGTCACGGCATTTTCCTTTTCGGAAATCGAAGAAATTCCCTCTGCGCTTCCTTTAATTTTATTTACATCAAGCATACCGCTGCAAGGTACTCCGACCGCATAAACTTTTTCACGGTCAAATCTGTGTTCTGTAAGCAACTGATTAAAGCTGTAAGTATCACACGGTTGTAAGAACACAAGCACTTTTTTCTCGCTTTTTCCGGTTTCTTTTATAAGATATTTAGAAAAATTTGCACCGCAAAAA
>CAKSFY010000188.1 GCA_934454035.1 uncultured Clostridia bacterium | reverse complement strand
TATATGCATTGGGCAAAATAGCCATAACCTTTTTGCTGCCGCTCGATATATCCTCGCCCTCGGTTACATCACCTGCCGCATATATGCCGGGAACGGTTGTTTCCATTTTGTTGTTTACAATTACTCCTCTGTTGACCTCCGCACCGGTTTCCTTTGCCAAGGCTGTATTTGCTCTCACTCCGACTGCCATTACAAGCACATCAAAATCAACCGTTTTTCCGCTTTTCATTTGCGCTGAATTTCCGGAGAATTTCTCCGCCGTATCGGACAGCATAAATTTTATGCCGCTTTTTTTAAGCTTTTCCTCCACAATCGCAGCACATTCGGTATCCAAAATACTCGATAAGACTCTGTCCGCCAAATCACAGACGGTTATTTCAGCCGCCCTTTCCTTTAAACCCTCGGCACATTTTAAGCCGATAAGTCCCGCTCCGACTATCAGCACCCTTGATTTCTCAGTTACCGCCGCTTCAAGTCCGGCTGCATCTTCTTCCGTCATAAACGTAAATTTGTTTTTAACCGAATCGAGTCCCGGAATCGGCGGAACAAAAGGCGATGAGCCTGTCGCAAGCAGCAGTTTGTCAAAAGGAATTTCCTCTCCGTCGGACAGTATAACTTTTTTTCCGTCGATTTTCTCTGCCGTAATGCCCTTTTTCACATCAATCGATTTATAAAATTCTTCGTCTCTGTACTGCATTTTGTCAAAATCAGTCTTGTTTTCAAGATAGTAGGAAATCAGCGGTCTTGCATACGGAAGAACATTTTCGCCGCAAATAAGAGTTATTTTCCCGTCCCTGTCATGTTTTTTAATTCCGTCAATGCAGCCGAGCGCAGCAATTCCGCCGCCGATTATTACATAATTTTTCATTATCATCTCTCCTCAAAGCATATTGCATTATTCGGGCAGCCCTTGACGCAGGCAGGCTCGCCGCAGCTGTTATCGGTACAAAGTTCACACTTCGTAACCGCATGATTTTCGTTTTGAGCAAGTGCTCCGTACGGACAAACCAAAACGCACGTAAGACAACCGATACATTTATTTTTATCTATTCTTACAACACCGTCATTACCCTTTGAAAGCGCCCCCGAAATACATGACTTGACGCAAATCGGGTCATCGCAATGCCTGCATGACACCGCATAAGATATTTTTCCGCTGTCCTCAACTCTTATTTTCGGATAGATTGTTTTGTCCTTAAGAGCAAGCGACATATTGGTTTCACCGCTTGCGGCAAAAGCACAGTTATATTCACAAAGGTGGCAGCCCAAGCACCATTTTTCATTTACATATACTTTTTTCATTCTCCTGCATGTGAGATACCTAATATCTCAAGCTCCTTTCCGTTTAGTCCTACTCCTCTCAGCATAAGGCGGTTACCTCGTAATGCTTCGATTGAGTTTATACCCATTCCGCCCATCAGTTCCTTGATTTCATGTTTCCATGCAGTCATCAGATTGACAAGCCGTTTATATCCGATATCGGGATTCAGTCTTTTTACAAGCTCGGGACGCTGAGTTGCTATTCCCCAGTTACACTTGCCGCTCTGGCAGGTTCTGCACAGATGGCAGCCCAAAGCAATCAGCGCCGCCGAAGCAACATAGCAGGCATCCGCACCGAGAGCAATAGCTTTTACTACATCTGCCGCACTTCTTATACTTCCGCCGACCACAAGCGAAACATTATTTCTTATACCCTCATCCCGGAGTCTTTGGTCAACACATGCAAGCGCAAGCTCAATCGGTATTCCGACATTATCTCTTATTCTTGTCGGCGCAGCTCCCGTGCCGCCTCTGAATCCGTCTATAGCAATTATATCCGCTCCGCTTCTTGCAATACCGCTTGCAATTGCCGCTATATTGTGAACAGCCGCAACCTTAACTATTATCGGTTTTTTATATTCCGTTGCTTCCTTCAATGAATACACAAGCTGTCTTAAATCTTCTATTGAATATATATCATGATGCGGTGCCGGCGAAATTGCGTCCGAACCCTCCGGAATCATTCTTGTCCTTGAAACATCGCCCACAATCTTGGCACCCGGCAAATGTCCGCCGATTCCCGGCTTTGCACCCTGTCCCATTTTAATCTCAACTGCAGCTCCGGCTTCAAGATAGTCCTTGTAAACTCCGAATCTTCCCGATGCGACCTGAACGATTGTATTTTCTCCGTAGACGTAAAAGTCCTCATGCAGTCCGCCCTCACCGGTATTATAATAGATTCCAAGCTCTTCGGCAGCTCTTGCAAGCGATTCATGAGCATTGTAGCTGATTGAGCCATAGCTCATTGCCGAGAACATAACCGGCATGGAAAGCTCCAGCTGAGGCGGCGTATCGCATATAATTTTTCCGTTTTTGTCCCTTTTTATTTTATCCGGCTTTTTGCCGAGAAACACTTTTGTTTCCATAGGCTCTCTCAAAGGGTCTATGGACGGGTTTGTAACCTGAGACGCATTTATAAGAATCTTATCCCAATAAACCGGCAGCGGTTTCGGATTACCCATTGACGAAAGCAAAACTCCGCCGCTTGATGCCTGTTTGTAAATCTCTTTTATTGTATCCTCCGACCAGTTTGCATTCTCACGCAATCTGCAATCGCTCTTTACTATCTTTAAAGCCCTTGTCGGACATAGCGACACACACCTCTGGCAATTCACGCACTTTGATTCATCGCTCAGTATTAAATTTCTTTCCTTGTCGAAAATATGTACTTCGTTTGCACACTGTCTGACGCAAGCCTGACATTTTATACATCTTGATTCGTTTCTTA
>CAKSFY010000187.1 GCA_934454035.1 uncultured Clostridia bacterium | reverse complement strand
GGTCGGGATGACAGGATTTGAACCTGCGGCCCCTACGTCCCGAACGTAGTGCTCTACCAAACTGAGCCACATCCCGAAATATGGCGGAGCAGGTGGGATTCGAACCCACGGACGGTTGCCCGTCAACTGATTTCGAGTCAGTCCCGTTATGACCACTTCGATACCGCTCCACATGTGTAAATTCGACCATATCATTTTCACAACGTATTTTATTATACCATATTTATTTTTATTTGTCAATTATTTTTTTAAATATTTTTATAAAATTTAAATTAAATAAAATTTCAAAATAAGTGCAATTTGAAATTCTGCGCCTGCTTTTACTTTGAAAATTTACTTTTTTTAACAGAAGTATAAAATGTCCGCAAAATCCCTTGACTTTTTCCACTTTCAGAGTTATAATTATAACATATGCTCTATTAAAATTAAAGAAAGGATTGATTAATCAAATGAAGAAAAAGAGTATTGCTATTCTCGTTCTCATGCTGGTTGTTGCTATATTGCTTAATTATGTTGCTCTCATCGGTTTCAACATTTCAGGCTTTAAATACGGCGGCATGCTGGATGAAGAAAAGGGGATCAGAAAGGGTATTGACCTTGCAGGCGGTTCGGTTATAACTTTCCAGGCACAGGCTGATAACCCGACAGAGGAACAAATGGACATAGTTGAGTCGATATTTACAGCTCGTCTCAACAACGCAGGCTACACAGAGGCAAGAATTTCAAGGGATGAAAACGGTCAGATTACTGTTGAAATTCCGTCGGTATTCGAAACAGACAAGGCAGCTGAGCTTCTCGGCTCTACGGCTAAACTGTCATTTGTTGACGCCGACGACAATGTCGTTTTGGACGGCGCAACCGATATTAAGAATGCAGAAGCAGAATACGGTCCCGTTTCTCAAAACGGAAATTCCGAGCATTATGTAAAGCTTACCTTAAAAAATGAAGCTATTCAAAAATTTGCCGACGCTACAAGAGCGGCAGCTGCAAGAAGCGGCGAAAGCAAAAACTTCATATCCATAAAAATGGATGACAATATAATTTCCTCACCCAGAGTAAGCGAGGAAATTAATTCCGAAACATGTATAATCTCGGGAAGCTTTGAAACAGCTGCGGATGCCGCAACACTTGCAAATCAAATCAAATCGGGCGCATTGCCTTTTGATCTGACAACTGTTTCACAAAACACAATAGGGCCTGAGCTTGGTGAAAAGGCATTGCCTACCAGCCTTTTGGCAGCAGCTATCGGTATACTTATCGTAATGGTATTTATGATAATCTTTTACAGACTTCCCGGACTTATCGCTGATTTGGCACTTGCATTCTATGTAGGCATTATCGCGTTGGTTCTCGGTCTGGCAAGAGTTAACTTAAGTCTTTCGGGTATTGCAGGTATTGTTCTTTCAATCGGTATGGCCGTTGACGCGAACGTAATCATATTCGAGAGAATGAAAGAAGAACTTAAGCTCGGAAAAACAATCAAAGCTTCTGTTGAAGCAGGATTTAAAAAGGCTTTCGGAGCAATATTTGACTCAAACATTACTACAATAATCACCTGCGTTGTGCTTTATTTATCAGGCATAGGCACAATCAGAGGCTTCTCGGTAACGCTTGCACTCGGTGTTATAGTAAGTATGTTTACCGCTATCGTTATAACTAAATTCCTGCTGAAGCAGTTTGTAAATCTCAATATCGCAAACCGCAAGCTGTTTATTAAATAAGGGGGTATAAGTAGAATGAAATCGATTAATGTAACAAAAAATAAGATTAAATATCTGCTTCTTCCGATTATTATTGTAATAGCAGGTATCATTATGTACTTTGTACAGGGATTTAACTTTGATATTGAGTTTATGGGCGGTATCAAAATGCAGGTAAATATGGGACAATCCTTTAATAATGAGGAAGTTTCAAAATATCTGGAAGAAAAAACAGGCATCACACCGATTATCGTTCAGACAGTCGGCGACGGAACACAGGCTTCCATAAAAACTCAGCCTATTGAAGAATCTAAAAAGACAGAAATTTATTCTGCTTTAAAAGAAAAGTACGGCTTGCAGGACGAAGAACCGATGTCGGTTACAAGTGCGTCAGCAAGTTTTGGTAATCAGGTTCAAAGAAAAGCGCTTATCTACACTTTGATTGCAATGATTTGTATTCTTGCTTATATTGCTCTCAGATTCGAGTGGCGTTCGGCTATCTCGGCAGTTATCGCACTTTTCATTAACCTGGCTGTAATGATGGCAGTTTACACTATCTCATATACACCGCTCAACACCACATTTATTGCGGCTATGCTGACGGTTATCGGATATTCAATCAACAATACAATCGTTGTATTTGACAGAATCCGTGAAAATATGAAGGGTTACAACGCCAAAAAGGGCGAAACAATTTCCGATATAACAAACAGAAGTATTAATGAAAGTATGGGAAGAACAATCAATACAACCATTACAACACTCATCACAATCGTAGTACTTTATATTGTCGGTGTTCCTTCAATCAAGGAATTTGCATTCCCGCTTATCGTGGGAGTTTTGGCAGGTGCTTACAGCTCAATTTTCATTGCAAGTCCTATCTGGGCAGCATGGAAAGAAAGCGATGAGCAAGCTAAAAAGGCAAACAGAAAGTAATTGCCGGATATTATCATAAAATTAAGGCGGTGTATTTTTTATACACCGCCTTTTTAGGGGATAGGAAAAAATGCTTCGGAATTAACAAACTGAGCCAAAGCTAAAGCTTTGGGATACCCGACAGTGTACTCGCGTACACTGAGCGGCGA
>CAKSFY010000186.1 GCA_934454035.1 uncultured Clostridia bacterium | reverse complement strand
GAGTCCGGTGGAGTACAGGCATAATCTTGGATTAGCAGCATAAAACAGTCCAAGAATATGTCCGCACCCCCCACTCACCTTTCCATATAAAATACCTTTTTTGCTGCGCCCTCACCAAACTGCCCGGAGTACAAGCCGACAATTTTACGCTATATTATACTTAAGGGCTGAAAGCCGAAATCCGGCTCTCAGCCCGCAAAAACTACTTAGATTATATTATCATTTTGGAGCCAATTTTGAGGTTTACACAAAATTTGGGATTGCCCCGGTTTCCATAAACAATGTAACAATTTCATAGCATCCGACATCTGCCGAAACACTTTTTTCATTTTGCAGTTCCGCCTCATATATTGGGCTCTCAAGCAAGTCACAAACACTTACTTTTTTTACGGTAAATCCAAAATTAACCGTACACTTACTCTTCGTTCCCCATGCGTCATATAAGCGTACAATTATTCCGTTTCCGTCCTCTGATTTTTTCACCGTATCGATAATTATATTTTCATTTTCCGATGATATTAAACTAAATTCCGGCGGCAGCGTACCTTTGCCATGCGCGCAAATACATTCAAGCGGTTTATTAAATAAATATGCCTCCCTTATTGTTCCTCCGCGTTTAACATTTCCTTTATGAGGATAGATAGAGTACATAAATTCATGCCTGCCGCGGTCAGCGTCCTCATTCGGATATGTTCCGCACTTAATCAGCGACAGGGTCATTTCTCCGCCCAGCGCGCTATATCCGTATTTACAATCGTTTAAAATACTTACTCCGTAGTCCTCTTCGGATACATCGCCCCATTTTTGCGCACATACTTCAAATTTAGCTTTGTCCCAGCTTGTATTTTCATGCGCCGCACGCTCTATATTACCGAATTGAATATCGTATGTCGCTTTTGTTGTATGTATATCGGTCGGGAAAATCGCTTTCAGCAAAACATGATTTTCCTGCCAGTCAACGTCATATAAAACATCTATTCGCCTGCTTTTACCATATACGATTATTTTCTGTGTTATCCGCGAATTAAAGTAGTTCCTCTTTATCTCAAAACCTCCGAAGCCGTTTCCTCTGATAATTCTCTTTTCGGAAACGTCATTGATTTCCCATTCTTTTTGTTTGTAATAATCGGATATTTCCCAATTATCAAACTCCCGCGGATAGTCCTCGAAAACACTCAACCTGTTAAATCGTTCCCCTGCTTTCACAACATCACGCCCGTTTGCTTTATCGTACAACGATACAATGTTCATATCTTTATCAAACTTCAAAATATAATTTTTGCTTTCGATTTCCTGTTCATCAACACGCACACTGCCGTCGGATATATCGGATATATTTTCTGTAACCTTCCAGCCCATAGCCGGTATATTCTCAGCATAAAACACCCGTCCGTTATACTCTGCATACCCCGACACTTCAAAGGAATTGGGGTTATACACCAGTATGCCCGATTTTGATACATTGTGCGCAATATCAGCAAGCTTATCATCTTTCAGCTTTCCTACTTCGGCAATAAGCTTTTCATACTGAATTTTACTTTCATCATATACTTCACGTATGGATGAGCCGGGCAAAATATCATGAAACTGGTTTAATAAAAGCGTCTTCCAGCCGTCGTTTAACAGGTTTTGCGGATATTCCTTATTTTGCAAAAGCATATCAAATACTGAAACCGTTTCCGCTGATTGACATAAAAATTCACACTTTCTGTTATACCTTTTATTAATTCCCATCGACGTATATGTTCCGCGGTGAAACTCAAGATATATTTCTCCCGTCCATAAAGGTGTACGTCCGCTTTGCTTACATATGTTTAAAAACTGTTTTTCATTTCTTTCCAAAAAGTCCCCTGCGCGGCTCATTTGTGCTTTCGGAGTACCGGGAATACCGTATTCCAATCTTTTTTCCGTTTCAAGCATTTCTTCGGTCGGACCTCCACCTCCGTCTCCGAAGCCAAATGTTAAAAGTGTTTCGTTGCTGTAATCTTTCTGCTGATAATATTTCCACGTTCCCATATGCACAGACGGAGTAACTTGCCCGTTATATTCCATTGAATAACCGTTATCATCATTTTTATTCAGTTCACGCACCGTAAGAAAATATGAGAAAATTCTGCTTCCGTCAATTCCCTCCCACAAAAAGCTGTCATACGGCATTCTGTTCGATTCATTTCTGCTGATTTTTGCCGTTACGAATTTATCTATTCCGCTTTTTTTCATGATTTGCGGTAATGCCGCATTATATCCGAACACATCCGGCAGCCACAAAATATGGCTGTCAATGCCGAATTCCTGTTTAAAAAACTTTTTCCCGTGTATGATTTGCCTTACAAGACTCTCTCCCGATGAAAGATTACAGTCGGCTTCGAGCCACATAGCTCCCTCTGCTTCCCATCTTCCCTCTTGTATTTTCTCTTTTACTTTTTCGTAAATTTCCGGTGTTTCTTCTTTTAAATATTCATAAAGCTGCGGCTGTGACGACATAAAGAGGTATTCCGGATACCTTTCCATCAGCTTTAAAACCGTTGAAAACGACCGCTGAACCTTTTCCCTTGTTTGTGCCAAGGTCCACAGCCATGCAACATCTATATGAGTATGACCTACATAACTGACCAATACATCATTTGTTCCGCACTCTTTTTCATAAAATTCGGTTTTAATATATTCCTCGGCATTACTGACTGAGCCGCAAAATACGGCTTCATTTCTAAAATCCACCAAATTACATGCCTGTTCAAGACACTTTATTATTTTAATATGATTGTAATCATCTTCATCCATGCACATAGCGGCATCGTAAGGAACTTTTAAATCATAGTAGAGCTTTTTAATTTGATTGTCTACGGCGGACAAATTAAGCATAATTTCTACTTTATCGCATATAGGCCCTGTATAAAAATATATAAGAACATTATAC
>CAKSFY010000185.1 GCA_934454035.1 uncultured Clostridia bacterium | reverse complement strand
ACCTCTTTTTGTTATGCCTTTTTTGACTTGTTTTCTATTATATCATACTTTTTCAAAAAACGCAATTTCCTATACAGTCAAGAAAGAGAAGTGATATTATGGCTGATCTAACTTTTAAATCATCTCTGTCGGCAGAGCAAATTGATGAGAATTTTAAAAATATAGATTTTTTCAGCGGTGTTATGTCCGGGTTGGAGGAAGCTCTTAAATACGAAAAGGGCAAAGCAAGTGCCGATACGTTTGCACGCAAGCGTTCTATGTTGCTGCTGTCAGACACTCACTGAATATGACACAGAAAGCATTCGCTTCCATGCTTGGTGTTTCGACACGCACGGTCGAAGCTTGGGAATGTGGTAAAACCACACCTGCACCAACAGCAAAAAAACTGATCCATCTTATTCAAACCGACAATTCATTGGTTAATAAGCTTATAGCCGATTAACTGTCCCAATAAGGTATAAAAAGTATATGAAGGTTCTTAAAATGCCTCCAAAACGATATGAGAAGATATTGTTTTGGAGGCTTTAATTATTCTTTGCTGATAGATTATCCGGGTAGCATAAAATTACCGACAAGTCAAGGGTAAATGCACGCCCTCTTACAAGGGTGCCCTTGACACGCCGGCAATTTTGTGCTATAGTATAGCTATGGGCTGTAAGCCTAAATTTGGCTTACAGCCCACAAAAACTAATTAGTTTATATCATCATTTCGGAGCATGATTTGAGGTTTACACAAAATGAGGGATTGCCCCTCAGTCGACTTTTTAAACATCTCCTTAGTTATATCTATCGGTTCAAATATAATGTGCCATTATCATAGTAATAATGCAAATTCATCATTTGGCAAAGCGTGCCTGCCGAAACAAGCATTCTATCATCGCTGATAATCGGATTATTGATATATTCATAAAATGCGCCATCTGCTCTGAATCCATCTTTTTCGAGCACAATCGTTTTATCCTCAGCTAAAACCGTCACAAAGCCGTTTGCCGGATTATATTCAACACTTGCGCCTGTTTTTTCCGAAAAACTCCGCAGAGGAAGATAGCGCACTCCGTTTTCCTCCTTTGCCTCAAGCGCAAGCTCTTTGCCCTCGAAAATAACTCCAAAATTCCCGATTACAGAATTTTCGCTGTCCTCTCCGCCGGTGAGCAAAATTTCTCCGTATTCATACGGGCGCTTATAAAGGCCTATTCCGTCGAAAAGTGCTATAAATCCGTCGCGCAATTCGGTGTCAGCATCATTTATAACCAACGCAAAACCATAGGTGTTTCCGCTCTTTGCCTGCTTTTTATCCGGCAAAAGCTCCTTCCATGGCATGCTGATTTCATAAATAGTGTGGCCGTTTTCACGCTTAACGCACTGCTTTCCTGTTTCCTGTGCACTTTCGGTCTTGTTATTCGGAGTGTTATACGTTGCGGAAGTGGTTGTGCCGTCGGCAGCAAGTGCCATTCCGAACTCGGTGTATCCGAACATATTCGGAGGAGTATATTCCCCGTCGCTGTAATGAGCCGCGTCAAAGCCAAGCTGAACTGAATCGCCGTTCCATAATCCGCTTCCCGTGAAGCTTTGACAGTGCTTATCATCGGTCACATCTAAAAGGCAATAGAGGTTCTCTTTATCCCACATCAGTCTGCCTTTTGCACTGAGCGATTCCGGAGTCCAGTTGTTGAACGCATATGTCTGCGTTTTTTTATCAATCGTAAACTCCTTTGCCGCATCCCACTCGCCGCTTTCTATCTTCCCGTCAATCGATGGCGCGGTGCCTGTGCAATATTCTACCGAAATGAAAGACATTCTCTTTTCAATTGTAGAAAGAACCTCTCTCCCCTCGGTTATCTCAACCGTCACGGTGTCATATTCGGGGCGATCATTTTCATCCTTTTGAGCATTGACATATTCCGGAACAAGGTCAAACTCCCTCTCTTCATCGGGCGCAATTCCCGAAAGGTCAAAAGAAGTTCCGCTCTTAAAATATCTTCCGCCGTTTGTTATTGTCATCTTACTGTTTTTAATCTTCGAGCTTGCAAGATTTTTCACAAGAAATCTCATGCTCCACTCAGAATTTTCATTCAGTTTCGGAACTGTTAAAAGCTGAAATTTACTTGCAACGTTTATATTAATTTCTTTTTGTGAAATCAAGCTGTCTCCTTTTGAAAGGCTGAGCATCATTGTGTAGCTGCCCACGTCCAAATCCTCAGGCACATGAACAGTGGTTCTCCCGTGCCCATTCTTAACCGGCTCAACGGATTTCGTCTCGGTTTCGGCAAGCAAGCCCCTGCCTTTTCCCTCAAGCTCAAATTCGTAAAGCCTGTTAAAAAATACAGAAATTTCCGCACCTTCATATTCCTCGGCTCCGTCCACCGTTATATCAAAATCCGAATCCACAGCAACGGTTGTTTTATTCGCCGTCAGCTCAATTCCCGATTTTTCCGTTATATCTCTCAGCTTTCTTGATGAAAAAAGCTTTATATCGTCAAGCTGTGCCTCATTTTCACCCTGCGCCTTTATGCGGATTTGAGATGCCGACACATTTTTATCAAGCTCAATTGTGTTTATCTTTTCGCCCATGGTGTAGTTCCCGAGGGAAACCCACTCGCCGCTGCAAAGTGCCTCAACCTCGCAATTTGCAACTGTTCTTGAATAATCTTCAATAATGAGCGTGTTAAAACTTTTTTCCTCTCCGAGATTAATTGCGGCATTTATCTGATTGTTTTCCGACTTATACGCAGTTTTCACATCTCCGTCCACGAGTGCGGAGGCATCTTTTCCGTCCGCCTCAGCTTTTGCTCCCTTTGCAAGATTTGCCCCTGTTTCCGGGAGTCCCCAATCCTTGCTGTAGTCCGGTCCGGCATCAATTCCGAAACGATCGCCGGGGTATTCGGAAACCTTATATTTCATATTCTTCTCTTGCTTGAAATGCATGTTATTTTTTTCCGATTGATGCTTATAC
>CAKSFY010000184.1 GCA_934454035.1 uncultured Clostridia bacterium | reverse complement strand
GCCTCTTTTAGAGGTTAAGCCTGTAGTAGCCCCTTATAGGGGCAGTGCAAACCACCAGTTTACTGGTGGTTATGATTTTACTGTCTTTTGGCTAAAAACCATACGAGCATTTCAGCGTCGCCTCTGTTTGCAAATGCATAATACGGAATCAATTTTAGGGTTGTTTCCTCGTAGTCGTCGCCTATAACGGAGTAGAGCTCAGAGGAATCTTTTTCTTTATATGCGTGTGCGGTAATTGACGGAAGAATGAATTCGGAATCACCGAGTCCGAACCCGGCAGCGGTGTCAACAATTACTGTTTTTAAGTCCTTAAAATTATCGACACTTTCCGCACAGTATACCACAGGTCCGCGCAATATTGCTATTCTGCCTGCATTTTCGTGTACCCGTTTATTCGATTTTACGCAGGTGACAGGCATATCAAGCTTTAACTCGATTTCGCTCTTACCCGAAAGCTTTATAAAAGCGTATCCGTTTTTGAGCGTATAATCAGCGTTTACGGAAAAGCTTTTGCACCAGCATGGAATACGCAGTGCAATATATTTTTGCGGAGCTTCACACTTTATATTTATAATTCCGTCGACAGGATAATTTGTGGTCTGATTTATTTTTATATTGCCGCATTCGGCTTGAGAATTTATATACTGCTGAACATATATTGCTTCGCTGTCATAATTGTACATCAGTTCTGCAATTGAGGGAATAAAGCGTACAACATTCGGCGGACAGCAGGAACAGTCAAAGACTTCTTTTCGCTGCGTTATGGGAAAGCGTTCTTTATCTTTTGTCGATGGATTAATATCGTTAAAATCAATATCGATTTCAAGCGGATTTTCATAGAAAAATCCTTTTCCGTTCATTGATACTCCTGACAAAAAGCCATTATATATGACTTTTTCCGCAATGTCTGCATAACGGGAGTTTTTATCGAGTGCCTGCATACGCTTGCAGAAAAGAGCCATTGCGATGGCGGCGCAGGTCTCTGTATAGGCTGTTCTGTTCGGAAGGTAAAACGGAATGGAAAATGCTTCTCCCATATGAGTTGAGCCGAATCCACCGGTTATGTACATTTTCTTTTTTGTCATATCATCAAAAACTCTTTTGCAGGCATTCAAAAGCTCTGTATCGTTGTATTTTTCGGCAATATCAGCCATGCCGCAAAAAAGATATAATGCACGGACACAGTGTCCCTCGGCGGTGGTACGTTCTCTTAAGGGCATTTCGTCCTGGTTGTAAAGCTTATTTGCAAACTCATATGTTTTGTCAGAATCGTCTTTTCCGAGACCGTGTTCGTCAATGAAAAATTTAGAGAGCTCAAGATAACGCTTTTCGCCGGTTGTTTCATATAAACGAACAAGTGCAAGCTCGATTTCGGGGTGACCCGGTGTTCGGAATGCAGTGCTTTTTTCAATTTTAAAGACTTTTTCGATATAGTCTGCAAAGCGGCACATTGCTTTTAAAAATTTATCTTTTCCGGTTGCATCGTAGTATGCACATGCCGCTTCCATAAGGTGACCGGCACAATACAGTTCGTGACAGGTTCTGTCTTTAAAGCGCTCGTTTTGCTCAGTAACAAGAAAATGGCTGTTAAAATAACCGTTTTCATCACTGTTTTTTACTATTTTATCGACTGCGTCATCAATTATTGCTTCGAGCTTTTCATTTCGTTTTTCCTTTAATATGTATGAAACACCCTCAATCCATTTTGCTACGTCCGAATCCCAAAAGATATGCGGCATATCAGGCTCCCCTTCTTTCCACGTGCAGGAAAGAGCGTCAAAACGGTGCGTGTCAGAAAAACGGTTATATACCGCTTCAACGGTTGAGTCTTTCACCATGTCTTGCTTAATCTTCCAAAATCCGTCATTAATTTTGATGTCTGAAAATAATATCTTTTCCATTTTATTCATTACCTCTTTTCTCTATTGACTTATGTTTATAAATATATTATAATAAAGTAAAATAATTATTTCAATACCTAAAAAAAGAGAAAAAGTGAGAAAATCCGTTATGTTAAAAATAGATGATAATTTTTACTTTGATTATGAAATTATAGGCGAGTTTCATTCTGAGGGCACATGGATTCATCCAAAGAGAATAATAGACAGTTATGAATTGATATTTGTAATTGAAGGGACAGTGCATATAAGGGAAGAAGATGCCATATATGAGCTTATGCCGAACGAATGCCTTATTCTTGAGCCGGGCAAGCTTCATGAGGGAACGGAGAAAAGCAGTATGCCGACGGCTTTTTATTGGTTTCATTTTCACACAAATATGCCGCTGCCTTTTAAAACGAGCAAAAGCAAAGAATTTTATGATGTAAAATATCTTTTGAAAAAGCTTCTGCATATATCCCGGACTACCTCATATGATTCTGCCGCAGCAGATACCGCAGGCTTGATGATTTTTTATGAGCTTGGCAATATGGAACCGGCAGGGAATACTCTTGCAGGAAAAATTGCCGAATACATAAGAATTAATCAAAACTGTACTGTTTCGGAGGTTGCGGAGCATTTTGGATACAATGCGGATTATATAAGCAAGTTATTTAAAAAACATTTCGGGACGGCAATTAAAGAATATATAAATCTGCAAAGACGAAATCGGGCAAAGGATTTATTGCTGACAACTGATTTGTCGGTTAAACAAATATCGGCTGAAATGGGATTTCCGGAGGAAAATCTGTTTATCAAATTTTTTGTTTACCATGAAGAAATCAGTCCCGCAAAATTCAGAAATAAATATTTTAACACGCATATGAATAATAAATAAGATAAACGCGGCGATTTGCCGCGTTTATCTTATTTATATTAATATTCCCTTTGCCTCGCCTATTTTTCCCCCGGAAAGAACATAGCTCTTTGCTTTTTTTTGCAGAGTTGTTTCTTCCGGAAAGTTTTCCGGAGACAAGGCGGAATTTTTAAAAATCCATTGCTTGTATCCCTCATCGTTTGGATAAAAATCGGTTATCTTGAATTTTGACTTGAATTTTAAAATTTTTGACTGCTCATTCAAAAGCAAATCAAGCGCAGGCGACAGGAGCCATGACAGACATAC
>CAKSFY010000183.1 GCA_934454035.1 uncultured Clostridia bacterium | reverse complement strand
TATGAGGCATTTTATATTCGTGACATTGCGGGCACTCTACCATGCCCGGAACTGATAATTTCCAGTTTGCACGTCTTTTATCTCTTCTTGATCTCGATACTTTACCCTTAGGTACTGCCATCTTAATCGCACCTCCTATTTGGTATCAGTCATATTCTTCATGATTTTCTGCAAATCCGCCCATCTGGGGTCAATCTCATCCTTATCACAACCACAGTCGCCATCATTTAAATCAGCTCCGCATTTCGGACACAACCCCTTACAGTCCTCACTGCAAAGATATTTTCCGGAAACACTCATTAAAAAGCTATTCATGATTATATCAGATATATCAAGCTTTTCGCCCGAGAAAACAACAGTTTCGTCATCAGCCGAATCGCTGCCCTCTCTTACTAAAATTTCGTGAATGCGAAACTTAACAGGCACATTAAAAGGCTTTGAACATCTCGCGCAATGCACCTGCATTTCACCCTCAGCTTTTGCCGAAAGCTCCAGTGATTTGGTATTATTGATAATAGCTCCCTCAACCTTGAGCGGTTTTTGAAATTTGAACGATTCGCCCAAAAACTCGGTATCGTCCATTTCAATTGAAGCCGAAACGTTCATTCTTCCGCCGTAATCCTTTATAATATCGGACAGGTCAATAATCATGATTATTTCAACTCAACCTTTGCGCCTGCTTCTTCAAGCTTAGCTTTCATTGCTTCAGCTTCTTCTTTAGCAACATCTGTCTTCAAAGACTTCGGAGCTTCGTCAACCAATGCCTTTGCTTCTTTCAAGCCAAGACCTGTAAGTTCTCTTACAACTTTGATTACGCCGAGCTTAGAAGCACCTGCATCAGCAAGGATAACTTCAAACTCTGTCTGTTCAGCACCTGCTGCTGCGCCGTCAGCTGCTGCGCCTGCTACCATAACCGGAGCTGCTGTGCTAACGCCGAATTCCTCTTCCATAAGCTTTACCAATTCAGCTACTTCCAACAATTTTAATTCTTTAATTTCATCTAAGATTTTTTGTACGTCTGCCATTTTTGTTGACCTCCTGTATCAATTATTATTTAATTATTCAGCGTCCTGTGCTGCTTCTTCAGCCGGAGCCTCTTCTTTTGCTTCTGCTGCTTCCTCTGCGGGAGCTTCAGCAGGAGCTGCTTCCTCAGCCGCCGGTTCCTCGGCAGCTTCGCCTGCTTTCTTAGCTATCAAATCTGCAATTTCTTCGCCGCCTTCAACGATTGTATTAAGCAATCTTGCAAGACCGGAAATCGGAGAATTCAAGCTGCCCAGCATTTTAGCGATAAGAGTTTCCTTATTTGGAGTCTTAGCAAGCTGCATAAGCTCGTCCATATCCAAAACCTTACCGTCCATAAAACCGGACTTCAACTGCATTTTTTCGTTATCCTTTGCAAAATCAGCCAATACTTTAGCCGGAGCAACCGCATCTTCGGATACAGCCAAAGCTGTAGGTCCGTGCAAAATGTCGTCCAAACCGTCTATACCGCTTTCCTTTGCAGCTAAACGAAGCAATGTGTTCTTTACAACGAAGTAATGTACACCTGCTGCTCTCAAATCGTTTCTGAGCTTTGTGTCCTCTTCAACAGTCAATCCTCTGTAATCAACGAGAACGCCTGTTGTAGCGCCTTTCAAAATCTCAGCAATTTCAGCAACCTGTGCTTTCTTTGCCTCCAATACTTTTTCACTTGGCATTTTTCGTTCACCTCCCATAAAGCTGTACGCTTTCAAAAAAAAATGAAAGCTCTTTGCCGTAGACCGCAAAGAGCATTAAAAATCAACATAAAAATAATAGATTTTTTTACCCTCGGCAGGATTTACTTCCCGAAAGAAACCTGCTGTCTACGGAATATATCATGCGTGATATAATATCACAACTCTGATATTATATCACACATAATAAACTTTGTCAATAGTTAATTTAAAATTAACCGGAAATTTTTGCGCTGTTCAATTTGATGCCGGGGCCCATTGTCGAAGAAACGACAACACTCTTTAAATACTGACCCTTTGCACTTGACGGCTTAGCCTTAATGATAGCGCCCATGAGAGTGTTAAAGTTTTCAACCAGCTTGTCTTTTCCGAAAGAAGCCTTTCCGATAGGACAATGGATAATGTTTGTTTTATCGAGTCTGTACTCAATTTTACCTGCTTTAATTTCATTGACAGCCTTTGTTACATCCATAGTAACGGTTCCTGCTTTCGGTGAAGGCATCAAGCCTTTAGGTCCGAGTACTTTACCCAAACGACCTACAACACCCATCATATCCGGAGTTGCAACAACAACATCAAAATCAAACCAGTTTTCTCCCTGAATCTTGGAAACGAGTTCCATTTCGCCTACATAGTCGGCGCCTGCTGCCTGAGCTTCGTCAGCCTTTGCACCTTTTGCGAATACCAAAACCTTTGCGGTTTTACCTGTTCCGTGAGGAAGCACAATTGCGCCTCTTACCTGCTGGTCTGCGTGTCTTGAGTCAACACCCAGTCTTACATGAACCTCAACGGTTTCGTCAAACTTTGCCTTAGCCGTCTTAACAGCCAAATCCAAAGCTTCCTCAACCTCGTATTGCTTGGATTTATCAACCAGCTTAGTGCTGTCTTGATATTTTTTACCTCTGAACATATTTTTTCCTCCTTATGTGGTCAATCAAGAGTTTTTTTTATAAAACCCTCTCCCACTGAATTAAACCTTTATTATCAGTCTCCTACTACGATACCCATACTTCTTGCAGTACCGGCAATCATGCTCATAGCCGCTTCAACGCTTGCAGCATTCAAGTCAGGCATTTTCTGCTCTGCAATTGCCTGCAAATCAGCCTTGCTGATTGTAGCAACCTTAGTCTTGTTGGGAACACCCGAACCGCTCTCGATTTTACAAGCTTTCTTAAGCAAAACCGCAGCCGGCGGAGTCTTTGTGATAAAGGAGAACGAACGGTCTGCATAAACTGTAATAACTACAGGAATAATAAGACCTGCGTCCTTTGCTGTCTTTTCATTAAATTCCTTGGTAAATTGAACAATGTTAACACCGTGCTGACCTAAAGCCGGGCCAACAGGGGGTGCCGGAGTTGCTTTACCTGCCGGAATTTGTAATTTGATATAACCTGCT
>CAKSFY010000182.1 GCA_934454035.1 uncultured Clostridia bacterium | reverse complement strand
CGGCACCGAGGTAGTGAATGACAGTCCGGTGGACTGTCAGAGCCGAGGTGTGACCGAGCCGCAGCGAGAGGGGGACCACCGAAGGTGGTGGAGGGATTCAAAAGCCACCGGCATAGTTTTCAATCGCATATTTCATTATATCACATACGAAAAAGAATTTCAATACAATAATGTATATTTTTTACATATTTTTCAATAATATCATATAAATTGCCGTACCGCCGCCGACGCTCAAAAGCATATTTCCTTTCCATATATGCAAAAGGGCGGTAGCACCTGCCGCGGCAAGCTGCGGCACAAATCCGCCCGCGCTATGAAAGCTTACGGAGCGCAGACAATAAACCACCAGAGTTGTCATAACCGCCGTGGGAAGAACCTTTCCGAGATATTTGACCGCCGGCGGAACCTCATGTTTTGAAAACAAAGCAAAGGGCAGAAATCTCTCAAAAAAAGTGCACGCGGCACATATTATAATTATTGCGGCTATACGCATACTACTCATTTTCAGTTTCCACCTTTCCTTTTAATATCATCAGCGCCGCCACGGTTGCCGAAAGGGACGGCAAAAGAAAATTATCCGCCCCGAACAGAGCAAGGCATATTGCCGAAGAAGCTGCCGCAATCGCAAACGGGAGCTTGCTTTTTGTATTTTTGAGTCCGTCAATTAATATGACGATAAAAAGAGCCGTCAAGGCAAAGTCTATTCCGCTTGTGTCAAACGGAATCATATCCCCTATCACTCCGCCGAGTAC
The DNA here is from genome assembly GCA_934454035.1 of uncultured Clostridia bacterium. Classification (GTDB taxonomy): domain Bacteria; phylum Bacillota; class Clostridia; order UBA1381; family UBA1381; genus CAKSQL01. The sequence continues at coordinate 2,363 of CAKSFY010000182.1, read as the reverse complement.
CGAAAATGCAATCCAGTAAATCCAAATAAATGCGGTTGAAAAAATGTGAACCCACTTTTCCGAAACACCGCCGACAGGCACATAAGAACACAGCAGGGAATAGCTTTCATCCGGCATGCCATAGATTAAAAAATATTTCCACGCACCGTATTCCTTAAATTTGCCGATAAAAGAAATTCCGTAAAACAAATGCCGGCTGTTTAACAAAAGCGCCGTAACCGCGACGGTTATAAGCGGCATGCTTGTTTTAAAAAAAGTTATCATCAGCATTTGCAGCGAGCCTGCATAAACAAAAAGACTCGAAAGCGCCGTCCACCCGATACCGAGTCCTGCGTCATGCATCATAATTCCGTAAGCAACGCCTACCGGGAAAAACCCGATCATTATGGGAATACTCCGCTTGAATGCATAGCGGAGACTTTTTTTCATCACATTTTTCTGCATAGTATTTTTCCTGCTTTCATAGGATTATTAAAAATTATTTTACCATAAAACACGCTTTTTTTCAACCATAGCCAGGCGCAAAAAGCAAATTATATGAAAAAAGCGGGAAAAAAAGACGAAACCGAGCAAATTTACCCGGCTTCGCCTTTTTGCTTATATCTGATTTTTCAATCCGTTTTTATTATTCTTTGCCTGCAAGTTTTGCGAGCTTAGCATACTTAGCTTCTGCGTCTGCTTTTGCTTTTGCAAACAATTCCTTAGCACGTTCGGGGTTTGAACGGGCAAGCGAGTTGTAACGAACTTCGCCCATGATGAACGCTTCGTAATCAGCTACAGGAGGCTTGGAATCCAACTGGAACGGATTCTTGCCCTCAAGAGCAAGTCTCGGATCGTAGCGGAACAAGTGCCAGTAGCCTGCTTCTACAGCTTTCTTTTCTTCTGTCTGAGCAATGCTCATGCCGCCCTTGATACCGTGGTTGATACACGGAGCGTATGCAACGATAAGTGACGGACCGTGGTAGCTTTCAGCTTCAATCATAGCCTTTAAGCACTGGTTGTAATCAGCACCCTGTGCAATTTGTGCTACATATACATAACCGTAGCTCATAGCGATAGCTGCGAGGTCTTTCTTCTTAACTTCCTTACCTGCTGCTGCGAATTGTGCAATTGCGCCCGTAGGTGTGGATTTCGATGACTGACCGCCTGTGTTGGAGTAAACCTCGGTATCGAATACCATTACGTTTACATCTCTGCCCGAAGCGAGTACATGGTCAACACCGCCGAAGCCTATATCATAAGCCCAGCCGTCTCCGCCGAATACCCATACGGATTTCTTTGAGAGATATTCTTTATCTGCAAGAACGTCTTTTGCTTCTTTGGAGTTAAGGTTTGCGATTGCTTTGAGCAATTCTTCTGTTGCAACCCTATTAAGAGCGCCGTCCTCTTTTGTTTCGATGAACTTGTCAACTGCCGGTTTAACCGAAGGTTCATCAGCGGCAATCTTTTCAAGTTTTGCAATATTTGCGTTTCTCAATGCGTCCTGACCGAGGAACATACCGTAACCGAACTCTGCGTTATCTTCAAACAGTGAGTTAGCCCATGCAGGACCTCTGCCGTTTGCGTCTGCGCAATACGGAGTTGACGGTGACGAACCGCCCCAGATTGACGAACAACCGGTTGCGTTTGCGATATACATTCTTTCGCCGAACAATTGAGTGATAAGCTTAGCATACGGAGTTTCTCCGCAGCCTGCGCAAGCGCCCGAAAATTCAAGATACGGCTTTCTGAACTGTGAGCCCTTAACCGTTGTCATCGGGAATTTAGCGGCAACCTCTGCCTTTTCGGGGAGTTCGCCGGCATAATCGAACAGCTTCTGCTCGTCAAGATGATTATCCAAAGAATCCATTGACAAAGCCTTAGCGCCCTTAACCTCAGGACACACATTTACACACGAACCGCAGCCTGTACAGTCGAGAACAGATACTGCAATTGCGAAATAGAAGCCGTCGAGCTGACGCATATTAACATATTTTACGCCCTCGGGAGCATTATTCTTTTCTTCCTCTGTCAAAACTACGGGGCGGATACATCCGTGAGGACATACATAAGAGCAAAGTCCGCACTGCAAGCACTTATCCGAATTCCAAACAGGAACGTCGATTGCGATTCCGCGTTTTTCAAATGCAGATGAACCGAGAGGAACCTGACCTGTTACATACGGCTCAAATGTCGAAACAGGAAGCTGCATACCTCTGAATTGGTTAATGGGAACGAGTACGTCGTTTACATAATCAATCAAAGCGCCGCTGCCCTCATGCTTAACCGACAAATCCTCCGGCTTAGCGTCTTTCCAGCTTGCCGGGATTTCAACCTTGACAACCTCTTTAGCACCTGCGTCGATAGCGTCATGGTTCATTTTA
>CAKSFY010000181.1 GCA_934454035.1 uncultured Clostridia bacterium | reverse complement strand
ATGCGGGAGTGGCTCAGTGGTAGAGCGTCACCTTGCCAAGGTGAACGTCGCGAGTTCGAATCTCGTCTTCCGCTCCACAGCGGAGCAAAGCTTGCTTTGCTCCGTTTTTCTTTTACACAGTTTTTTTGAGAAAGGAAATCAGAATGACAACGTTAATATTTGTCCGCCACGGTCAGAGTCTGGGAAACGCTAAATGTGAATTTCTGGGGCATACAGACCTTGATTTGTCCGAACTTGGTTACGCACAGGCAAGCCGTACTGCGGAATATATAAAAGAAAATTTCAAATTGGACAAAATTTACTCAAGTGATTTGCAGCGTGCATACAATACTGCAAAAGCAACAGATAACTTGTTTCATCTTGGGATAACAAAGGACAAATCCTTACGCGAGATTTATGCCGGCGAATGGGAAAAAAAGACCTTTTCTCAGCTTGCGGAAGAATACCGCGATGATTATTCCAAATGGCTCAATGACATAGGCAATGCGTGCTGCACCGGCGGAGAAACCATAGCCGAACTTCAGAAAAGAGCTCTTGCTGCAGTCACAAAAATTGCGGAGGAAAATGACGGAAAAACGGTTCTTATCGCTACCCATGCAACATTTATAAGAGTTTTGGAATGTATTTGGAGAGGTGCCGAGCTTGATAAAATGAAAGACTTTCCGTGGGTTAAAAATGCCTCTGTCAGCGTTGTGGAATATGCAGACGGGAAATGGATTCCGAAGGTAATCGGCGAATGTTCGTTTTTAAAAGAATTTGAGTCGGGGTTACCGGCAAATGTATAACAAACGTAAAAATGGGGCTGTTTAAACAGCTCTTTTTTTATGTAGAATTGTTCTCTTTTTCTGCATAATAGGTTATTGCTATTTGAGTTATGGTATAGTATAATGCAGAAAAAAGGAGGGATTTTAATGAAAACGAAATCCATTATATTTACAGAGCCTTGCAGGGCGGAGCTTATTGAAGAGGAGTTATCCTCGCCGAAAGAGCATGAAGTAATTGTAAAGCTTGCGGTGTCATCAATAAGCAGCGGTACTGAGCGTGCAAATCTCGTCGGCGATAAAAATGTATCCATTACCGCAAATTCCGTTCCTTTCCCGAGAATATCCGGATACAGTTCGGCAGGAGAGATTATCGAAAAAGGCGCTTCGGTCAAAGACCTGAATGTCGGTGACAGAGTGGCTCTTTCATGGAGCACACATTCCGAGTATGTATGCATAAATGAAAAGAACGTGCACAAAATTCTTGATTCGTCGGTCTCATATAATGAAGCCGCACTTTGGCACATCAGCACATTTCCTGCTGCCGCAATAAGAAAATGCCGTCTTGAATTCGGTGAATCTGCCGCAGTCATGGGAATGGGAATACTCGGGCTGATTGCGGTTAAACTTTTAAGATGTGCCGGGGCAGCTCCGGTTATAGCCGTTGACCCGATTTCAAAAAGGCGGCAAAAAGCTCTCGAAGCAGGTGCAGACTATGCTCTCAACCCGGCTTCTGAGGATTTTAAGAACCGCCTGCAACAGCTTACAAACGGCGGTGCCGATATCGCTGTTGAAGTAACCGGAAACGGAGCAGCACTTGATATGCTCTTGGACGGCATGGCTAAATTCGGTCGGGTTGCATTGCTGGGCTGCACAAGAAATTCTGACTTTACAATCAATTACTACAGAAAAGTGCATGCTCCCGGAATCTCGCTCATAGGCGCTCATACACAGGCACGCCCCGAGCTTGAATCATCACCCGGATTATGGACAACACGCGATGATGTAGCAGCAGTTCAGAAGCTTTTTTCGCTCAAAAGGCTTGAGCTTCAATCACTCGTTGATGAAATTCATCCGCCATGCGATGCCCCAACTGTATACACAAGACTTGCCGAAGAAAAAGACTTCCCCATTACCCAATTTGATTGGAGGAAAATATGAATAAAATAAAAATTGCCCAAATAGGTACAAGCGACAACAGCCACGGCAACGATATTTTTAATATACTAAAAAGCGCTGACGATATTTTTGAGGTTGCAGGCTATGCAATGCCGGAAAATGAAAAAGAAAAAATCCCTCACAGAATGAAAGATTTTAAAGGTTTCCGCGAAATGACGGTTGATGAAATTTTAAACGACCCGACAATATCTGCCGTTGCCGTTGAAACCGAGGAAATGTATCTGACCAAATATGCCCTGCTTGCCGCAAAACACAAAAAACATATCCATATGGAAAAGCCGGGCAGTGCCGACCTTGCAGACTTTGAAGAGCTTATTAAAACCTGCCGTACTAACAAGACCGTTTTCCATACAGGATATATGTACAGATACAATCCCGTAATCAAAAAACTGATGAAAGATATAAAAAACGGCGATTACGGTGAAATTATCAGCGTTGAAGCACAGATGAACTGTTGGCACTCGGACAACGTGAGAAAATGGCTGAAAAATTTTAAAGGCGGCATGATGTTTTTTCTCGGCTGCCACCTCGCCGACCTGGTGCTGCAAATTAAAGGCGACCCGAAAAATATTATTCCGCTCAACAAATCAACCGGAATAAGCGGTATTGAAAGCGAAGATTACGCAATGGCAGTCTTTGAATATGACAACGGAATTTCATTTATAAAATCCTGCGACGCAGAACGCGGAGGCTATGCAAGACGGCGCCTTGTTGTAAACGGAAGCAAAAAATCAATTGAGCTTTGTCCTCTTGAAATGTACTCAGGTTCGGGAAATCTGCTTTTTACGGACAGTACCGAATACTCAGAAACCGATAACTGGGGCGACAGAGGAAACTTTTCACACAGTGAAAATTACGAAAGATTTTACGACATGATGATAAGCTTTGCAAAAATGGTTCGGGGCGAAATTGAAAATCCGTATACTTACGACTATGAACTGAAATTATATAAAACAGTCCTGAAATGCTGCGGTTTTGAAATATAAAAAAGTGAGCTGATTAAAAAGTCCGCAGACTTTTTAATCAGCTCATTCTTTCGTTACGGAGTTATTTAACATCCGCTTTTTATTATTTGCACAGTTTATTTAATACATACATAGCAAGAATAATCACTCCCGTAACAATAAATATTCCTGCCATACCTTTTGCCATTATCGGCAAAGTTGATACAAATGCGTCAAAATTCATGATTTTATCCTCCTATCATCC
>CAKSFY010000180.1 GCA_934454035.1 uncultured Clostridia bacterium | reverse complement strand
TCACACGCCCAAATGCAGGGAGAATTTCACGGGGAGATAATATGGTTATTGCAATATATCTTGTATTGATATTTTTAATATTCATTTTCATAAAGGCATTCAAGCAAAAGATAACATGGTGTTTTTCGTGTTATCTTTTTGGTGTTTTATTGCTTTTAACCGCCACTATTTTTTATATGGCGAAATTCTCATATTATAATTTTCCGCTCAGCATTGATTATTCAATTTATTTGTGGATAAGCAAAATAAAAATCAGAATTTCGAGTATATCGAGAATATATAATGCCGGGGTATCACTTATTATTTTTGTGCCGTGCATGCTATATCATATTCTCGGCAGAAAAAATTATTTCAGAGACGTATTGCTTTTCCTGCCCGTGCCCGTTTACTTTATTTATAATGACTATAACACTACAGAGAGTTTTTATTTGCTTACATATTCGCCTAATGCGCCGAGCTGGCTGGGGGCGGCTCTTAATATAGGGAGACTGCTTTGCCTCATGCTGATTATTGTAAGTATGGCTTTGTCTTTGGTTTGCTTTGCGGTACGCATTAAAAGGGCAAAGCATTTTTATGCAAAGAGGGAAAACACGGTCTGCCTTATTTGTATGGCTGTTTTGGATTTGTTTGTGGCGGTATTTTTTATGTACGGCAGCTTCAGGGGAGTAAACCCGTATTATGTATCGCTTTTAAAGTATCCGGTCTATGACCTTGAATGGGATTTGTTCCTTTTGCCGATTTCGCTTATGGCGGCATTGATAATGATTTTGACTGCATTTACATATTTTCAGCCGTTTTCGCAGCTTGTAATTTTCAGAAAAAAGAATATCTACAAAAATAATAAAAAGCTTAACAAGAGTACAAGAATGATTTTTCATACATATAAAAACTCATTTGTGGCAATTGCAAAGCTGGCGGAAATTGCTTCCGAAATGCCGGAAGAGGAACATGCAACCACGGTGGAAATCCTGAATAAAATAAAGGAATCCGCGCAGAGCTCGGTAAATAATATTTCCGGTATTATAGATTCTCTGGGCGATATAAAAATGTCGGTGAAAAATATATCGGCATCGGATGCAATAAGAGCGGCGATAAAGCAGTCTGCGGTGCCGAAAAATATAGAGCTTACGTATGAACGCAAGTGCGGTGACATAGTGTTTCCGGCATCGGAAAATCATATTGTTGCAATGATCGGAAATATTATAACAAATGCAATCGAAGCCATAAATATAAATGAGATTCCGGACGGAAAAATTGCAATCAAACTGGATAGCGATGATGATTATATTTATATTGAAATATCCGATAACGGACCGGGAATAAAACATTCCGACCTGAAAAATATCTTCAAACCGCTTTTTTCGGGAAAGTCGGGGTCTAAAAATTTCGGCCTCGGACTTACCTATGTCGAAAAGGTGGTCAAAGCGCATTACGGTTATATAAATGTGTCCAGCAAACTTGGAGAAGGAACGTCTTTCAGAATTCTTTTACCGACTGAAAAGAAAGGAGAACGGGAATATGAAAAAAATCAGAGTTATAATGTGTGATGACGAGCAATCTATCTGCGATTATTTTATGTATGCCTTCAAGGCAGCCGGGGATATAGAATTCGCAGGATGTGCAAATAACAAGCATGACAGCAAGGAGCTTATAAAAAATACTCCGTGTGACATTGTTCTTTTGGACGTTCAGATGGATACTGCCGAAACGGGACTTGAACTTATTCCCTATGTCAAAAGCTATCGGCCGGAAGCGAAAATTATAATGATGACCGTTCACGAGGAGACGGAGTATATATTCAGGGCATTTCAGGACGGAATCAGTGATTATTTTCTTAAGACTCTGCCATCGGAGGAACTGATTAAATCCATACGTGCCGCATACGAAAACAACCTGATTTTAAGACCTGCAATAGCACAGAAGATTATAGAGCAGGGGCAGATTATAGCCAAAAGACAAAAAAAGCTGGAGGAGGAGCATCTGGAGGTTAAAAATAATCAGAAATCGCTATTGTATATTCTCAATCTTATGACAAAGCTTTCGACATCGGAGTTTGAAATTTTAAAAGGATTTTATTACGGAAAAACAGCTCCGGAAATGGCAAAAGAAAGATATGTTTCCGAATCCACGATAAGAACTCATTCAGGGAGAATTTTAAAAAAATTCAATTATGCCAATATGAAAAAGCTTGTTGCCGATTTAAGGCGTATGAAGGCTTTTTCGATATTTGATGAATAATGCAGACCGGCACCGTTATTTTTGGTTGATTTATAATTAAATATATGTTATACTTTTATCAGAGAAATTATATCGGAGGGTTACATATGAAAAAAATTATATCTGCCGCGATGGTGCTTTTTGTTGTTTCAGGCATTATTTTTCCGGTAATTGCCGTTGCCGCAGCAAGAAAAACAATAAATAACTGCGGATATTCCACCTTTGTAACATATATTGAGGAAAACGGGAAGAAATATATAGATACATTGTCAATTAGAGAGCTGGAGCTTGATTTAGAGAATTTAACGGACCGAATGTACTTGCGCACAAATTCAAAGGAGGTTCAGATTCGCCGCGGCAGCAGTACCGTGCTTATAGACGGTACTTCGATTTTTTATAAAAATCCGATGATTGAAAAAAACGGTCGGGAATATATATCGCTCGACCTTATTGTAATGCTTTTCTCTGCAAACTTTGAAGAAACCGAGGATTCAATAAATTTGTGGATAACATATTATCCGGCAAATTCGGCAAAGGGTGTTATTTCGCTTCCAAACGGCGAAACAGCACCGAATGGCGGAGTTGAAGTATCGGTTTATGTTTTGCAAAAAAAGACAATATCGTACTCTTTGCCGGCTGTGCCGACAGTCGGATTCGGCAGAGACTGCATTTTTGATGACAATCCGTTTAATTTCGAGTTTATTCCTATATCAGAAGAAAAAATCCTTATTGAAGAGGGCGGCAGCAGGGCAGAGTTTTTTCTGACCGACGCAGACTCGGATTTCGGCGCTTCATGCTATATAGGGTATCGCGTTGATGATAAAGGATATTTATCCGAAGGTTTAACAAACTTTAATTTCAAAGAAGAAAAGTCATATGATTTTACAATTAACAAAAACGAAATCAGCGGAACTGTTGAAGTTCCAAAGGCACCGGATGAGGATACAAGGTTTCGCATTAAGGCAACCGGCGGTCAAAATTATGAAACATACGGTGTTATTC
>CAKSFY010000179.1 GCA_934454035.1 uncultured Clostridia bacterium | reverse complement strand
TTTTATTTTCATATACTAAAGTTTTTATCTTCCCCCAGTAGAACTGGGGGTTTATTTTCACGTCTAAAGACACCAAGCAAAAACCTCAAGGTTTCTATCAACCTTGAGGTTCTTATTTGCCTCTGTACCCGTACACTGATAGAATTACACGAAAGGTTGTAAAAAAGCCTTTCGGTTTCATTTTTTTATTGGCAGTTTCATTTAATGTTGCCCGGTTTCATTTTTGCTCTATCAACATTCTTCCTATATTATACCATAGATTTTTGAGTTTGTCATCTGTTTTATCAAATAATTTCATCAAATCGGTTGATAATAATTAAAATTTCTACAAAATCCGAAAAATTATACTCAAACTATTGAAAAAACGATAAATATATGGTATAATAAATTATCTTGTTTGTATTATAAATAACAAAAGTTGCGAATAGGAGCGACAAATATATGATTAAAAACAATATAGAAGTGGATGTTAAAGTAAAGTGCATAGAGAATGGAACAACCCAGGCACAACTTGCAGAAACAATCGGAACTACGAGCCAGTATGTCAATCGCATCATCAAAAAGCAAGACGGTGTTGTAAATAAAACATTTGTGCAGATGATGGAGGCTCTTGGATACGATATTGAACTTACCTATGTAAAAAAGTAACATCGCCGGCGATGCGATTGCAAAATGAAGGATGTGAGTGCAATGGAGAATTACGGGGAAATATTGATTTACCAATCAGATGATGGATTGACTAATGTTGAAGTAAAAATACAAGATGAAACAGTGTGGCTGACACAACAGCAGATGGCGGAATTGTTTCAAACTTCTCGAACCAATGTAGTAGAACATATTAAGCATATTTATGATGAAGGCGAATTGGACGAGATTTCAACTTGTCGGAAATTCCGACAGGTTCGAAAAGAAGGAAAACGTGAAGTAGCAAGAGAAATCCCGTTTTATAACCTCGATATGATAATTTCCCTTGGTTATAGAGTGAAATCTGTAATTGCTACAAACTTCAGACGCTGGGCAACGGAGCGTTTGAAAGAATATATGATTAAAGGCTTTACAATGGACGATGAGCGTTTGAAAGGTAACGGCGGAGGAGCTTATTGGAAAGAATTGCTCGACCGTATCAGAGATATTCGTTCGTCCGAAAAGGTTTTATACCGCCAAGTGCTTGATTTGTATGCAACGAGTGTTGATTATGACCCGCACAGTGAAGAATCAATTAAATTTTTCAAGATTGTTCAAAATAAACTTCATTATGCTGCACACGGACATACAGCGTCAGAAGTAATATACCATCGAGCAGATGCCGAAAAACCGTTTATGGGACTTACATCATTTTCGGGAGAGCTGCCTGTATTAAAAGACATAGGAATTGCTAAAAATTATTTGCAAGAAAATGAGCTGAAAGTCCTTAACAATCTTGTATCCGGTTACTTTGATTTGGCTGAAATCAACGCAATTGAACATAAACCTATGTATATGGACGATTATGTAAAACAACTGGATACGGTTTTGTCTTCCGGAAACAGAAAACTACTTGCGGGATCAGGAACGGTAAGCCATAAGCAGGCAATGGATAAAGCGAAATCTGAGTATAGAAAATATCAAGAAATCACTTTGACACCAGTGGAACAGGCATATTTAGAAAGTATTAAAGAAATATCTAAAGATATCAAAAAGAAAAGGTGACACCAATGGTGATGCTTTATAATGAATGTGCAAAAAGAAAAATGAAGTAAATGTTTGCTCGGACACTGCGGAATAATTTTGGGTTACCATATACACTTTTGCGGGTTATTACCGAGTTGGATTAAGAAATATAAAAATGATATGTGAAGTGAGATTATGGATTTACTGTTGAATAATGTTTTGAATCTCACACAAGAAGAGATTCAAAACAGCAAAATCGAATTTAATATGCAAGCCGGTTATGGCGGGCAACCTTTTCTTGACAGATGGCTTAAACATAGCGAGACAGAAAAGATGTCCGGCACAGGTGCTGACTGTTCTTATTGGGGATGGTATGGAAAGCAGCGTAATTTCTATCCCGGACAGTGGGTGTTCAGCTTTGCAAGAATGACTGACGATGAATGGTTGTTGATTTCCGCAGCAGAGATTGTTGATGTACCTGCTGAATGGGCAAAAGTAAATGTGCTGAAGAGATTTGTGCCGTTGTTTGGTAGATTGATTATCAAGTGCAAGAAAGGTAACACTTACTCGAGGTATGTATTTAATCTTAGCAAGTATATTGAACAAGTAACTGTAAAGGAAATTCTGCCATGCTTATATAGTGGCGAGAACTTTGAGGGTTATGACAGGGTACATCTTCCTTATCATCGTTTAGCTGATATTTTCAACGGAAGAATACTTCCCACATATTATGAAGCCTTAAAGAAAATAACGGGGGTTTACTGCCTGACTGACACTCACACTGGAAAACTATATGTAGGCTCTGCCACAGGTGAAGAAGGTGTTGCTCAAAGATGGGGTAACTACCTTGATTCCAAACATGGCGGAAACAAGAAATTGATTGCTTTGTATGAACAAAAGGGTTCTGAGTATTTTGAAAAGCATTTTACCTACACATTGCTTGAATATTTTAGCTTATCGTATGACCCGATAAAAATTCTTGAGCGTGAACAGCACTGGAAAAAGTGCTTGGATACCATTAGAAACGGATACAACGATAATTAAAGATTGGAGGGGGGACACAGTGTCAGACATGAAACAGATACATGATTTTGCTGTCAAATGGTGCGATAAGTTTCGTGATCAGAACATTAATTACATAGAGTTAGTAGACCATTTTATGGCAGATGATTGTGCTGCCCTCGGTTTTGAAATGGACTGTGGTCACGCCTTTTCTGAAAAATATGGGCAGGCAGCAAACAATCATGAGGCTTTGGATAAAATCATCGATGATATCACAGATATTTCGTTACTTGGGTCTGCGATATATTCTCAGTGGAGATATTTCAATCATTGGGCATATGACGCAGCAGAAATATTAAACGCCGAAAATCGCGCATGGTTTATTCTGGCATTAAGCCGATTAGCACTACTTTCCGGGGAGAATCCATTTCTTTTTCATGGCACACTGAAAAAGATTCGTATTGTATCAAATAATATCTGTTACGGCCCTATGCCGGATCCTGATGATGAAGTGGAACAACACCTTACCATCAATGATGAAGGACGCATATGGTTTTCTGGATACAACTTCGGACACGGTGGAGAAAAATACGAAAAGGCACGGAAT
>CAKSFY010000178.1 GCA_934454035.1 uncultured Clostridia bacterium | reverse complement strand
AGTCCGTACAAATCCTGCGCACACATTTTTTCTTCTGTCTGATATTCGACTCCGGACTTATCGTTATATGAAGAAATATTTTTCTCGTCAATATTTCTAAATTCCTCAATAAGCTCATTTTTATAGCCTTGAGTAGCTTCTTTATCTGTCCAAATCGAAAGGTCTTTTATTCCTATAACTGTTTTGTTTTCTTTATATTTTGTTTCGTAATCAGCCCTGAGCGACGCTTTTGCATCATCGGTAAGAGTTGTTGCCGGAACATTTCCGCCAAATTCAAGCCATTTAAACGCCGCATCAATCTGTTCGGGAGTTGCCTGCGGAGCTATTACATAGTAGCCGCCGCCCATGAGGGTTGTATGCTTTGCAGGACCTGCCGGCATTTTTGCATAGCCAATATTTTTTCTGTCAAGTCCATAACTTCCCACAAGAATATCAACCTGAGCCGGATGAGCAAGCATCATTGCCGCTTGATCCGTACCCACCAATTTAGCGGTATCGTCATTGCTTATAAGTGTTGTAGCAGGAAGCGAACCATCCTCCCACATCATATCCTTAAGCCACTGAAGTGCTGCGGTTGTTCCGTCGTTGAAATCAGATTCCCATTTATCTCCGCTTTCTTTCATAAATGTTCCGCCGAAGTTCCATGCAAGAGCCGTAAAGTTCCAGCCGCCGGCATTTTGAGTAGTCGGGAATACAAAGCCCGCTTTGCCGGTCTTATCATGAATTGTTTTTGCCATGCTTCTGACCTCGTCAAAGGTTTGAGGGAATTTCGGTGAACCGTCAGCATTCATAAGTCCCGCTTCCCTGAAAAGGTTCAGATTCATAACCAAACCGAGTGTGTATACGCTCGACGGTATCAGATAAACCTTGCCGTCACGTGAAATTTCGTTCATAAGCTCATCCGAGACAACATCGTAATATCCGTACTGTTTCATAGCGTCTGTGATATCAGCCGAATATCCCAAATCAATTATTTTCTTTGCCTCGGTAAAATGAGTATTATATATTATAGGAAGCGTACCTCCCTCAGCCTTTGCGGCAAAGGTCTGAACATCATATGACCAAGTATCCGGAATTACTTCAATATCGGGATACTTTTCCTCAAATCTTGCTTTTGTTTCCATAAACTTTGCATAAGCCTCAGGATTTGCGTCCTTATCGGCGCTGTTGCCGACAGTAAGGACAATTTTTCCGTCCTTAGTAACTGATGCATTTTTTGAATTGTTGCATCCTGTTAAGCCTCCGGCTGCGATAATCGAAGCCAAAAGAAATGATAAAATCTTCTTTGTTTTCATATTATTTTCCTCCTAAATTATATTATAGTTTTATTATATCATTATTTTACTACAAAATATTTTAGTGGCAAAGGGTGATTTTTGTATAGTTTAGGGGGGATTTTTTCTCAATAATTATAAGAATAGCACAAAAATAGAGCCCAAAACACAATATTTGTGTTTCGAGCTCTTGCATGTTTATTTAACTACAATATTAACAAGCTTTCCGGGAACTGCAATAACTTTAACCACAGATTTTCCGTCAATCAATTCTTTGGCAAGCTCAGACTCCATAACAGCTTTTTGAGTTCCGTCACGGTCAAGATCTGATGCAACCATCATTTTTTCTCTTATTTTTCCGTTAATCTGAATTACAATTTCAACCTCATTATCAACAGTTTTATCTTCATCATAATCCGGCCACGGCTGTAATGACAAAAATCCGCCGTTTCCGTATTTTTCCCATAATTCTTCCGTCATATGCGGAGCAACGGGGTTTAAAAGAGTAATTAATATCTTATACTCACCCTTAGTTATGCGTTCTGCCTTATAGAATTCATTTACCAGACTCATCATAGCGGCAATTGCAGTGTTGAATTTCATTCTTTCATAATCTTCACCGACTTTTTTAATGGTCTTATGCACGCTCTTTTCCAACTCGGCAGAAATCTCGTCACTTTCTGTAAGCATATCCTGCAGATTCCATACTCTTTCCATAAACTTGTAGCAGCCTTTAAGCCCTTGCTGAGACCATGGAGTCGATTGGTCAAATGCCCCGATGAACATTTCATAAGTTCTGAATGCGTCAGCGCCGAACTCATTTACAACATCATCCGGATTTACGACGTTCCCTCTCGATTTGGACATTTTCTCGTTATTTTCGCCCAATATCATTCCGTGTGATGTTCTTATCTTATACGGCTCCTTTGTAGGAACTACACCTATATCGTAAAGGAATTTATGCCAGAATCTTGAGTACAAAAGATGCAGCGTCGTATGCTCCATTCCGCCGTTGTACCAATCCACCGGAGACCAGTATTCAAGAGCTTCCTTTGAAGCAAGAGCTTCGTTATTGTGTGGATCCATATAACGAAGGAAATACCAGCTTGAACCTGCCCACTGCGGCATAGTATCAGTTTCTCTTTTTGCTTTGCCGCCGCAATGAGGACAAGTGGTTTCTATCCAGTCATATGCTTTTGCAAGCGGAGATTCACCGTTTTCGCCCGGTTCAAAGGTTTCTATTTCCGGAAGTTCAAGCGGAAGTTCTTCTTCGGGGATTGCAACCCAGCCGCATTTTTCACAATATACAAGCGGAATAGGTTCGCCCCAATATCTCTGGCGAGAGAACACCCAGTCGCGAAGTTTAAAGTTAACCTTACGCTTTCCGATTCCTTTTTCTTCAAGCCAATCAATCATCGTCGGAATAGCTTCTTTGACGGGAAGTCCGTCCAAAAATCCCGAATTTACCATATTGCCCTTATATACATCCGTATACGCTTCTTCCTGCACATTTTTTCCGCCGGAAACAACTTCTATGATCGGCATATTGAATTTCTTTGCAAACTCCCAGTCTCGGCTGTCATGTGCAGGTACTGCCATAATTGCACCAGTTCCGTAGGTTACCAACACATAGTCCGATATCCAAACCGAAAGCTTTGCTCCGTTCACAGGATTTATTGCATAGACACCCTTTAGCATAGCGCCGGTTTTTTCCTTTGCAAGCTCTGTTCTTTCAAATTCAGATTTTTTGCTTGCCATGTCAATATATGCCTTTACTTCGTCCTGATTCTCAAGCTGAGGCAAAAGCTTTTGCACCAAATCATGCTCCGGTGAAAGAACAACATACGTTGCTCCGAAAAGGGTATCGCAGCGAGTTGTATATACAATCATCTCGTCGCCTGTGGTAAGCTTAAATGTAACCTCTGCTCCCTCGGATCTGCCAATCCAGTTTCTCTGCTGAGTTTTAACTTTTTCGATATAATCAACATCATCCAAATCATCTATAAGTCTTTGTGC
>CAKSFY010000177.1 GCA_934454035.1 uncultured Clostridia bacterium | reverse complement strand
GAATTTCGCAAACAAAACGCCGCCGGCAGTGTCAAACACAAAGGCAACAAGCCCGAGACCGATAATCATAAGCGTTTCCTTTGTCAGGAATAAATCCGCCTGCATCTTTGTCGCTATAGTCAGTCCCAAAAGCAGAGTAACCGTATTAGCCAGAACTTTCTGTGCAGTCTCGGAAAGTGAATCCAAAACACCGCATTCTCTTAAAAGATTTCCGAACATCAAAAATCCTATAAGCGCCACGCTTCTGGGCGATACAATTCCCGTAACGGCGGTAATTACAATCGGGAAAAGTATTTTTGTCGTTTTTGAGATATTTTTTTCCTCATAAGACATCCTTATAAGCCGTTCTTTTTTTGTTGTGAGCGCTTTAATTACAGGCGGCTGAATAAGCGGCACAAGAGCCATATATGAATATGCGGCAACCATTATGGGTCCCAAATATTTAGAGCCGAAAAAGCTTGCTACAAATATGGAGGTAGGTCCGTCCGCCGCTCCGATAATCGCAATGGATGCGGCGTCCTTTATATCAAATCCCAAAAGCGATGCAAGGCTGAGCGTAAAGAAAATTCCAAACTGAGCCGCCGCTCCGAAAATCATAAGTTTTGGATTTGACAAAAGCGGTCCGAAATCAATCATTGCGCCTATACCGATAAAAAGCAAAAGCGGAAAAAGCTCGTTTGCAATTCCTGCATTAAACAAAACATCTATTACTCCTACTTCTGCAACCCCGTCATAAACTTGAGTTACTGCTCCCGAAAGCGGCAAATTGACCAAAATTGCGCCGAATCCCATCGGCAAAAGCAGCGTCGGCTCCATGTCCTTTTTTATCGCAAGATAAATCAAAACCGCCCCTATGCACCACATTATGCATTGCTGCCATGTGATATTTAATACATTTGAAAATAAATCTGTCATTCGTAAAAAACCTCCGTAAATAAAATAATTTTCTGTCCGCAGCAGCTAACAAAAAAGGCCTTTACCGGGACACAAAAAAATCCCGATAAAAGTCTTGCTTTTTAATTCTCGAGCGGGCATAAGCCGTATTGACGCCGGAGAAACGAGTATTCGTAAGCTACTCCCTTTTAATCTACGAATATTATACACAAAAAATCAAATCAGGTCAACAGAATATTCCGAAAAATTTTATTTTTTACCAAATCTTTACCGCTGTTATTCGCACCGATAATGTTGTGACAAAAATAAAACGTGCCTGAGTAAATTCTACCCAAGCACATTTCATTAATAAAACAACCAAGCGACGGTATACCGGTCGGCTAGCTTTGATTGCATTATCCTGTCGTTTTCTCATCATCGCTTATACTTTATTTAAGTACGGTATCTGCATTCCCGCAAAGCGGTGTCAGTCTACTATCCCACAAAAATGCCGACAGCTTATCCGCACCCGAAGTATCAAGTCCGATTTCCGCCAGTTTCCACGAAAATCCGGGTTTTGCGTCAACCAAAGCAACTCCTGTTAATTTTCCGTTTTTATATGCACTGACATAAAGCTTACTTTCCACGGTGCTCATTACATATACTTTGTCCGGTGTTATGCTTACTGCATTTTCGCCGTCTTTAAGCCATTTTGCAGTAATTGTAAAGCTCTTTGTTACCGGCTTATCAAAATTGTAGCCGTTATCATCAACGAACCATCCGCCGAATACATATTCCGGTCGTTCCTCAGGATCGTCAAACTCTGCCTTACCATTCTTTAAAACACCGATTTCTTCCATTCTTCCGTCATAACCGTAATCTATTATTATATTATATCCCAGGCATACGTTGCTGCCATCATATAAAGGCTTATACTCTCTGCTGTCCGAATAGAAAAATTCATTGTATCTTTCCGCATAATCCGCATTGAATGACGATGTTACACTGCCTGCCCCGTCATCATTCATAATTGATACAAAAATTACCGATGGGAAATATTCTTTTATTTCAGATTCATTTTCTCTTATAATCTCGCTTTCGGGCATAGTCATTTTTATCGTTGTTCCGTTATACAAGCACAGATTGCTGTCAACGGGAATTAATTCACCTTCCGCTTGTGACATATCTGCAACAACATTCTGATAAATATGTGCACCGCCGTTAACATCTATTCCGTTGGTTTTGCAGACTATGCCGCCGCCCTCTTTCGTTGCTGTGTTTTCCTGAATATTAATCTGGTTTAATGTTACGGTGACACTCTCGTCATTAAGATACATCCCTCCGCCGTTTGCGGCAGTATTTGCTGAAATTGTACCGCCTGCCGAAGTAAAAGCCGAGTTTGTTAAAAAAACACCTCCGCCGTTTACGGCAGTATTTGCTTCTATTGCTCCGTCTGTCATATTTATTACGGAACCATCCCACGAGAAAACACCTCCGCCGTTTATGGCAGCAGTATTAGTCTTTATCTCTCCGCCGGAAATATCTATATATGCTTTTTTCTGACCGCAAATACCTCCGCCGTTTCCTTTTTCCGAAGTATTATTTTCAATCCTTCCGCCCGACATTGTAAGCTTTGACGGTAAAGAATCATCTCCGGTATATACATCATTAATCAATATTCCGCCGCCGTTATTAGTTGCAGTATTATGAGAAATTGAGTCATTTTCCGAAATCGTAAGCATTGAGCCGTAATGCAAATATACACCGCCGCCCCATATCGCTTTGTTTGTGTCAACCAAGCTGCTGTTCATCACTATTTTTGAATTGTTTGCCGCATAAATACCTCCGCCGTTACCGCTTGAAGTATTACCGTTGATTTCGCTGTTATCTGCCGTTATACTTGAACATTCATTTGCATAAATGCCTCCGCCGCTGCTCGCAGCAATATTTCCGTTAATATTTGATCCCGATATAACAACCTCTTTTGTTGTCTGAATCCAAATACCGCCTCCGTCTCTGCCGGAGCTGTTACCTGAGACTTCTATGTTGGTCGGAGTAAATGACACATTCGCGTTATCGCGATATTTTACCACGCAAATACCGCCTCCGTCCTGAGTGGATTTATTATTCAGAATCTTCGAGTCGGTAAGCTTTAATGAAGGCGAATTGCTGTAAAACGGAGATAAATAAATTCCGGCTCCGTTCTTGGCATCATTGCCCGAAACAGTAATATTATTTGCTTCTGCATTTCCGGACGAAGAAACCATCATTCCGCCGCCGTTACCATTCGGCGCATGATTATTATTAATAACGGTTTTTTCATTAATAGTGGTTTTGGTGGTTTTGCCTCCGTCAATGTAAATACCTCCACCGTTCGAATCTGCAGTACAATCTTCAACCATAGTACCGCTTATTATAACAT
>CAKSFY010000176.1 GCA_934454035.1 uncultured Clostridia bacterium | reverse complement strand
AATGCGGGATTATTGGGATATTATAGAAAGCTGTCCTAAGCTTATAGGCGGCTGCATATGGGAGTGGGCTGATCATACTGTAATTAAAGACGAAAAAGCATTATACGGAGGCGATTTCGGTGAGCTTACACATGATAGAAATTTTTGCGTAGACGGACTTGTTTTTGCAGACAGAAGCTTTAAAGCAGGGACACTAAACGTAAAAGCCGTATATCAAAACATGGACTGCAAGCTTGACGGAGACAATCTGATTGTAACAAATAAGTATGACTTTACTGATTTTAACGAATTCACCTTTATGTATGAAATTGAAAGAGACGGCAATATCGTATTAAAAAATGAGTTAATTTTGAATATAAAACCCAAAGAATACAAAAGAATTAAGCTTAATTTACCGGAGCATGGATTTATAACAATAAATTGCCGGCTTATTGATAAAGATGGCTCGGAGGTTGCGGCAAAACAATTGATTTATTCGGATAAAGCCGAAGATATAAAGCTTTCGCAGCCTGCGGTAATAAATGTTTCCGATACAATATCTGTTTCGGGAGATAATTTTGATTATACAATCTCAAAACAAAAGGGAATTGTATCAGTAAAGAAAAATGGTGAAGAACAACTGGTATCCTTTCCTAAATTGACAGTGTGGCGTGCTCCGATTGACAATGATATAAATATCAAGAAAAAATGGGCATGGTACGACGCATATAACGGCGAAAATTATGACCGTATATTTAATAAGGTTCATGAATGCAGGACAGAAAGCAATACTGTGATATTTGACGGAATATTATCGGGAATAGGCAGAGAGCCTTTCATGAAATATATGCTGAAATATAGTTTTTTTGAAAAGGGAGAAATAAAAATATCGCTTAAGGCGAAAATAAGAGATAATGCGCTTTGGCTGCCGAGACTGGGATTTGAATTTAAAATGCCAAAAGAAAAGAATGAGTTTAAATATTTCGGCAGAGGAGAAGCGGAAAATTACTGTGATATGAAAGAACATACAAAAATTTCATGGTTTGAAAGCTCTTCCGAAAAAGAATATGTTCCTTATGTAATGCCGCAGGAGCACGGCAATCATACCGATACGAAGCATTTGATTATAAAAAACGGCCTGGAATTTTTCACGGATAGTTATTTTGATTTCAATGTTTCTCAATACGACAGTCAAGCTCTTTATAAAGCGAATCATTCATATGAACTGAAAAAGAATGATTATATTACAGTAAGAATTGATTATAAAAACAGCGGACTCGGAACAAACGCATGCGGGCAGGAGCTTTTGGATAAACATAAGTTATCGGATAAGGATATAAATTTTGAGTTTTATATAAGATAAGGTGATAAATATGAAAGTGAAAATAATTGAAGAAGCTAAAGTGATTTGTTCAAACAGAAACAGTATACATAACTACTTTGCATGGCCGACTGTTACAAAGCTTCAGGACGGTACGCTTGCAATGGTTGCGTCGGGCTTTAGAATGAGACATATATGCCCGTTCGGTAAAGGGATAATTTGTTACAGCAGAGATGAGGGTACAACATGGTCGAGACCTGAGATATTGATAGATACTCCGCTTGACGACCGTGATTGCGGAATACTTGCATATGGAGATAAAAATGTTATTGTTACTTCATTCAACAATACAATTGAAGTGCAGAGACATTGTGTCAAGGAACATGAAAAACTGAACTGGAGAAACTGGCAGACAGATAATCCCTATATAGATGCTTATCTTAATACAATAGAATCACAAGGTCTTGAAGACGAATATATCGGGTCGACCTATGTACTCAGTAATGACGGTGGATATACGTTCGGAGACGTCAGACACTGTGATATTTCAACTCCACACGGACCTACGGTATTAAATGACGGCAGAGTTATTTATATAGGGCGTACATGGAATAAGACACTTGCAAAATCGTGGCCGCCGATAAATGATGTAAGAGACAGGCTTGAATGTCATATTATGAGTGAAAGCGGAGATTTTGAATTTGTATCCGCTATTGACGACATTTTTGCAGACGGTGAAAGAATGTTGTCATGTGAGCCGCATACAATTGTTTTGCCGAACGGAAAAATTCTTGTTCATATAAGGGTACAGAGTTATACCGGAGGAAATAATATGTGTATTTTCCAATGCGATTCATGTGATGGCGGAAAAACATTTACAAAACCGCGTCAAATTACGGAATTTAAAGAGGGCGGTCCGTCTCATATTTTAAGACGCTCGGACGGAACTCTGATTGCAGCTTACGGACATCGCTTTGATCCTTGCGGAATAAGAATTATGGTAAGCTGTGATGACGGTAAATCATGGGAAACGGGAATTAAGCTTTATAATACAATAAAAGGTGATGACGATCTTGGCTATCCCTCATCTGTTGAACTTTCCGACGGAAGTATATTAACGGTTTTCTATGCTCATAAGGATAATAAGTCTCCTTCGGAGATTATGCAGATAATCTGGAGATTGGAATAATTAAGAAAGAGGGAATAAAAGCTATGCTGAATAAAATAAAAGGAGTTATGCCGGCACTTGTCACGCCGCTTGATAACGGCAGCGTAAATACGGGGGCTTTAAAAAAGTTAATAGAATTTCTGTTAAAGCAGAATGCAAGCGGGTTTTATATCGGCGGAGCAACCGGAGAAGGCCTGCTGCTCTCATTGGATGAAAGAAAAAAACTGTGCGAAAAATCTATAGATTACATAGGCGGAGAATGTACAAAGATCGTACATATAACAGATATGAATTACAAAAATACAATAGAACTTGCAAAGCATGCCGAGGCCTGCGGTGCGGACGCAATTTCGGCAATACCTCCGATATATTTTTCGTATGATGATGAAGACATATATAATTACTATAAAAATATTGCGGCAAGCATAAATATTCCGGTTATGATTTACTATGCTTTGTCTGCCAACAGAGTTATGCCGACAAGACTTTTTAAAAGACTTTTTGAAATTGATAATATAACATCAGTGAAATGGACAAACTCGAATTATTATAAAGTGATAGAATTAAAAAGCGAATGCCCGAAAGCATCTGTAATTAACGGTCCGGATGAAATGCTTCTTTGCGGACTTGCAGCAGGTGCGGACGGCGGCATAGGTTCTACATACAATATAATGCTTCCGACGTATCAAAAAATATATGAGCTATATAAAAAAGGAGAAATGAAAAAAGCTCTCGCAGAGCAAACAAAAGCAGACAAAGTGATTTCGGTTATGTTGAATCATGTTGTTATTCCGTCAGTCAAGCTTGTGCTGCGGGAGATGGGCATAGATGCAGGAG
>CAKSFY010000175.1 GCA_934454035.1 uncultured Clostridia bacterium | reverse complement strand
CTTATGTGCAAGCGGCTTTCCATTCTGTTCGGTGAGTATTGCATTCCCATCACTGTCATGTGAAAGATACACCTTATTCTTTTGCATTTGCAATGGCAGAGGAAGATACGGTTTGAACGGCTTGTATCTCGGCACTGTTTCGCCCATAGAATTTGTAATTTCATCTGTCGGTGACAGAAAAATAATCCTGTGCCTTAATTTTGAAAAATTCATTAGAATTGGTCCTTTCTGTAATTATCCAAAAGCCGATACACCGTTTCGGGAATAGGTACGCCGCTCCTGTTTTCATAAAAATGTGAGATAACCAAAAGCTGCGCCTGGCGCACAGATTCCGGCATCGGTTCGATGATGTCTTTCCTCAAATAATTCTCACACAGTTCCTTTGCCAAAAGCAGAAGAACGGAAATGTATCCGTCCTCCTCGTTGTGGTCTATCCTTAAAAATCCTTTTACTTCATCAAGCGTCAGCATATGCCTTTCCACCTGCTTTCGGTTTTGCCGGCTTTATCTCCTTTGCATACCCGGCACAAATCAAGTCCTTTGCGACCGCATCATCGCAATCGGCAATCTCGCCCTCATAGTACGCAAAGTCAAGTCCGGCACAGCTTTTAAGCGCCTGTATTTTCATACGGAATCACCTCGATTACGCAGACTTCATCTGAAGAACCTTGATAGCCTCCGGCAGTACGGTTTTACCGTCAAGTCTTTTGTAGGCAAGGAAACCGACCTGTCCGTTGCCGGCAAACAGTTCATTTAGCCTTTTGAATGTGATGCCCTCACGGTCGCCGATCCAATAGTAGTTGATATTACCGAAGATTACGGTTTTTGCGCTTGCCTTAATTTCGGGAACAAAAGAAGATGTAAAGTAGGGTCTGCCGAGAATTGTATTTACCTGGCCGTCCTTAATTCCCGGCTGCCACAAATACTGACCGTTTCCGTCCTTAAGCTTTCTGATTGCCTTTACCGTGGAATCGTTCAAAATCCAAACAGCATCCTTACGGTAGGGTTCTTTCAGCGAATGGTAAAGGTCGATAAGTTCATCTGCCGTAATTGCCGTTGCACTTGCAGAGGTGACACCAACTTCACCGCCGCCTGTGGTATTGAGAATACCGGTAGGTTTAAGAGTTCCGTTTCCGACAAGGAAAGCCTCTTCTTCTTTTTCGCCGATTCGTCTTGCAAATTCAGTAACAAAATACCCCTCAAGGTCGAATGCAGAATCATTTAAGAGTTCTTCCGACACCTTGATAATTGTGCCGACCTTATGCGCGTCAAGCTGTGCCTGCCCGAATGTTTCGTCACCCTCGGTGTATGCGCCTTCCTCATCAATCCACGCAGCGCTGCCGTGCGATGCGACAACGGGAATTTTATGCGCACCGCTTGATGTTTTGATGACATGAGCAAGCGGTCTTATAACCGTTGCATCATTCATTGCCGTAACAAGCGTATGCTCAAACTCGTCCGGCACAAGGTATCCGCCTTCGGAGTCTGTGCCTTCCTGGAGTGCATTGCGAAGCTCCGGTGTGGTTACACCCATTTTTGAACGGAGCTGATTCCAGAATGCCTTTTTGTAGGTATCGGACGCTTTGCCTGTCTTTTCGTCTTCCGGTTTTGGTGTATCCGGCTTTTCCGTGATACGCTTGCTTGTGGGCATATTAAGTTCTGCGTCAAGCGCCTCTCTGCGTTCAAGCCTTGCGATTTCCTTTGAGTAATCCGCAATTTCACTCTCCATTTTGGTGTAAACGGCATCGTCCTCCGGGGAGAGCATACCGTTTTCGTTGGTGTGTGAGTCTAAAAATGCTTTAGCGGCATCCCAGGCTTTTGCTCTTTTGGTTCTCATTTCATTGATAGTCATAAATAAATCCTCCTCAAAATTAGTATTTCATTAAATTAAGCCGTTCCATCAGTACTGCTGCACTGCGGCCTTGTTTTACGGGTTCTTTTGGTTTTTCAAAATGCTTATTGATTTTTTGGATCAAGTCCAAATCCGACTTCTGCCTTGAAAACAGCATAGGTTCGGATACTCGGTTCTCAATTTGGGGTTCATTAGCAACAGATTGAGGTTTTTCTTTTTCCTCATCCGGTTCTGTCTTTGTTTCCGGCTCGCCGTCCGTCTTATCATCTTCGGATTTCTCATCGTTTTTATCCGAATCACGATACAAAATGCCGTCGGCAAAGCCGAGGTCTACCGCCGTTACCGCATTCATCCAGGTTTCATCATCCATGAGATGTGAAAGTTTCGCACGCGTAAGTCCCGTTTTCAGTTCATAAGCGTTAATGATGCTGTCCTTGACCTCATCGAGCATTGCCGCCGTCTTTTGCATCTCGTCCGCATTCCCGATTGCCGCAGTCATCGGATTGTGAATCATCATCATTGACACCGGGGACATTAAAACCTCGTTTCCCGCCATTGCAATGAGTGATGCCGCACTTGCGGCTATGCCGTCAATTTTAATTGTGATATTGCCCGGGTATTCTTTCAGCATATTGTAAATCTGCGCTGCGGCAACACAATCGCCGCCCGGCGAGTTGAGCCACACGGTTACATCACCGCTTTCCGCATAAAGGTCATTTTTGAATAACTGCGGTGTGACATCATCGTCATACCAACTCTCGTCTGCGATTGTTCCGTTCAAAAACAGCGTCCTGCCGTTCTCCTTCGGATTGTCCGTTTGGTTCGTCCAGTTCCAAAACTTCTTCATCTTTGTTTTCATCCTCCTTTTGCATACCTTCATCAAAGTACGCATTATGTTTCGTTATATTATCGAGCGGCAGCATATTTCCGTTTACCAAATACAAGTCGCCGCCGTCCTCTTTTGGAATACGGTCAAGATTTTCAAGTTCCCGTATATCGTTTGCACTCATCCATCCGTTCTGCCTTGCCGTTGCATAGCCGTTCATTCGGCTTTGATAATCACCGCGCAAGAGTCCGTCCACATTGAACTTTACAAAATACTCTTTTTTCTCGTTGGGCAGAAGAAGGGAACGCACCATTGACTGCTCCCACCGCGAAACCCACGGGTCAAGCGTGTATTTCACAAATTCAAGCGACTGTTGCTCTATATTGGAAAAACTCGATTTCTCAAGGTCACCGACCATATGCGGCGGTACTCTGAAAATTCGAGCTATTTCGTTAATCTGAAACTTTCGTGTTTCAAGAAACTGAGCCTCGTTCGGTGATATACCGATCGGAGTATATTTCATACCTTCTTCCAAAACGGCAATGCGGTGCGAGTTTTGTGTCCCCATAAATGATTGGTTCCAGCTGTCACGGATTTTCTGCGGTTCCTTTACCGTGCCGGGATGTTCCAAAACACCGCCCGGTGCGGCTCCGTTAG
>CAKSFY010000174.1 GCA_934454035.1 uncultured Clostridia bacterium | reverse complement strand
CTCCCTTTATTGAATCCTCCCACCATCCTGACGGATGGTCCCCCCTCCTTTAGGCAAGGAGGGCATATCGGGAGGCAGAGGAGGGCTAATCGGGAGTGCGTATTCGCCCCACTTGCCTAAAGGGGGGTGTCAGCCGCCGGCTGACGGGGGGATTTCTTCATGGCTTGAAACCGTTTTTATTATTGAACATTACAATTGCATAATAATATTGCATTTGTTAAATTGGCTATAACCTTATTTATGTCCTGATAATATGACAGTTCAATTTTTGTCGGCGGTGATGAAGTACCGCAATTTACGGTATTTACATCACTGTCAATCGTTTTTAATTCTCCGCTGACGGATATATCGCTGACGGAACTTCCGTTATATCTTTTTTTATTGATTACGTCTATGTATTCATTTAACGATAACGGTGTGTCGAGCGACACGGTAGCGGTATGGCTGAGAGAAGCACCTCCGCTTATCACAACAGGGATTTTGTACTTATTATCCGCAGCGTCCAAATCTCCGAATTGTGTTTTTGTGCCCTTTATAATTTGCAGATTGTGTATTCTTAAAACAGCATCGCTTTCATTAGTGCCATATATATACAACCCCAGATAATTGTCGGCATTAAAGCTTGTCGGTATTGTAACGGTCTGTGATTGTTTGTCATATTCGCACAAAACTATAGACGAAACCTCGCTTTTGCCCGAAAGCAATGTAATTCTGCCGTATGCGCCGATTCGTGAGCCTTGTATAATTTCCGTCGTTCTCGAGGTTGTAACCGTGTCGCCTGCCTTTAAGCCTGTCATTGACATAAAAACACTCATTGACATTGCGGCATTGGAATAAGCTTTTGCGTCAATATAATTTTCCTCGGGATGCAATTCAAGCTTGGAACCTGTAACCAGATTTATATTAAATAAATTCTGCGCGCCGAAAATTCTGCATTCCAACAAGCCTTCATTTGCCAAATGGTCGGTCAGATTTATCGGATAACCGCTTGCTGCGGTGTGCGGTACGGTGCATGACTTTTCGGCTTTATTTGCAATTTTGCTGTCCAAATCCGCAGATATTGCAGCACGGTCGGCTTCCGTCCAGTAGTCTGTACCTCTTACGGGGGTGCAGCCGTCATCGCCTTTTTCGCCTTGGATTCCCTGCACACCTTGAGAACCCTGTTTTCCCTGTATGCCTTGAATCCCCTGCTCGCCCTGAATTCCTCTTGACGGCAATCCGCTGTTTTTGTACTCTTTGTTTTCCGAATCCCAAAAAAACCAATTCCCGTCAGTGCCTATATGCGGAACTGCATTTTCAAGGGCATTTGCAAGATAGGACATATATTCCTCCCAAACATCGGGAGAAACGGCTGCCGGAGCGGTTGCCCGGGAAGAATATGCCCCGTTTGCGACCTCTATCCTGCACCAATTTGTTGAGATTCTTTGATTTGAGGTGCTGTCAGTGCCGTACACACCCATCTCAAAGCTTCCCTCGTTTGATATTGCTTCCGTCGGGACAGAACACTTTCCGTCGGCTATCAAAACAGGACCTATGTAACTTTCGCCTATTTTGAATATGGCAAAGCAGGTGAATTTCCGCCATGCTTCATCAAACGAAAAGCCGCAGAAATAATAGTTGAGACTGCCTGTATTTGCCTTTTCAGCGCCGAAAGAGGTGAGTCTGTCACCCTTTACAGTGAACTTAAAAATAATTAAAATCTCCTCCTTGTAAGTATTTAAGTCCGAACTTTTGCTTATATTATACCACAAAAAGCGAAAAATGTCAAGTTGCATTCTGAATAAAGCGAAAATATATTTCTCGTATATTTGTTTTTTGTGCGGAATATTTTGTCCGCAAGAGTAATATAAATATACAAACGTGTACCAATCAAGGAGGAAAGAATATGGAAAACTATAACATATATCGCGATATAGCCGAGCGCTCCGGCGGCGATGTCTATATCGGGGTGGTAGGACCGGTGCGCACCGGAAAATCGACTTTTATCAAAAAATTTATGGATTTGCTCGTGATACCGAATATCACCGATGTGTACCGTGCCGAGAGAACAAAGGATGAGCTTCCGCAATCGGCGGCAGGCAGAACCATCATGACAACCGAGCCGAAGTTTATTCCGAACGAGGCGGTGTCCGTTTCGCTCGGGAGCAACGCAAATTTAAAAGTACGCATGATAGACTGCGTAGGCTATATAGTGGACGGCTCTCTCGGATATATCGAAGATGACGCACCGAGAATGGTTAATACGCCCTGGTCGGAAAATGCAATTCCGTTTTATGAGGCGGCGGAAATCGGAACAAAAAAGGTTATAACCGAACACTCAACAATCGGACTTGTGGTAACAACCGACGGAAGTATAACCGAAATTGAACGCGCGGACTATGTTGTCGCCGAAAAAAGAGTTATTAATGAG
The DNA here is from genome assembly GCA_934454035.1 of uncultured Clostridia bacterium. Lineage (GTDB taxonomy): Bacteria > Bacillota > Clostridia > UBA1381 > UBA1381 > CAKSQL01. Next base: position 930 of record CAKSFY010000174.1, on the reverse strand, counting down.
CTTAAAGCTATAAATAAACCGTTTGTGGTGCTGCTTAATTCCACTGCGCCCGATTCGGAGAGAGCACAGGCTCTCAAATGTGAAATGGAAAAAGAGTACGGTGTGCCGGTTGTCGCGGTCAATTGTGAGCAGCTGGCTAAAGAGGATATAAATTATATAATCGAAACCGTTTTGTTCGAATTTCCGTTGCGTGAGATAAATATACGTATGCCTGCGTGGGTTGAAAGTCTCGGAGCGGAGCACTGGCTTGACAAAGAGATTTACAAAGCCGTAATCGATAACATAGAGGGCGTTGAAAAAATAAGACATGTAAAGAAACTGTCCGGTGCACTTTGCGGCGAAAAAGACGTGGAAAGCTGCCGTATTGAGGGAATGGACCTCGGCTGCGGAAATGTAACGCTGGATTTGACTGCACCGGAGGAGCTTTTCTATAAAATTTTGGGCGAAAAATCAGGCTTTGAAATCGGCGGCAAAGAAGATTTGATAGAGCTTATTCAAAATTTGTCGGAGGTTAAGGCAGAGTATGACAAGGTAGCGTTTGCACTTCATGAAGTAAAGGAAAACGGCTACGGAATTGTTTCGCCCGGAAGCGATGAGCTCACGCTTGCCGAGCCGAAAATCGTAAAACAAGGCGGCAGGTTCGGCGTCAAACTTACGGCCTCCGCTCCGTCAATACATATGATATGCAGCAAACAGAGGTTCTTAAAAGCCGCATAAAATGGGGATTTTAAAGGCACAGAGTTTTTTAGCTCTGTGCCTTTTGAAAGTTATTTATGTATAATTTTAAAATTCAATTTGTATGTTTTTCCAGTCTATAATCACTTCGTGTTATTTTTTGATCGTGAATTGAAACATTGTTAGAAATTGAAAATATACAATATCCGTTTAATTTTACAGTTTCTTTGTACTCAGTCAATGCATCTTTATATC
>CAKSFY010000173.1 GCA_934454035.1 uncultured Clostridia bacterium | reverse complement strand
GTACAAGGTCAGATACTTAAGATACAACTCTCCTGCAAAGACTGCGCCTTTTTTGGTAAGAGCAATAAAGCCGCCTTCATCCTTTTCGATTAAATCTTCTTTTATCAAATTCGGCAGCATAAGCGAAATACTTGCTTTTTTCACGTTCAATGCGTGCGCTATATCAATACTTCTTACTTCGTCGCCGTTGTTCCTCAGCTCGTAAATTATAAACATATACTTTTTTTTAGTTGAGGATAGCATCTTCGTCCTCCTTTTATAGAATCGGTTTCATACTTCTTATACAAATTCCCATTGTTGAAATATTGTGGAGCAGAGCGCTTGTCACGGGCGAAATAATTCCGCATATTCCGAGAGCAAGCAGACTGCTGTTGAAAAGTGTTATAAATTTGTAGTTGGAATGAATCCGCGAAAACATTTTCTCGCTCAAATCTCTTAAGACAATCAGCCTTGCAAGATCTGAGGATAAAAGTGTTATATCCGCAACCTCTCTTGCTATATCCGATGCGTCTTTCATGGCGATTGACACATCTGCCGCCGCAAGTGCAGGAGAGTCGTTTATTCCGTCACCTACCATAACAACCTTGTGGTTTTGTTCCTTAATTGAATTTACAATTGTCAGCTTATCCTCGGGCAGAACCTTGGCATAGAATTTTTTTATACCCAATTCTTCCGATACATTTGCGGCAGTGCTTTCACCATCGCCGGTAATCATCATAATATCGGAAAACCCTTTTTCCTTAAGAGATGAAATGACTTCTTTTGCATTTTCTCTTATCGGGTCTTCTATGCATAGTATTCCGCATAGCTCGCCGCCGATGGCAAGATATATCATGGAATACTTTTTCGCCAAAGAATTTATAAGCTGCCGCTGCTCACTGCTTACCGGGATTTTTTCATCGTCAAAAACAAAGTGTGAGCTGCCGATTAAGGCACGCTGCCCTTTCAGATAAGAGGCTATCCCGTGAGCAACGATATATTCAACTTCAGCATGTTCTTCCATATGCTCAAGCTTTTCCTCTTCCGCTGCACGCACGATTGCCTTTGCAACACTGTGCGGAAAATGCTCCTCAAGGCATGCGGCGGTTTTCAGGATTTCTTTCTTGTCATAATTGCCGAATGAAACAATTTCCGACAGCTTCGGACATGAAACCGTCAATGTCCCGGTTTTGTCAAACAAAATTGTATCGGCATCGGCATAGTTTTCCAGGAATCTGCCGCCTTTAATCATTATATCATAGTTTGTTGCTTCTTTCATTGCTGATATAACGCAAATCGGTGTTGAGAGCTTGATTGCGCAGGAATAGTCAACCATGAGAACAGAAAGCGCTTTTGTTGCATTGCCTGTCAAAAGATAGGTTGCGATACTGGCAAGGAAACTGAACGGTACAATACTGTCCGCGAAATTTTCTGCTTTTGTCTGCACTCCGGATTTTAATTCCTCGGAGTTTTCAATCAAATCGATTATTGCGTGTATACGGCTGTCATCAGGCAGGCTCGTTGTTTCTATATCTATGCTGCCTTCTTCGACAACAGTTCCGGCATATACTGTCAGTCCGGCAGTTTTAAGCTGAGGCAACGACTCGCCGGTCATGGACGCTTCGTTTACTCCTGCCGAGCCGTCGGTCACAATTCCGTCTATGGGAATCATGCTGCCGCAGCGAACGCGGATGATATCGCCTTTTTTTATTGATGAGACGGAAACCTGTTTTTCTTCACCGTCCGTTACTTTCCAGACTTTGTCTATATTGAGCGACAAACTGTCCGAAAGTGCATTTTTCGCTTTTTTGCGTGTATAACCTTCCAAAAGGGAGGAAATATTTAAAAGCGTCATGATTGAGGAAGCAGTGGACGGAGAACCGCTCAAAATTGACGCCGAAATTGATACCGCGTCCAAAACTCCCACGTTAAGCTTACCTGCCGAAAGAGTTTTGAGCCCGTCCTTCACAAACGGGATTGCTCTCCAGACCGTAAGAGGCAGTTTTAAAAATCCGGGAAGCAAAAACTTTGCCGCAATTCTTTTGCCTATAATACTCAAAAAATCTTTTTTAAATTCGGAATCTACAAGCTGCATTGAAGAAAGCGGCATATCGCGCAGGCTGCTTGTATCTATGGCGGAGAGCTTATCAAGCAATTCATTTTTTATGTCGCCGCTGTAATATATAAGCACGCCGCCGTTTACCGAAGAGGCTTCGGCGGAACAGACACCGCAGATGTCTGTAACCGCAGAAATCAAGCTTGCTTCCTGCGTTGCTCTGAAAGCTCCGCTGCCGCATCTTATACGAAGTCTGCCGGGGGAATCATAAACAATTCTGTATTTCATTGTCTGCCCCTCTTTTCCTTAGTTGTTTGCCTCTTGCTTTGCATCGTAGCAGATGTCCTCTGCTTCTTCTTTCATGTTTTTAAAGGTTTCCTGTGCGTCATTCTGAAGCTTAATGCATTTTGCAAGACCTGAAACACATGCTTTTCTCGTTTTGTCACTTTTTAATGCCTTTACCCCGTAGGTTGCGGCAACTACTCCGCCGACAAAGCACAAAAGCTTTTCGTTTTTAAGATAATCCATGATTTTCATAATTCGTCATTCCCTTTCTTTTGCAGTAATTCTCTGCATTTTTTTTAGAATATGATATAATTATAATTACAGCGGCGCAAAGCGCCGCCGCTGTAATTCCGCATAATAATAACTGCATATGCTATGCCTTCTTTCCGCCGTGGCACTTGCCTCTCATGGCACAGTTGGCACATCCGCAGCCGCAGGAAGATTTCCCGGCGGCTTTATCCTTTTTTATATGAAGTATAATAAATGCCACTATTGCAATAAGCAAAGCCAATACCAAAATTGTTCCTATATTATTAATCAGCCAAGTCATCGGAAAATCCTCCTTTTATATATTTGATTATTTTAATGTGTTTGCTTCTTTGTAGGGTTTAAAGAGCATATAGATTATGCCTGCAATTATAATGATTGCCGCAGCAAGTCCTATTATGTTTACATTTCCGCAGAATGCATTTCCGAGCTGGTTAATAACCAACGCTATGCAATATGCGAATACGCATTGATAACCGATTGCAAACCAAGTCCATTTTGCATTGTTCATTTCACGCTTGATAGCTCCGATTGCAGCAAAGCAAGGTGCGCACAATAGGTTAAATACAAGGAACGAATAACCCGTAATGCCTGTAAATGCCTGAGCAAGAGTTGCATAAACACTGTTGTCTCCGCCGCCGTAGAGTATACCCATTGTTCCGACAATGTTTTCTTTTGCGACAAGACCTGTAATGGATGCAACCGCTGCCTGCCATGTACCCCAGCCGAGTGGCTTGAATATCCAAGCAATAGCTCCGCCGATAGTAGCAAGTATAC
>CAKSFY010000172.1 GCA_934454035.1 uncultured Clostridia bacterium | reverse complement strand
GATTTTGTGTTTTCTAAGTAAAAAATTCGGAAAGGAAATAGGTCATTATGGTCAGAAGAATTTATGTTGAAAAGAAAAGAGGCTTTGACGTTGAAGCACAGGGAGTTTTGGCGGATTTGAAAGAGAATCTGTCGCTGGGTACATTGTCGGATGTGCGCGTCATAAACAGATATGACACCGACGGCGTCACAGATGAAGAATATGAAAAAGCGAAGGTGTCGGTTTTTTACGAGCCGCCTGTCGACAACGCATGGGATGAGGATATTTCGTTTGAAGATGACGAAACATATTTTGCGGTTGAATATCTGCCCGGACAGTTTGATCAGCGTGCTGCATCGGCAGAGGAATGTATTTCCATTCTGACGCAGAAAAAACGCCCGGCAGTGCGCTCGGCAAAAGTCTACATATTCAAGGGAATAACCGAAGCCGAAACTGAAATTGTAAAAAAATATCTGATTAACCCGGTTGAGGCAAGGGAAGCATCGCTTGACAAGTGCGTTTCGCTGGATATGCAGGTTGAGCTTCCGCCGGATGTTAAAACGGTTGACGGCTTTATAGACATGTCGGAGGAGAAGCTCTCAGAGCTTTTGAAGCAAATGGGCTTTGCGATGGATATAGACGATCTTCTTTTCTGCCGCAAATATTTTAAAGAAAACGAAAAAAGAAACCCGACAGTGACCGAGCTGAGAATGATTGACACATATTGGTCGGATCACTGCCGCCATACGACCTTTTCCACACATATTGACTCTGTTACTGTTCCGGACGGAAAATATTCGGATATTATAAAGGCGGCTTATGATGAATATAAAGCGGCAAAAAAAGAGCTTTATGCTCCCGACCGTGCGGAGTGCCTTATGAATCTTGCCACAATAATCGTAAGACAACTCAAAAAAGCAGGCAAGCTTAAAGAAATAGATGAATCGGAAGAAATAAATGCATGCAGTATAAAGATTGATGTCGATGTTGACGGAAAAAAAGAGCCATGGCTTGTAATGTTCAAAAATGAAACCCATAATCACCCTACCGAAATAGAACCGTTCGGCGGCGCCGCAACTTGTCTCGGCGGAGCAATCAGAGACCCGTTGTCTGGACGCTCGTACGTTTATCAGGCAATGCGCGTCACCGGCAGCGGAGATCCGAGAAAGTCGTTAAAGGAGACTCATGCCGGCAAGCTTATGCAGAGAAAGATAACAAAGGGTGCGGCGGCAGGCTATTCCTCATACGGAAACCAAATCGGTCTTGCAACGGGACAGGTTGCCGAAATATATGATGAGGGTTATGTTGCCAAAAGAATGGAAATAGGTGCGGTTATCGGTGCGGCACCGGCGGAAAATGTTGTCAGAAAAACTCCGAATCCGGGTGATGTTATAATCCTGCTTGGCGGAAGAACCGGCAGAGACGGCTGCGGCGGAGCTACAGGCTCATCAAAGGCTCACACGGAGGAATCTCTTGCAACATGCGGAAGCGAGGTTCAAAAGGGTAATCCTCCGGTGGAAAGAAAAATTCAGAGACTTTTCAGAAATAAAGACGTTACCGAAAAAATCAAGCGCTGCAATGATTTCGGAGCGGGCGGAGTGTCTGTTGCGATAGGTGAACTTGCGGACGGCTTGGTTATAGACCTGGACAGAGTTCCAAAAAAATATGAGGGACTTGACGGAACAGAGCTTGCAATAAGTGAATCGCAGGAGCGTATGGCGGTTGTTGTCGATAAAAATGATGCGGATGCTTTCATAAATGCTGCTCATGAGGAAAATCTCGAGGCAACTTTAGTTGCAACGGTTACAGATGTAAACCGACTTGTAATGAACTGGAGAGGGCAAACGGTATGTGATATTTCCAGAGATTTCTTAAATACGAACGGAGCTGACAAGCATACGGAGATTGAAGTCGAACTGCCGAGTGAGAAGGATCGCGCATTTAACCGTGAAATTGTTACGGATGTAAAGAAAAAGTGGCTTGATACCTTGTCCGACTTAAATGTCTGCTCGCAGAAGGGTCTTTCCGAAATGTTCGACTCAACTATCGGCGCAGGTTCGGTGCTTATGCCTTTCGGCGGACTTTATCAGCTTACTCCGTCAGAGGGAATGGCAGCAAAAGTTCCTGTTTTAAAAGGAGATACAACCACCGCAACCGTTATGACCTTTGGATATAACCCGAAAATATCAAAATGGAGCCCATATCACGGTGCTGCTTATGCAATTGTTGAGTCGGTTTCAAAGGCGGTGGCACTCGGCGCTGATTATAAGAAAATATATCTGACGTTCCAGGAATATTTTGAAAGGCTCGGCACAGATAAAACACGCTGGGGCAAACCATTTGCGGCTCTTTTGGGTGCATATCGCACTCAGCTGGAGCTTGGAATCGCGGCAATTGGCGGAAAGGATTCAATGAGCGGAAGCTTTAACGAGCTTGATGTGCCGCCGACCCTGACCTCATTTGCGGTTGCTCCGGAAAATATCAAAAATATTACTTCGCAGGAAATTAAAAAGAGCGGCTCAAAGCTTGTACTCTTTACTTTAAAGCGCGACAGCAATGATATGCCGGATTTTGAAAGTCTTAAAAAGATGTATGATAAGGTTCATGACCTGATAACTGAGGGAAAGGTTCTTTCCGCAAGCGTGGTCAAAGGCTTCGGACTTGCCGAGACCGTATCAAAAATGACCTTCGGAAACAAAATCGGTGTAAAGTTTGACGACAGAATCACTAATGATATTTTGTTTTATGCTCCTTTGGGTTCAATAGTGCTTGAAGTAAATGAAGATATTGAAGGTGCAAAAACAATTGCAACAACCGGCGGTGATTCAATCAAAATCGGTTCACTGGAAATATTAATCGAAGAAGCGTTAGACGCATGGCAGAAGCCGCTTGAAAAGGTGTTTAAAACACGCACGGAATCGAAAGAAAAAGAACCGGAAACCTATAGCTTTTACGGACGCTGCGCTCATGTAGCAGACAAAAAGTTTGCCAAACCCAGAATATTTATTCCGGTATTCCCGGGTACGAACTGTGAGTATGATACCGCGCGCGCTTTTGAAAAAGCAGGCGGAATTGCGGATGTTTTTGTAATCCGCAACCTTTCACCGGAGGACGTGACATACTCCATGAACGAAATGAAAAAGAGAATTGACGCATCACAGATTGTAATGCTGCCGGGCGGATTCTCGGGAGGAGACGAACCGGACGGTTCGGGTAAATTTATTGCAACCGCTTTCCGCAATCCGCTTGTTATGGAATCGGTTATGAATATGCTCAAAAACAGAGACGGACTTATGCTCGGAATTTGTAACGGATTCCAGGCACTTATCAAGCTCGGACTTGTTCCTTACGGAGAAATCCGTACTCCGGAGGAGAATATGCCGACACTGAGCTTTAACA
>CAKSFY010000171.1 GCA_934454035.1 uncultured Clostridia bacterium | reverse complement strand
ATAATTTCCGATATGCCTCGCTTGTGTATTGACTTCCTCTGTCACTGTGTAACACTACTCCTTGCAAATTGCCACATTCTCAAATAATTCTGCACATAATTATTCAGATTATATCACATTTTTTGGCTTTTGTCATCATTCTAAAGTATGATTTTACAAAATTCATCGTTGTGCATAATTATGGATTGCAGCGTCCGCAAGGAATATCTCCACCGTTTATAGCTTCATCACGGGTGCAGTTTAAGTAAACTTTGTTTTTTTTATTTGCGAAACAGCACCGCATTATGGATAGTGGAATTTCTTTGTGTTCGCGTTACCTATGTATTTGTAAAATTTATTTACTGTTTCTTTGCGTTCCCATACACCATATCAATCACTACATTTACGACAACGTGATTTCTTATCTCTTTATTTCGGAATTTATCGCCATCCAAATTAAAGACTGTATGCTTCACAAAGTGCTTAAAATCAAGGATTTCTACATATTTCGGTTTTGCATCAACAGTATAGTCTCCACATGGGCAGTATGAGGAAACATATCAACGGCTGAAGCGGAGTTAGGGATATATCCGAGCGCAGAAAGATATTTTGCGTCTCTTGCAAGAGTTGCCGGATTGCAGGACACATATACAATTCGATTCGGCATTGCCGCAGCAATTGCTGATAATGTCGCGGCGTCACTTCCTTTTCGGGGAGGATCAAGAATAACGACATCCGGTGCGAATCCGTTTGATAAAAGTTTAGGAACTACATTTTCTGCACTTCCTGCGTAAAAATCGGTATTGCTTATATTATTGTTCAATGCATTTTTCTTTGCGTTTTGTATTGCGGCTTCAACAATTTCGACACCGACAACTTTTTTCGCGTATTTGGCGGCACAGAGCGATATTGTTCCTATACCGCAATAAATATCAAGTACACTTTCATTTGGCTTAATTGCAGCATATTCAATAGCTTTTGCATATAGTTTTTCGGTTTGAACCGGATTTATCTGATAAAAGCTCGATGGAGATATTTCATATTTAAGTCCGCAAAGTATATCGCAAATAACCGGCTTGCCGTAAAGCAAAATATTTTTATCGCCGAGAACCAGGTTATTTTTTTGGGTGTTAACATTCAAAAAGATACTTGTAATATTTTTATCAAGGGAGGACAAAGCTTTTACCAATTCGTCTGCCTGAGCAATTGACTTTCCGTTTATAGAAATCACAACCATAGTTTCACCTGTATGATATGATTTTCGGGTAAATACACGCCGTACTGTTCCTGAATGGTTTGCTTCACAATAAGGATGGATATTGTATTTTTTCATGTGTTCTTTTACTGTTTTCAAAACAGGCATATTAATATCATCACCCAAAAGGCAGGAAGAAAGCGGAATCAAATCATGGCTTCTCGCTCTGAAAAAGCCGTATTGAATTTCATTATTTTTATCAGACGCAAACGGAAACACCATTTTATTTCTGTATTTATACGGATTCTGCATGCCGATTATTTCGGAAACGGCGAAGTTTTTAAACCCGCCGATTCGTTTCATAGCATCCTCAACAAACTTTTTCTTCGATTCAAGCTGTAAAGTATATTCACTTTGCATAAATGTACATCCGCCGCACTTGGAATATGCATTACACTGCGGAATAACACGATTTTTGGAAGGCTTAATTATCTCGGTAATTTTGCCGTATGCATGTGAAGCATTTACCTTTACAATTAAAATTTCGAGTTCATCCCCGGGGACTGACAACGGAACAAAGATTGTAAAGCCGTCAAGTTTTGCAATTCCGTTTCCGTCGGAGGCAAAATCAATCACTTGTACATTATATTTTTTGTTTTTTTCTACCGGTATCATTTATAATCTCATCCTTAAAAATATTGTATATTCTTATTATATAATATTTTTGAGGCGATGTCAATTTATTTATGTACGGCATGCTGATTTAAGGCATGCCGATGGATTCAGCCTTCCATATGCTTACCTAAAAATCCTGCTGCGGATTCGGCAAGTTTGCTTTCTATTTCATTCGGCTGTTCTCCGTCTTTTAATACAAATATTACCGAACCGATTGTATCTCCTTCGGAAACGATCGGAACAACAACTCCTGCGTTATATTTGTCAACGCCTTCGGCTATTGAAAGACCTGAATCGAATCCCTGAGATTTGAATGTTGTTTTTTCATTCATGATATTGTCTAAATCAGGACTGACTTTTTTCTCTATCAGTTCTTTTTTTGGAAGTCCCGATACGGCAATTACATTATCTCTGTCGGTTATACAAGCGCCTTTTCCTGTTGTTTTGGCAAGTGTATCCACATATGTGAGTGCAAAATCACCTAGTTCGCCGATGGGAGAATATTTTTTAAAAATTACCTCTCCGTCCTTTTCGGTAAATATTTCCAATGGGTCTCCTTCGCGAATCCGCATGGTTCTTCTGATTTCTTTTGGTATTACAACTCTTCCGAGGTCATCGATTCTTCGCACTATTCCTGTTGCTTTCATACAAAAAACTCCTTTTTTCTACATGATTTTTCTATGTGTTGTTATTGTTTGCAATTAAAGAAGTTTTATGTAATTATATTATTGGAAAAATTTATTAATTTGTAAATCTGCAATAATCAGTGCTAAAATAATTGATTAATATTGATATATAATATATGTATTCAATGTGTTTCGCTTCGCACGCTATATCGGTTGTTACTTATAGATAAAATCCTGGAAGAAATAAAATAGTTATCGTGTATAATTAACATATTGTATTAAAAATAAAAAAAATAGTTGACAAAGCACAATATATAGTATATAATTACAACAAAATTCGAGTTGTAACCGAAGGAACCCGGATATGATTTAAGGGAACAGCGAGAATTGGATTTAAGACCATCCGGGCATCCTACCTTATAGGATGCCCTTTTTGTATGGTTAAGCACACTAAACCGGAAAGGATGACAAAATATGCAAGCATGGAGAGGTTTTAACGGAGGAGTTTGGCAAGACGAAATTAATCTGAGAGATTTTGTTCAGAAAAACTATACTTCGTATATGGGAGATTCGGAATTTTTGGAGGGAGTAACAGACAGAACGGCGTCGGTGAAAAAAAGAGTTGACGAGCTTTTAATTGCCGAAAATGAAAAGGGCGGCGTTTTGGATGTTGATACAGAAAATGTTTCTTCGATTCTTTCGTATAAACCGGGTTATATAAAAAAAGGCGAGGACATTATCTTGGGTATACAGACAGATGAGCCTTTGAAAAGAGCGGTAAATCCGTTTGCAGGATACAGAAATGCGGTTCAGGCGTGTGAAGCCTACGGATACAAAATAAGCGATAAAATAAGTGATGAATTTAAATATCGCACAACGCACAATACGGGTGTATTCAGAGTTTATACCGATACAATGAGAA
>CAKSFY010000170.1 GCA_934454035.1 uncultured Clostridia bacterium | reverse complement strand
TATTATTCCGCAGTTTTTTAATAATTTCCGATATGCCTCGCTTGTGTATTGACTTCCTCTGTCACTGTGTAACACTATAATATACCTTTCTGCAAGGATTTTTACCCCTTTCAGCGCGATTGCCGCAGCTTCGTAAAATTCACCTTGTTTAGAGTTTGCCTTTTTTATCATTTCATCAATCCCATACTTCAAAGCAAAACGAAAATCCGGAATTACATGACCTGTAACTTGCTCAACAAAAAAATCACTTCTTTTGTGTAGTTTTCAGCTCTGCCATATGTTTTTCCCAGCATTTCAACCATTTCGGACTTGGCTGTAAAGTCTCTGACCTTGTCAATTCGCTCTTTTGTAAATTCATCATTTGGCTCAATATGTATCTTATTTTGTTTCATCCCAAACAACACATCTTTTAACTGCTCATAATCAAGCGTTGCTTCTCCTCCGGTAAATGTCACTCCCCCTCCGCCGAAAAACAGAGGTTTACAGCTGATTGCTTCATTGACCAAATCTTCGCAAGAGCGCTCAGGGTAGCTGTCTTTTGATTTCATTCCCTCAGGATTCGAACACCAGAGACAATGCATATTGCAGCCGGCAATATGATATACCAATCGGTTGCCCGGGCCGTCTTGAGCATAGTTAAAGCCTTTTTGAAAGATTCTCATAATTTTATAATGCATACACTTTGCATCTTCTATCCTCCTTGTTAGTTATTTAATCAATTCCTTTAACTTAATTGTACATAAAACTAACTAAAATGTCAATAGATTTTTAAAAAATAATTAAATGATTTAATAAAGTTTTTTATTATAATATAAAAAATGATATAAACCAGTCACAGAAAGTTTCTGCAACCGATTTATATCATCGTTTTACTGTTGCGGCGAATCCATATTCCGCTTTATTTCAAAGCGAAATTATGTATTTTCAATACAAATACCTTCCGGTATTTTGATTTTTGTCTCTTCTCCCTTTTTCATTTCAATTTCAATGTTTCCAAACGGAGCAGGAATTTTTATATTTGCATATTCCAATCCGAATAACTTCGGTGACAACCTAATTTTTTTAAACCCGGCTTCCAAGATTTCAAGCCCCGAAAGTTTTGCCGGAAGCTGATATGTTGGTGTTCCTCCCCATACATGACTATAGTCAAAACCATATCCGCCGGTAAAGTCATACCATCCCTCTTTTAATCCCTTTGGAAAATCAAGCATGCACTTCCATCTTCTGATTTGATTCAAACCATAAGAAGCAAACAATCCGCATTTGCTGATTGCCTCCAACACAAAATGCATAAAATACGGCTGTGGCTTTATCAAAGAATCATCATTCATTACTCTTTTCATTATTTCCTGCGCACTATTATCAGGGCATAAACCATATAACACAGCCAGTGAATTTGTATGAACACTGTAATAACGTTTTGAAACATTTTGCGGCAGCCATTCATTCTGACGGTATTCGCCATTTAACCCGTCAATATAAAGTCCCTTTTTTTCATCATATAAAGTATTGTGAAATGCAGCCTTAAATTTCTCTGATTTGGCTTTATATACATCTGCTTGGGATTTGTCTCCGAGTATCAGTTCGAGTTTTTCAGCCAGGACCAAGCCATGATAATAAAATGCAGACAAGACTCCCTGCCCCAGTGCTTTTGGCGGATGATGCATACTGTTGCCGTCCACCATCAGCCAATCTACAAACATATAGTCCGGCGGATTATCGATAATGCCCGTCTTGCCGATATATCCGTCAAACCGCTCCAAAAGTCTCTCCATGGTCAGCTTTGCATATTCAGGCATTGTCCTGTCACCGCTGTACATATAATAATCGTACAGCATTTGAATCCAAAGCATACTGTAGGAAGTATGAAACATTTTATAGTTATTTGCAGCAAGATAATCTGCCGTCCGAACAAGGTCAAAACGCGTCAGCTCTGTATTTCCGTAGGTCATATAATTCATCAGACTTGAAATCATATAATCACCTGTGCATCCCAAATTTTCCTGATGCATAGGGCTATCCAGCTCGAGCGTCTGCCTGCATATCTTCAAAGTATGCTTTCCGAGCTCATAAATATCATACAAATCCTGATCAGAACAAGAGAAACTGCCATTTTCCGGGCACGGATAATGTGAAAAAATAAATGACACATTATTCACTTCTATTTTGTAATCTCCGAAACATATGATTTCCATCTTAAACATTCCGCAGCTTACCATTTTAAGTCCGCGAAAATCAATTGAACCTTTTCCGTACAAAATTTCATCTGATAAACCTACAGGTTCCTTTTCGTATCCTTTTATCACAATCATATATTCCGCATTATCCGGCGCACACACCTGAAAATGATAATATCCCGAATAAATCCTATCCAATTCAAACACCCGGCTGCTGCCATCATTCGTCTGTTCCTCTCTGCACGGATAAATTATTTCTTCCGTTAAATTTTCAATCGGAGACGGACGCATTGTACGGCTGTCCGGAATAACAACAGATTTTTCCCATTTATCCGAGAGGATTGTCATATCGGTTTTATTAACGGCGTAGCGCTGACGGTTAATGCGTGATTTCCAATCTTCATCCGCCGATATATTAATTCTTGTACCGTCTTTAAAAAATACTTCCGCCTCCAGCATAAAACCGCCGTGTCCCCATGAGGTTTCGCTTTGTACTGTCGGTATAAGCGGAACAAGTGCATAAAACTCCACATTTTGTGTGTCTGTTTCTAACTCATAACAGTTATAGTAGCAGTATGGCATTGTTCCGTCAAATCCGTAATCTCCTCCATGACAAACAGGCCCCTGTCCGACAAATTTACTGTTAAGATACAATAGATACTTGGCATCAGCCGACACATTTATACGTATCTTTGAAGCTTTTTTCGGAAAATGATAAAATTTATGAAACTCCGCGCAGCAGTACCGTATTTCCTGTTGTTTTGAAAATAATGTATAAAAAGTTTTTTGCTCCATCGGATATTTTTTTTCATCGAGCCAGATCCATTTTGTCATAATATAATTCTCCTTGCTTGCGTTACTTTTCCCAATTATACCGTCTTTTATTTAACTTCAAATCCCGCAAAACTGAAAGGTGCCATATCAGATAAGGTCACTTTATTTCCTTCGATTTTTCCGCTGCAATTAATAAATTCTATCTGTGAATATTCTTTATCAAGTTCAATAACAGGTTCAAAAATCACATCGGCGAATATATTCCAAAGCCCGACTGCCATTGCAGAATCATTTTTCTTTGCCATAATATACAAATCCGGATTGCCGTAAGAGTAAGCCGGGAGCTTCTTGCCGCCAAACAGTTCTACTGCATTTTTAATTTGCGCCGAACGCAAATAGTTTGAATAGTAATGGCGGTTGAAACAACCTTGCTTAATATTATTTCTGTTTGCATATGCATAAAAAGCAAAAGCCAAAAACTGGTGCTATACTAAAAAAGTAGACACAATCATGCAAAATATGATATAATAAAATAAACACAAAAACAGGAGGAAA
>CAKSFY010000169.1 GCA_934454035.1 uncultured Clostridia bacterium | reverse complement strand
TGATGGTTTTTATCGAAAATTTTTTGAAATATATTGACTTTTATATATTGTTGTAGTATAATACTAACGAGCGTTAGTTAGCACATCATATAAAGCAACAATCGGATAAATCAAGGAGGTGGTTCTATGCCGCAAATGAATAAAGGCGGAAAGTTTATATTCGGTAAATCTTTAATCCGCGAAAACGGTGAGCTTCAAATTCCGGTTCAGGCAGCGCAGGAATATAACATTGCCATTGAAGGCAAGGTTTATTTGTTTACCGGCAGTAAAATACCGGTGTGGTTTTCTGTAATTAATCGTTTGTATTATTTCGTGAATTTAGTGCATATACGGACAATCAGGTTTATCGGATAAGGAAAAAATTATGAAAAAGATGAAAAATGACTGGTATAAAAAAATATGGAGTCTTGACATTCGGGAGCAATCCTGGACGGAGGATACAAAAAAACAAGCGGATTTTATAATTAATGAACTGAATTTAAAAGGCAATGAAAAAATTCTTGATCTCGCCTGCGGATACGGCAGACATGCGCTTGAATTTGCTCGCAGAGGTTTTTGCGTTACGGGTGTGGACATTACCCCTGAATACATACGCTTTGCCGTGCAAGAGGCAGAAAAGGAAAAGCTGGACGCACATTTTATTCTATCCGACATCAGAGATATAAATTTTACAAACGCTTTTGATGTTGTTTTGAATATGGCGGACGGTGCGGTCGGTTATCTTGAAAATGAGAATGAAAACAATAAAATTTTTGAGATTATTTCAAAAGCTTTAAAGCCGGGCGGAAAGCACTTTATGGATATTATGAACAGGGCTTATGCCGAAACGCATTTTCCATGCAAATTGTGGGAGGCAGGCGAGAAGTGTCTTACACTGTCCGAGTTTGAATGGGAAAAGAATTCAAAAACCTTAATTTACGGGCAGGCTGATTACAAATACGGCGAAATGTTATCAAAGCCCGATATAAAAGAAGGAAATGTTATCAGACTGTATTCGGCAGGCGAGGTGAGGGAGATTTTCACAAAGCTCAAAATGGAAGTATGTAAAACTTATTCGGATTTTGACGGTCAGCCGTTATCAGATAATAAAATTCAGTTAATGGTTTATTCCGTGAAACTTTAAAAAAAAAGAGAAAGGAAAAAGTAATGAATAAAACGGATATGACGGTATACGGACTGCACGGACAGTATGAAATGCCGTCAAGTGAATACAAAATCGGCAGAGTTCTGTCGCAGGAAAAGGGAATATATTATATAGTCAGCGAAAATGGCGAACAACTCGCGGAAATTTCGGGCAAAATGCACTATAACGCAAAAAATGCAGAAGATTTTCCGGTGGTGGGTGATTTTATTTTGGTTAAATGCGGCGAAATTCAAAATCATGCCGTCATACACGGCATTTTGCCAAGAAAAAGCGTATTTGTGCGAAAGGCGGCAGGCACAGGCAATAAAGAACAAACCGTTGCCGCCAATGTTGATACGGTTTTTATCTGTATGTCGCTGAATAATGATTTTAATATAAGACGGGCAGAACGCTATCTATCCGCTGTATGGGAAAGCGGTGCCGTGCCTGTTATTGTTCTTACAAAATCGGATTTGTGTTTTGAGCCGGATAAAATAAAAACTCAGATTGAAGAGATTGCTTTCGGCACGGACATTATAACCACGACCAACAATAACGATAGCTTTAAACAACTATTACCCTATATCGGAGCCGGAAAAACAGTTGCCCTTGTCGGTTCGTCCGGTGTCGGTAAATCTACGCTCATCAATCGCCTTTTGGGCGAAAACCTGATTAAAACAAACGGACTCCGAAATGACGATAAGGGAAGACACACCACCACAAGACGCGAGCTGTTTCTCATTAACGGCGGCGGAATGGTGATTGATACTCCGGGGATGAGAGAGCTGGGATTGTGGAATGCGGACAGCGGAATAGATAAATCATTTTCAGATATAGACGAATTGGCAGGAAAGTGCCGTTTTTCAGACTGTACGCATACAAGCGAGCCGGGCTGTGCCGTCAGGGAGGCAATTTCAAACGGAAAGCTTTCACCGGAGCGATTGGCATCGTATCAGAAGTTAAAGGCAGAAAATGCGTATTTTGAAAATACTGACGGATATCTTGCCCAAAAGAAGCAGAAATTCAAAAATATAGCGAAGATAAACAAAAACAATAAAAATATATAATAAATTACGAAAGGATACACGGCAATGGCAACAAGCAAGGAGTATTTAACATTTGTTCTGGAACAATTATCCGAAATTGATAATATAACATACAGGCAAATGATGGGGGAGTATATTATCTACCAAAATGAAAAAATAGCTGCTTATCTTTGCGATAACAGACTGTTGGTAAAAACTGTTCCGTCGGCAGAGGTTATGCTTCCCGGAGCATCACACGAACCGCCGTATGACGGAGCGAAGGATATGATTTTGGTTGACAGACTTGAAGATAAACAATTTTTGACGAAACTTTTTAATGCAATGTATAACGAATTGCCTTCGCCGAAAAAGAAAAAAAGAGGTTAGAAATGATAAAAGAAATAAATCCGAATGATACAAAACGGGCTGAGGCATTTGAACTTTGGATGCAGGCTCCAAACCCGATGGTTACGGTATTTAAAACAATTGATGTTACTAAGCTTCTGAAGTTCGGGCGGCGGCATAAGCTGAAATTCAATATGCTGATGTGTTATTGTATCGGGAAAGCCGCAAATAAGACGGAAGAATTTTTTCTTCTTCCGGTCGGTAAAAAACTGATGCAATATGATAGCCTTGCGGTAAATACAATAGTAAAGAACAAAATCGGAGGGGTCAGCTCTTGCGATGTTGTATTTTGTTCCGATTTGATAAGGTTTAACAGCGATTATCTGAATCTGACCGAAAAAGTCAGGAATACTTGTAAAAATCATGATGTAACCGATTCTATGGTAATCGGCACATCGGCGCTTTGCGAGTATGATATTGACGGGGTTGTAGGAATGTACAGCGGAATATACAATAACCCGTTTGTCTTTTGGGGCAGATACAAGAAGAAGCTTTTTAAGGCGACTCTTAAGGTTTCCTTTCAGTTTCATCATACGCAGATGGACGGTGCTCATGCAGGAAAATTTCTGGAATTGCTGCAAAAATATATAAATGAATTAAAATTGGAGAATTAAAAGATGAACTACAAAGTTATAGACAAAGAAAAATATTACCGAAAAGGTGTTTTCCGCCATTTTTCGGAGGATTGCAAATGCTCGGTATCAATTACATCGAGAATTGATGTGACAGAGCTTAAGGATTATTCAAAAAAAACAGGCACAAAATTTTACATAAACTTTTTATACATACTTGCAAAGGTGCTTAATTCACGTGATGACTACAAAATGGGATATTTATGGGAAACAGATACGCTTATCTGTTATGATAAAATCAATCCCGCACAGTACATATTTCATGATGACACCGAAACCTGTACACCTGTTTATACAGAATATTTTGAGAATTACAAAATATTCTGTGAAAAATGTGCGGCAG
>CAKSFY010000168.1 GCA_934454035.1 uncultured Clostridia bacterium | reverse complement strand
GCCCACGCATCGGTGCCGGTATCGCCTCCGTCAACATCATACTGCACCTTAAGGTGATGCTCAGCCGCCGTCTTTTTCAATCTTTCAAAAAGCTTCGGATGAATATTCGGTCCGATTGATATTACGACACCATCTCCAACCTCAAACGCATTTTTAGAATTATCGGGTGTAATTCCGTGGCAGACATCAATACTTACCGCTATATCCGGGCAAACTCCGTACGCTGCCGTTTTTGCCCCTCTTAAACCTACTTCTTCCTGTACGGCAGCTACCGCATAAACATCTGCGTCAAGTCTTAGTTTTGTAAGATTTTTCATAACCGTAACAATTGCCGCCACTCCGGCTCTGTCGTCCAGAGTTTTTCCGCTGAACTGTCCGCCCATCTCGCCTACCGATTGCGCAAAAGTTATACTGTCGCCTATCGATACAACCGCTCGGACCTGTTCCTCATTCATTCCGACATCAATTGCCATATCCGACATTTCCGAGCTTTTATTTTGTTCTCCCGGATTTTGAAGATGCGGAGGCTTTGCACCTATAACGCCTTTTAAATCCTTTATTCCGTGCACAATTACTTCACTTGCCGGCAAAATTCTCTTGTCTACACCTCCGACGGGCACAAACAATATAAATCCGTTTTTATCTATGCCGCTTACCATAAGACCGATTTCATCGGTGTGCGCTTCTATCATTATTTTTGGTGCATTGTCTTTTCCGCACCTTTTTACCGCAATTATATTACCGAGTGCATCCTTTCGCACTTCATCTGCATACGGGGAAAAAAATTCCGCAATCTTATCTGAAATTCTGTACTCATATCCCGATATGCCGCGCAAATCGCTCAATGTTTTTATAAGCTCTTTCATATGCTCTCCTTAAAGTTCATTTACTATTTTCTTAAACAGATTTCCGCGCTCTTCAAAGTTTTTAAACAAATCAAAACTTGTACTCGCCGGAGACAAAATCACATTATCGCCGTATTTTGCATTTTCTTTAGCTAAAGTGACTGCCTCTTCATAACTTTTTGCGCGAAGAATTTTTACAGTTGATTTTATATTTTTATCTCTTGCATTTTTTTCAACTGCGTCACTGATTTTGTCTGAAGTTGCTCCGATTAATATAAGCACTTTAACTTTTTTCTCAATCGGCTCGCCTATTGCTTCATATCCGATTCCCTTGTCTTTACCTCCGGCGATTAAAATTACTTTATCAGAAAATACGCTGAGTGCGTTAATTGTTCTGTTCGGACTCGAATCGATTGACGAGTTGTAATATTTTACTCCGTCCTTTTCTCTTACAAATTCCAGTCTGTGCTCAACTCCGCCGAATTCTGCCGCAACTTTTTGAATAGCGGCTTTTCCAACAAAGTCATGCACCGCACCGATTGCCGCCATATAATTTTCAACATTGTGCATACCCGGAATTTTGATTTTTGAAATATCGAGTACTTTTTCATTTCCATAGTATATGCTTCCGTCCAAAAGCTTTATGAAAGCATTGCATTTTGCCGAGAATGAACGCACCTCAGCTTTTGACAATGCACCGATTTTCTTAGTTTCTTTATTTCCCTCATTGAATACAAGTATGTCATCATGACTTTGATAACGCATTATATTTTTCTTTGCATCAATATATTCTCCATAGCTTTTATGCATATCCAAATGATTCGGAGTTATATTCGTAATAACTGCTATATGCGGAGATTTTTTCATTGTATGCAGCTGAAAGCTGGAAAGCTCCAATACAACAATGTCGTCCTTTTTCATTTCACAAGCTCTGCAAAGAAGAGGCGTTCCTATATTTCCGCCGAGCCATGTTTTGTATCCGGCTTCGTTAAGCATTTTTGAAATCAGCGTCGTTGTGGTTGTTTTTCCGTCGCTGCCGGTGACTGCTATTATTTTGGACGGGCAAATATCAAAAAATACTTCCATTTCGGAGGTTACGCATTTTCCTTTCTTTCTTGCCGCCTCAAGCTCGGGTGCGTCAAATCTCATTCCGGGGGTCTTAAAAATAATATCTTCATTAAATTCCTTCGGATAGTCCTCACCAAGCCTGAGCTTTACACCCATTTTTAACATCTCGTCATACACATTTCCCAAAGCCTCACGGTCTCTTTTATCACATGCTGTCACATCAATATTGTTTTTCGCCAAATATTCTATAAGCGGACGGTTGCTGATACCTATTCCGATAACCGCTACACTTTTTCCTTTTACAAAATCATAAAGCTTATCATTTTCCATATTTTTTACCTTCTTTATTTTTAACTCATCTACTATAATACCACAAAAAGTCAAAATATACAAGTATTTCATTAAAAATAAGGACTGCCCTTACTTAAATTTTTAAGTAAAAGCAGTCCGATTCTGTTTATTAATTATTCAGCGTCCGATTCGCTTGATGCTTCATCGGCAATAAATTGCTCGATGTCAACGGGAACAACCTCATCAGCAGGTTCTTCCGGTTCTTCTTTAGCTTCTTCTTTAACTTCTTCTTCAGCCGGAGCGAGCAATGCTCTTATGCTTAAGCTGATTTTCTTTGTTTCCCAGTTAATTGAGATAATCTTTGCCTCAACTTCATCTCCGATTGAGAGAACATCCTCTGTCTTTTCAATTCTTCTGTCGGCGATCTGTGAAATGTGAATCAAGCCGTCAACCTCGGGAAGAATCTCGGCAAATGCACCGTAGGACATAATGCGGACAATTTTACATTTAACGACATCACCCTCATGCAGTTTAGCCTGTGCAATAACCCACGGATTGTCCTCAGCTTTTTTGAAACCGAGCGAAATCTTCTTGTTTTCAGCGTCAAGATTCTTGATGTAAACAGTCAGTACATCGCCTTCTTTTACAACCTCAGACGGATGCTTGATTTTGCTCCAGCTCAGCTCTGAGATATGAACAAGACCGTCAACTCCGCCAAGGTCAACAAATGCACCGAACGAAGTCAATGACTTAACAGTTCCTGTATATTCCTTACCGATTTCAGCTTCGGACCAGAATTTATCCTCCAAAGCTTTCTTTTCTTCTTCCAGAATTACTCTTACAGAGCCGACAACACGTTTTCTCTTGTCATCAATTTCAATAATTCTGAATTTTACGGTTGTATTCAAGAGAGTTTCCAAATCGCGGACAAATCTCAAAGACACTTGTTTTGCGGGAATGAATACCTGGCATGAATCATACAAAGCAATGACACCGCCGCGTACAGTCTTGATAATTTTGCCCTCCAATACTTCGCCGTTTTCATAAGCTTCTTTAATCTTATTCCAGCTTTCCATCATTACAAGCTTCTTTCTTGAAAGAACAACCTTTCCTTCAGCATCGTTAACGCCGACAACGTATACTCTCAAAGTATCTCCCGGTTTAACAATATCTGTCGGCTTAACATACGGATCATCTGTCAATTGGTCAAGCGCCAGCTGACCGTTGTACTTGAATCCGCCGAGATCAACAATAATCTCATTGTTTCTTACCTCGACTACAGTACCGTCGATAATGTCTCCGTTGTTCAGGCTTTTGCTTTCATAC
>CAKSFY010000167.1 GCA_934454035.1 uncultured Clostridia bacterium | reverse complement strand
CTGTAAGCAACTGATTAAAGCTGTAGGTATCACACGGTTTTAAGAACACAAGCACTTTTTTCTCGCTTTTTCCGGTTTCTTTTATAAGATATTTAGAAAAATTTGCACCGCAAAAATCATTCCAGACAAAATCGTTTTCCATCTGACCGATATCGGTGAAAACAGCCGGTGTAATATCATAGTCAAATTCGCCCGTTTTCCAACCGAGAATTCTGTCTACCGTTCCGCTTTTAAGCAGCTCGGCAGCTTTTGATATGAGATTTTCTCTTGTTATTTCTTGCATCTCAAATCCTCCAATCTCTTATTCTCGCCAAGCGAAGCAACCGTCTCGACAAAATCATTCATGGTAGCGGCAAACTTTGCACCCTCAGCTGCACTGACCCATTCCACACGGGTTCTTTCTCTTTCTATTCCCAAATAGTCAAGCATCGAGAAGAGCAGTGCCATTCTTCGGCGTGTGTAATAGTTTCCCGATGTATAGTGGCAGTCGCCGGGATGGCATCCGCAGAGAATTACTCCGTCTGCACCGCGCTGAAATGCGCGCAGTATAAACATCGGATTAACTCTGCAAGAGCATGGCACGCGGATTATTTTTACATCAGCCGGATAATTAAGTCTGTTATTCCCTGCCAAATCAGCTCCGGCATATGAACACCAATTGCAACAAAATGCAACGATTAACGGTTTATATTCATTTACTTGCATATTGCATCTACCTCCGCCATAATCTGTTTGTTTGTAAATCCTCTCAAATCCATTGCACCTGACATACAAGCAACCGTACATGCTCCGCAGCCCTGGCACACTGCTTCGTTAACAGATGCAACCCGTCTAACCTTTGTGGTTCTGTCCGGCATTCTGAATTCTTTTTCAATATATGTTATTGCACCGTACGGACAAACCTTTTCGCATGTGGAACAACCGTTACACATCAGTTCATCGGAATGAGCAATACACGGGTTACCGACAAGCCTATCCTTACATAAAAGACCTATAACCTTTGACGCAGCAGCTCCTGCCTGTGAAACAGTTTCGGGAATATCCTTCGGTCCCTGACATGCTCCTGAAAGGAAAACTCCTGCCGTCGGACTTTCAACAGGACGCAGCTTGGGATGAGCTTCTGTGAAAAAGTCATTTGTATCCATACTTGCAGTAAGCATGGTAGCAAGATGTCTTGCTGACTTATCGGGTTCAATTGCAGCAGCCAATACAACCAAATCGGCATCTATATGCAATTGACGGCCTTCAATCAAATCTGAACCCTGAACTTTAAGCTTTCCGTCTTCCGGGGAAACTTTACCGACCATTCCTTTTATATAATGCACTCCGTATTCCTCTACGGCACGGCGATAGAACTCATCAAAATTTTTACCCGGTGTACGAACATCTATATAGAATACATAAACATCTGTGTCCGGATATTTATCTCTTATCAGCATTGCATGTTTTGCAGTATACATACAGCAGATTTTTGAACAGTACTCCTTGCCTTTTGCAGCACATGCCTCGCATCTTGAGCCGACACACTGAACAAATACTATTGTATGCGGATGTTCGCCGTCCGACGGACGAAGAAGTGTTCCGCCTGTAGGTCCTGCTGCATTCATTAAACGTTCAAGCTCAAGCGATGTTACTACATCCTTTGATTGAGAGTAAGCAAATTCATCAAATTTATCCATAGAAATAGGATTAAATCCTGTTGCGGCAACAATCGCTCCGTATCTTTCTTCTATATATTCATCCTTTGCTTTGTAATCAATAGCACCAGCACTGCACACTTTGGAGCAAACTCCGCACTTTCCGTTTTTCAGCATCATGCAGTAGTTAGGGTCAATTGTAGCGACTTTTGGAACAGCCTGTGCAAAAGGAATATAAATTGCACGTCTGTTATCCATGCCGAGGTTAAATTCATTCGGAACTTTTTTTTGCGGACATTTTTCAGTGCAAAGTCCGCAGCCTGTACAAACGTCTTCCTTAACATATCGTGCCTTCTTTTTGATTGTTACGTCAAAATTTCCGACGAAGCCTTTTACATCTGTAACCTCTGAATATGAGAAAATACGAATCTTCTCATTTTGTGCGACATCAACCATTTTCGGTGTCAGTATACATGCTGCACAATCCAAAGTCGGAAACGTTTTATCAAGCTGAGCCATTTTTCCGCCGATTGTCGGCTTTGTTTCAACTATATCTACTTCAAATCCGGCATCCGCTATATCAAGTGCTGTCTGTATTCCGGCGATTCCTCCGCCGATTACAAGCGCACGTTTTGTAACAGGACTTTCTCCCGGAGTGAGCGGCGCATTAAGATTTACCTTTGCAACTGCCGCCTTTGCTAAAATAATCGCTTTTTCCGTTCCGACAGGCATATCCTTGTGAACCCACGAGCACTGCTCACGAATGTTTGCAATTTCAACCATATAAGGATTCAATCCTGCCGCAGCGGCTGTTTTTCTGAATGTCGCCTCATGCATACGCGGCGAACAGGAACATACTACTATTCCCGTAAGCTTATTATCGGCAACAGCCTGTTTAATCATTTCTTGTCCTGCCTGAGAACACATATATTGATAATCGGTGGAGAAAACAACACCGGGTTCTTTTTTCAGTGCTTCGGCAACTGCTTTAACGTCTATCGTTCCGGCAATATTTGTACCGCAATGACAGACAAAAACTCCAATTCTTTGCATTGGTTTGTTTCTCCTTTCTTACTTAGAATATTTACGCATCGCACTCATAATTGCCTGCTGAGGCATATCCTCATCAATAAGTGCCGGGATATCGTTCGCAGTGAGATGATTTGCGCTCTTTTGACGAATAACCGAAAGTCTGATTGCTTCTACCAACTTTGCCGGTTCAACACCGCGCGGGCATCTGTCAACACATGCAAAACACGATAAACACTTATATATCGAATCGGATTGCATTAAATGTTCCAAATCTCCATTTTCAACCATATATACAAACTGGTGCGGATGATATTCCATTTCATCATATGACGGGCAGGTCCCTGAACATTTTCCGCACTTCATGCATTTTTTCGGATTGACTCCGCTCATTCGAAGGATTTGCTCTTTTAAATTTTTGTTATTCATTTATTATCCTCCTTTACGCCGAGTGCTTCTGCCAAAAGCTCTGTAAAATATACAACCGGAACAGAGCTGCCGTTTTTAACAAGATTGTATTTACAAAGCGGACAGGCTGTAACAATGATTTCAGCTCCGGCTTTTTCTGCCCCGAGGCTTACGGAATTAGCCTTTTTCTTGGTAAGTTCGGCATCTTCAAGAGCCGCGTAACCGCCGCAGCACTCATTTCTCTGCGGATAAATTACGGGTTCTGCACCCAAAGCTTTTATAAAATCTTCCATAATCTTAGGATTTTCAACATCGTCAAATCCGAGAATTTTTCCCGGTCTTAACAGCATACATCCGTAATAAGCGGCAATCTTCTTGCCCGTAAGCGGTTTTACGACAGCTTCACGAATTTTATCAAAGCCGACCTTATCACGAAGCAGTTCAAGATAATGATATACCTC
>CAKSFY010000166.1 GCA_934454035.1 uncultured Clostridia bacterium | reverse complement strand
GGATATTATGCGCAGAATAAATGGGCTGACAACGATACGCTCATATTGGACAGAGCAGAAAATGAAGTTGTAGGTAATATTCAGCCAAAAGGAGAAAAAATTTACGAAACGGTAAAATATTCATTAAAGGACGGCAGCATAGATGTTCTTGTGCGGACAAGGTCAATGTATTCAAACGTGACTTACGGCAATAAAGTTTTTTATTGTGATGAGAACAGATTAAATTCAATTGAGCTTGAAAGCGGAAGAAAGAGAATTGTTTATGAATATCCCGGCAAGGAATGGCTCGGTATGCCGCATATCACGGCAGACGGAAAATATATAAATATGTCTGCCGGCAATAAGATTGTAGTGGTTGATTCAGAAACCGGTGCCGGCGGAGTTGTGTTTTCAAAAAGCTTTAACGACCCGTTTCCGGTTGCAAATCATTTTATGATTTGCCCGACAGATTCAAACATCATATATTTTGCTCACGAGGGAAATACGTTTTATGTTTCAAACAGATTGTGGCTTGTAAATATCAGGGAGCAAAAAGCGTGGAATTTGGCAAAGCAGAATCTTGACAAGGACGGCAACTTGGGCGATTGCTTCGGACATGAAGCGTGGGCACCTGACGGCAAAGGTATGTATTTCGTAAAATATCCGTGTTCACCGACTCCGCCGCGCGGAATTTGCTATGTAGACAGAGAAAGCGGCAGACACGAAATTTTATATTCCAAATTCAACTATTGGCATGTGGGAGTATCCGCGGACGGAAAATATTTGCTTGCCGATACAACCGATACAGGAAACGACCGGAGTGAGGTTGTAGTCATTGACAGACAGGATGGCAGTGAAACTTGTATTGATAATCCGAGAATTTCATGGGTTCATCCATGTCATCCGCACCCGCAGATGTCACCGGGGGATGATAAGGTAGTATATACCGCCTTAGGCGATAACGGGAAAATTTGTGTTAAAACAGCATATTTAAAATAGAAAGGAAGTATAAAAATGGAAGTAAGATGTGCATCGAATCCAAAGGATGTAAAACATTACACTACAGAAAGACTGAGGGAGGAGTTTCATATTCCCGGTCTGTTTGCAAAGGACAACATAAAAATGGTTTACAGTCATATAGACAGAATCATTACGGCAGGAGCAATGCCGGTATCAAAGGAAATAAAGCTTGAAGCCGGAAAAGAGCTTGCAGCAAATTATTTCCTTGAAAGACGTGAAATGGGTTGTATTAATATCGGCGGAAAAGGTATAATTACCGTTGACGGAACAGATTATGAAATGAATCCCCGTGACGGAATATACATCGGTATGGGAAATAAGGATATAAGCTTTAAGTGCGTTGATTTGGATAATCCGCCTAAGTTCTACATATCATCATGCCCGGCACATACTTCATATCCGATAGTAAAAATAGATATTACCAAAGCGAAAAAGGTTCCGTGCGGAAGTACGGAAGAATGTAATAAGCGCGTTATAAACCAGTATATTCATCCGGAGGTTATGAAAAGCTGTCAACTGGCAATGGGACTCACTCAGCTTGAGGTTGGCTCTAATTGGAATACAATGCCCTGCCATACTCATGACAGACGTATGGAAGTATATTTGTATCTTGATATGGACGAAAATGACGTAGTATTTCATATGATGGGTGAACCGCAGGAGACAAGACATATTATAATGCATAATGAGGAAGCTGTAATTTCACCGAGCTGGTCAATTCACTCGGGAGTCGGAACAAGAAATTATTCATTTATTTGGGCGATGTGCGGTGAAAATCAGGAATTTGACGATATGGATTTCATACAAACAAAGGATTTGAAATAGGGAGGAATCGGAAATGTTTGATTTAAAGGGTAAAATAGCACTGGTGACCGGTGCATCATACGGGATTGGCTTTGCAATTGCGTCAGCTTATGCCAAGGCAGGTGCAACAATTGTGTTTAATGATATTAAGCAGGAACTTGTTGATAAAGGTCTGAAAGCCTATGAACAAGAGGGCATTAAGGCCCACGGATATGTTTGTGATGTAACTGATGAAAAAGCGGTTAACGAATTTGTGGCAACGGTGGAAAAGGAAGTCGGTGTTATTGATATATTGGTCAATAATGCGGGTATAATTAAAAGAATTCCTATGTGTGATATGACAGCTGAAGAATTCAGGCAGGTTATAGATGTGGACTTAAACGCTCCTTTTATAGTATCTAAAGCGGTAATTCCGGGAATGATAAAAAAGGGACACGGAAAAATTATTAATATTTGCTCTATGATGTCCGAATTGGGCAGAGAAACCGTCTCGGCATATGCTGCTGCAAAAGGCGGACTTAAAATGCTCACAAGAAATATTGCTTCGGAGTACGGCGAGTATAATATTCAGTGTAACGGAATCGGACCGGGATATATTGCAACACCGCAGACCGCACCGCTTCGTGAAATTCAGCCTGACGGAGAAAGACACCCGTTCGATAAGTTTATTATTTCAAAAACTCCGGCGGCAAGATGGGGAACCCCGGAAGATTTGGCAGGCCCTGCAATATTCCTGGCGTCCGAGGCTTCGGATTTTGTAAACGGGCATATTTTGTATGTTGACGGCGGAATATTGGCATACATAGGGAAACAACCTAAATAAGGACAGTTATTCAATAAATCACACAAGCAAATAAACGTATAAAATCCGGTAAGTTTTTATGAAACTTGCCGGATTTTTATATTACGGACAAAAAAAGACTGTAGACAATGTAATTAAAGAATTACTTGCTACAGTCATTATTTGGTATGCCTGATGCGATTCGAACGCACGACCTTCAGAGTCGGAGTTAGTTTTTATAGTTGATGTAAATTATTGCCATGTGCAAAAACCTTAGGTTTTATGCGGCTTTCGGGGTTTTGACTTTTTGCGGCTTGTTGTAAATTATCGTGCGTTTTTGTCCCAATAAAGGACAAATAAAGGACAACTTTTTATGGTAATTGTTACAATTTGAGCAACGTTTCGGAGCGGTTTTATTATAGCTTCCAACCTTTGGACAGACAGTAGTTTTTTAGGAGCGTTTCATCGACGACAAAATTACAGCAACGTTTAATAAGAGAGTCCCAACCCTTTTTATTTAAAATTGTATTATATAACTTCTGCGCCTTTTGTGTGATTAATTCCTTATTGGCATTACACCATGTGAGCTGATTGGATAAAAGTGCCTTATATTGAAGCTCTGACGGTGAATCGGACGAAGATACAGCAAGATTAATATTTCTAATTGAATTACTATGTACCGGTATCATATTATTAAAATTAATTACGCCGTATTTTCCGCCGTCTATCTTTAATAAATCAATTTGATTTTTCATGGTCAAATGTTTTTGTTTTGGTGAGCTTAGAGGGGCGTAATAAGATATGTCGTGTATATGTAACAGTATGCCGACAAATGGGCGATTTGATTTATTATCCATAGTGTAAGGCACGCAAAAATCACTTTCACGCAAATAGTCACAATAACTCGAGTCAACCAAGACAAACGTTAATCTTTCCATTTTTATCCCTCTCGTATAATAAGAAAGTCGGGAAAAAATCCCGACCTCTATCTTTTTTAGCTCCCACTTAAATGGT
>CAKSFY010000165.1 GCA_934454035.1 uncultured Clostridia bacterium | reverse complement strand
GCTTAACCTTAAGTTAAAAAGATATTCTGATTTAGAACCGAATACAGTAAAGATTTTCACAAGAAATTACTTGAAATCGGCAGCTGCAAATGCAAACCCGAAAATGATTGTGACAAAGGACCTCTCCGTAATAGCTGACGGTGTTACTGTACCTTTCAGGTCAAAGCCTATTATAGACGAAAACGGCAGAACGCTCGTTCCGATAAGAGAATTGTGTGAGTTATTAAACTACAGTATAATGTGGTTTGATGCACCGGGGCGTGTCTCTGTTTCAACAGTCCCTGCCGATGCGGATAAAATGTATGGCAGAGCTGATGGCGGCGGTGCCGGAGGAGGCAGCATTTGGTTTACAATAGGTGAAAAGCAGTATCGGATAAACGGCGAATATTATGAAATGGACACAACTGCAAAGATAATTAATAACCTCACCTATGTTCCGCTGCGTATACTATCTGAATTCTTGGGATATGATGTTGTTTATTCACCGGTTTCGGGATCATAATCTTCAAATACAAATGTGAAGAAAAATTATCATGTACTGCCGGCTTTTCAGACTTTTGCAGCCGGATTGAATATTAATTAAAAAGGAGGCAGATGCCATTGAAAGAAAAATCATATGCAGCAATCGACTTAAAAAGCTTTTACGCGTCTGTCGAATGTGTTGAACGCGGATTGAATCCGCTTGATACAAATCTTGTGGTTGCAGACGAAAGCAGAACTGAAAAAACAATTTGTCTGGCAGTATCGCCGTCATTAAAAGCAGAGGGGATTCCGGGCAGACCGAGACTTTTTGAGGTAATTCAAAAAGTCAAAGAAATAAATTCAGTCAGAGGAAAATACGGATTTGACGGGAAATCGTTTATTTCGTCCGAGCTTAAAAAGAATCCCACGTATGAGCTCGATTATATTACAGCTCCGCCGAGAATGGCGTTGTACACAAAGTACAGTACCGATATATTTAAAATTTATTTAAAATATATTGCACCGGAAGATATTCATATTTATTCAATAGATGAGGTTTTTTTGGATGTGACAAATTATTTAAAAACATATAAAATGTCGGCGAGAAAGCTGACCGAGACTATTATCGCAGATGTTTTGTCCGCGACGGGAATAACCGCAACTGCCGGCATTGGGACTAACTTATATCTAAGCAAGATTGCAATGGATATAGTTGCAAAAAAAATGCCTCCGGATAAAAACGGAGCACGAATTGCCGAATTGGACGAAATGAGCTATCGAAAAACCTTGTGGCAGCATACTCCTCTTACCGATTTTTGGAGGATAGGACCCGGCTATGCAAAAAAACTTGAAAAAAACGGTCTTTACACTATGGGCGATATAGCACGCTGCTCTTTGGGCGGCGACAATGAGCTTTATAACGAAGATTTTTTATATAAACTTTTCGGAGTTAATGCGGAACTGCTTATCGATCATGCATGGGGCTGGGAACCCTGCACAATTGCAGATATAAAGGCATATAAGCCGGAGAATAACAGTCTCAGCTCCGGTCAGGTTCTGCACTGTCCGTACAGCTTTGACAAGGCTCGTCTAATAGTAGCGGAAATGACCGATTTGCTTGTGTATGACCTTATCGACAAGGGACTTGTAACCGATCAGATGGTTTTAACAATCGGTTATGACGTCCAAAATACAAAGGATAAAAATTACAGCGGCGAGATTCAAACGGACAGATACGGCAGAAAAATTCCGAAACATTCTCACGGTACGGAAAATATAGGAAAATTTACTGTATCAAGTAAATTAATCATTGCCGCGGTTTTGAATTTGTATGACAGAATTACCGATAAAAACTTGTTAATAAGAAGAATTAATGTTGTTGCAAACCACGTAAGATCCGAAAACGATTTGCATTATGAACAGCTGGATTTATTCTCGGACGAGGAAGATGAAACATTATCCAAAGAAAAGAAAATGCAAAAAACAATATTGGATTTAAAAAAGAAATTCGGGAAAAATGCTGTCGTAAAGGGAATGAACCTTAAAGAAGGAGCAACTGCCATGGACAGAAACAATCAAATCGGAGGACATAAGGCATGAGTAAATATGATGATATAATTAATTTGCCGCATCACCGTTCAAAAAAGCACCCGCAGATGAGTACGGCAGGCAGGGCGGCACAGTTTTCTTCTTTTGAAGCACTTGCCGGGCACCGTGACGCTATAAAGGAGACAGAGCGCAGGACGGAAAACAAAATTGAACTTGACGATTACGAAAAAGAGCTTATTGACCGTGAACTTATGAAATTGGCGGATATAAGCACCCCATGCCTTGAGGCGGTTTATTTTGTCCGCGATGAATTTAAAAAAGGCGGCAAATATGTAACTTATTCGGGTAAAGTCAAAAAGGTTGATATACTTAAAAAATTGATTATTGCTGCGGACGGCACAATAATTCCTATTACCGATATAAAAAATTTAAAAATTTTTGAAAAAAACTCTTGACAAATATATTTTTTTATGCTATTATAATGATAATGATTATCATTATTGTTTATGCGAGGTAAAAAATGAAAGTATTAAAACATTCAAAGCAAAGAGAAGCGATACTCAAAAAACTTCGCTCAACAAAATCTCACCCCACGGCTGAGTGGATATATAATGAGCTTAAGGAAGAATTCCCGAATATAAGCCTTGCAACCGTTTATCGGAATTTAAAGCTTTTATTGTCAATGGGAGAGATAATATGTTTTGATGTGGGCGGCACGGAGCATTATGATGCCGATTGTGCACTTCACTATCATTTTATCTGCAAAGGCTGCGGAGTGATAATCGATATTCCGGGATTTCCGATAGAATGGCCGGACGATATAATTGATTCAAAAGAAATGACTGTTGATGGCTATTCCCTTGAAATTTACGGAAAATGTAAAAATTGTTCAAAAGAGTAAAAACTCTTTTTATAAATTAACTTAACGGAGGTAATTATTATGAAAAAATTTGTATGTCCAGTATGCGGCTATGTTCATGAGGGAGACAATCCGCCGGAAAAATGTCCCCAGTGCGGAGTTCCCGGTTCAAAATTCACCGAAATGAAAGATGATTCTTTGAATTTTGTATGCGAGCACGTAATAGGTGTCGGCGCAAAGGATAAAGTTGATCCGGAAGTATATGAAGGACTTAAGGCAAACTTTGAAGGTGAATGCTGCGAAGTTGGTATGTATATTGCAATGAGTCGACAGGCTATCAGAGAAGGCTATCCCGAGATTGGCGAATTTTACATGAGAGCTGCTTTGGAAGAGGCAGAACATGCAGCTAAATTTGCAGAGCTTTTGGGCGAGGTTGTTACCCCCTGCACCAAAACAAATCTTACAATGAGAGCAGAAGCAGAATGCGGAGCAACAGCCGGAAAACTTGAACTTGCTAAAAAAGCAAAAGAACTGGGCTACGATGCAATTCATGATACCGTGCATGAAATGGCAAAGGACGAGGCAAGGCATGGTAAAGGATTTGAAGGCTTGCTCAAAAGATACTTCGGTTAATTCTAAAACCGTATAACAAAATCATTTTCAAGGGATAGAGCAATTTTTGCTCTATCCCCTTTTTCTTGCGGGCGTGTGAAGTTTTTTCTGTAAATTAGATTTTTCTATGACAAAATATCGGTTTTTAGTGGGCAGGAAGCCGAG
>CAKSFY010000164.1 GCA_934454035.1 uncultured Clostridia bacterium | reverse complement strand
GTGTGGGAATAGACGATTGCGAAGAATTTTCAAGAGCGATTGAGCCTGCATTGGACGAAGAAGATCCTATTAAGGAGGCATATACGCTTGAAGTATCATCACCGGGTGCGGACAGAAAGCTTGTATGGGAAAGAGAATTTCTTTATTATATAGGCAGGGAAGTGGACGTTAAGCTATATAAGGCGGCAGACGGAAAAAAGGAATTCACCGGAATTCTTGCTGGTTATGACGGTACTTTTGTTACTGTCAGCACAGACGAGACAGAAATAAAGGTCAAAATAAGCGAAGCGGTTTATATAAGACTGCATTTTGAATTTTAGTTTACGGAAGGAAGAAATCAGAAAAATGAATCAGGAATTACTTACTGCATTATCGGATATATGCAGAGAAAAAAATATTGAACCGGATGTTATTCTGGACGCATTGGAGGCGGCTTTGGTTGCCGCATACAAGCGTAATTTCAATTCGGCGCAGAATGTTAATGTTCAGCTGAACAGAGAAACGGGCGAGGTAAAGGTATTTGCTCAGAAGGAAGTTGTTGAAATTGTTGATGACAATATGAGCCAGACAGAAATTTCACTCGATGACGCAAAGAATATAAGCGGCACATATAATATAGGTGATATTGTAGATGTTGAAGTTACTCCGAGGAATTTCGGCAGAATTTCGGCAATGACCGCAAAACAGGTCATAACACAAAGATTAAGAGAAGCCGAGCGCGGAATATTGTACGATGAATATATCAAAATGGAAAATGATATAGTTTCGGGAAAAATTGAAAGAATAGAGCACGGAAACATATATGTTGATATCGGAAAAGCCGAAGCGGTACTTCCCGCAAACGAAATTCCGGTTACAGAGCAGCCGATAAATGAGTTTTATTCAATTCATCAGAGAGTTACATGCTATATCAGCGAGGTAAGAAACGGAACAAAGGGCATGCAGATAGTTCTTTCAAGAACACATCCCGGATTTGTCAGAAAACTGTTTGAGCGTGAAGTTCCGGAAATTGCTGACGGTACGGTTCAGATTAAGAGTATTGCACGCGAAGCCGGTTCGAGAACAAAAATTGCAGTATATTCCAGCGACCCGGATATTGACGCACAGGGAGCCTGCATAGGCGCAAAAGGCATGAGAGTGCAGAACATAGGCGATGAACTCGGCGAGGAAAAAATTGATATTATAAAATGGAGCGAGGACCCTGCGGAATATATTGCAGCAAGTCTGAGCCCGTCCAAAGTATTGTCGGTTATCGTAAATGAGGAAGAAAAGTCCGCAAGCGTGACCGTTCCCGAGTATCAACTGTCGCTTGCAATAGGAAAAGCCGGACAAAATGTCCGTCTCGCAGCAAGGCTTACCGGCTGGAAAATTGATATTGTAACGTCGGAAACGGCGGCTGAATAAGATTAATTGTAATATTTGAGAGGAAATAATATATGCATATACCCGAAAGAATGTGTATAGGCTGCAGGAAAATGCTGCCGAAAAGCGGACTTATCAGAATTGCCGCAAAGGATGGGGTTGTTTTGGTGGATAAAGACGGAAAGCATCCCGGCAGAGGAGCATATTTGTGCAGAGATATTAAATGCATAGAAAATGCCGAGAAAAAAAAGGCATTGTCAAAGCATTTTAAGATGAATGTTCCGGCTGAAATATACGAGTCTATAAAGGAGCATTTGTATGGATAAAGTATTGGGAATGTTAGGAATGGCAAAAAAAGCCGGCAGGATATGCTCGGGAAGCTTTTTGTGCGAGAAGGCTGTAAAATGCGGAGAGAGCAGATTGGTTATTATAGCGTCCGATGCTTCGGATAATGCAAAAAAGGCAATTATTAATTCTTGCAGATATTACAATGTCGAATATATTGAATATTCCGAAATGGAGTTGCTCGGAAAATTCACAGGCAGCGGAAAGAGAGCGGTTGTATCGGTAAATGACGATAATTTTGCCGCGGCAATTATGAAAAAACTCCATCAGGGATATATAGAAAGGAATGGTGAAAATGGCAGTTTCTAAAACAAAGGTTCACGATATAGCAAAGGATTTGAATGTTACCAGCAAGGATGTTATCGAAAAGCTTGCATCACTGGGAGTTGAGGTTAAAAATCACATGGCAGTGCTGGAGGCAGAGCAGCTGGGAATGGTTTTGGATATCTATACGCAGCTTAACGATATAGGCGATAAAGAACTTGTAAAGCCGGAGCCGGGAGAGTCTGAGCCTCCGAAGAGTGAAGAGCCTAAAGAAAAGGAAGAAAAGAAGGAACCCGAAGAAAAGGCGGCAGAAAAGCCTGAGGTCAAGGAAGCAGCAAAGGAAGCTCCCCAAAAGAAAAAAACGGAGAATAAGCCTAAAAAGAAGCAGGAAAGCAAAAAGGCGGAAACCCCGGTTAAGGCAGAGACGATAGAGCAGATAGAAAAGACTGAAAACGCATTTGTGGTTGAGACAAAAAATGATGTCCGCTATGTCGATACAAGAACATCAACGGCAGACTTGGAAAAGATTGAGACAACCGAGAGACTGGAAAGTCTTGTCGATGACGATATGAATAAGCTTGACGGCGGCAGGGACAAAAAGAAAAAGAAGAAAAACAAAAACCGCGAAAAAATGCCTGCTCCTCAGCAGGAGGTTAAAAAGCCTGAAAAGAAAGAGCCGGAATTTGTTGAAATCCCCGAGGAAATTACCGTCGGAGAACTCGCCGCAAAGCTTGGCAGAGGTGCTGCGGAAATTGTTAAAAAGCTCATGATGCTTGGCATAATGGCAACCATAACACAGACAATTGATTATGATACCGCCGCTTTGATTGCGGAGGATTTGGGAATTGAAGCCAGAAAAGAGGTTGTTCTTACAAAAGAGGATATTCTCTTTGCCGAGGAGGAGGATAAGCCGGAGGATTTGGTTTCGCGTCCGCCCGTTGTAGTTGTAATGGGCCACGTAGACCACGGCAAGACCTCGCTTTTGGATGCTATCAGAAACACATCTGTTATTTCGACCGAGGCTGGCGGAATCACTCAGCATATTGGTGCTTACAGCGTCCGTTTAAATGACAGGGATATAACTTTCCTTGATACCCCGGGACATGAAGCGTTCACAACCATGCGAGCAAGAGGTGCGCAGGTTACGGACGTTGCAATATTGGTTGTTGCGGCGGACGACGGAATCATGCCGCAGACTATAGAGGCAATTAATCATGCCAGAGCGGCAGGCGTTACAATAGTTGTCGCAATCAATAAAATTGATAAGGAAAATGCAAATGTCGAAAGAGTTAAGCAAATGCTCGTTGAGCAGGAGCTTATCCCGGAAGAATGGGGCGGCGACACTGTATGTGTTGAAATTTCGGCAAAGAAAAATATTAATATAGACACGCTTTTGGAAATGGTTCTTTTAATTGCGGATATGAAAGAATTAAAAGCAAATCCCAATAAAGCGGCAAAGGGTACTGTAATAGAATCGCAGATTGATAAGGGCAGAGGTCCGGTTGCAACGGTTTTGGTTCAGGAAGGTACTTTAAAGGTCGGAGATTTGGTAATTGCCGGCACTGCAGTCGGACATGTCAGAGCAATGGTAAACGATAAAGGCAGACGTGTAAAGGCGGCAACGCCGTCAACTCCGGTAGAGATTCTGGGTCTTTCCGAAGCTCCGTCCGGCGGAGATACATTCTGCGTGGTTACAGACGAAAAGCTTGCACGTGATGTTGCCGAGGCAAGAA
>CAKSFY010000163.1 GCA_934454035.1 uncultured Clostridia bacterium | reverse complement strand
CGTGCTATATTATAATTAAGGCAGGAAAGCCTAAACTCGGCTATCCTGCCCGTTAAAAACAGATATTTTGTCATAGAAAAATCTAATTTACAGAAAAAACTTCACACGCCCCGCGGTGTACTTTTTTTACACCGCCTTTTTTGTATCAGAAGCCTTCGCCCAATACCTCGGTAACTTCACTGACGACTATAAATGCGGCACTGTCGGCATACTTGATTGTGCTTATAAGCTGCGGAATTTCTTTGGGGCTTACCACACATAGCAGCATACATCCGTTTTTATCGGTATACATTCCCTTGCAGGAAAAAGCGGAAACACCTCTTTCAAGCTCAGTCAATACAGAGGCTGCTATTTGAGCATATTTGTCGGAGAAAATCCGTACCGCTTTTGCACTGTTGCCGAAAGTAAGAAAGAAATCGGTTATTTTATATGAAAAGAAAAGTGCGGTAATTGAATAAAAGGTTATTTCAAAGCTTTTGAAAATTATTCCGGCAACTGTAATTATAATGCCGTCGGTTATCAAAATCATTGTTGAGACCGGAATATGCGGAAAAAAGTGCTTGAGAATCAAAGACAGAAAATCACTGCCGCCGGTTGACGCGCCGATTCGGACGACAAGCCCTATTCCTGCACCCATAAGAACACCGCCGGAAATTGCAGCGACAAGCATACTGCCGGGATATTGCGGAAACTTGCTTGTAAGCTCCAGAAAAAGGGATAAGTATATTATACCGAAAACAGTTTTTATAACCGCCTGCTTACCCAAATACCGCCGTCCGAATATAAATAAAACCGCATTTGCCGCTATATTTGTAACCGACAGCCGTATACCGCATAAGTACAGCAGAATTGTGCCGACAGAGGTCACTCCGCCGGAGGATAATTTGCTCGGTAAAAGAAAAATATTAATCCCGGCAGCAAGTAAAAATGTTCCTGCCGCAATATATATCTGTTCCGTAAAAAAACGCTTTTTCATGCCGTTAAAATCCTTTCAGTAAAGATTTTTTATTAGTATGGCACAAAAAAGCGTTAATTATTATTCGTAAATATCGATTACGTCTTTGCCGTCAATTTCACGGAGCTTGACCTCAATTGACTCGCTTCTGGAAGTAGGAATGTTTTTTCCTACATAATCGGGTCTGATAGGCAATTCTCTGTGACCGCGGTCAACCATGGCGGCAAGCTGAATTTTGTTCGGGCGGCTTGCGCTCATAATGGCGTCCATGGCAGCGCGCACCGTCCTGCCGGTATATATGACATCATCAACCAAAATAACCGTTTTCCCGTCGGTTTCAACGGGGAGGTGCGTTACCTTTTTTAGCGTTTTATCCTTGTTGTCATCTCTGAAAGATGTGATGTCAAGTACCGCAACCGGAATTTTTGCTGAGCCGTCTATTTTTGAGAAAATGCAATCGGATATTCTTTCGGCAATGGGAACACCGCGTGTTTTTATTCCGATGATAACCATATCTTCGGGATTATCGTTATGCTCCATTATTTCGTGAGAAATTCGCACAATTGCACGGCTCATTGATTTTTCGTCAAGTATATGTGATTTCAGTTTCATAATCAATTCCTCAAAAAAACATATCAAGCGGAAATTTATTCGTCACCTTTGGGAGCTTCTTTGGAAAGGAGTATGTTCGAAATAATACCCAAAATCAAAGCACATGCAATTGATGTGATGGTGACTTTTCCGAAAGTAAGCGTGAGTCCGCCGATACCTGCAATAAGTATTGCACTGACAACAAACAGATTTCTGTTTTCGTCAAGGTCAAGGTCTTTGAACATTTTAAGACCGCTGACTGCAATGAAGCCGTAAAGAGCCATACAAACTCCGCCCATAACGCAGGGAGGAATAGAGTTTACAAAAGCGATGAAAGGCGAAACAAACGATATAATGATTGCTCCTACTGCAGCTGCGATAATTGTTGCAACCGACGCGTTTCTGGTGATTGCTACGCAGGCAATCGATTCGCCGTATGTAGTATTCGGGCAGCCGCCGAACAGTGCGCCGAACATTGAACCTATACCGTCACCCAAAAGGGTTCTGTGAAGTCCCGGCTTTTTGAGCAGGTCTCTTTCAATAATTGAAGAAATATTTTTGTGGTCTGCGATATGCTCTGCAAATACCACAAATGCTACCGGAATATAAGCTACTGCGATTGTTGCAACATATGAACCCGTAATCTCGCTGATACCCTTTGAAGCCGTAAAGAATGTGAAGTCCGGTATTGAAAGGAATGTTGAAAGCGATACGCCGTCTGCAACAAGCGCAGTGAACGGAGCAAAGCTGATGACCTGGAGAGCAGGGATATTAGCTGCATTTCCGATTAATGTAAAGATGAGCGCAAGTATATATCCTGCCATTATTCCGAGAATGAAGGGGATAAGCTTCATCATTTTTTTGCCGTATGTAGAACAGAGCATTGTTGTAAAAAGTGTTACCAATCCGCACAAAAATGCAATAAGCGGTGATGCAACCGGTACCTGTGAGGCAACCTCTGCAAGCTCATATTCTCCCGATGCGCCGAGCTGTGCAACAGTTTCGATTACTTCCTGTGTAACCGAGCCTTTTACAATATCGCCGACAGCATTTCCTGCCAGTGAAAGTCCGATTATTGCAACCGTCGGTCCAATAACAACGGCAGGCATAAGCTTATCAATCCAATTTACGCCTACCATTTTTACAACTATTGCAATGACAACATATACAAGTCCTGCAAATATTGCGCCGAGTATAAGCCCGGCATATCCGAGTGACATAGATACGCCGCCTGCAAAGGCTGCAGTCATGGAGCCGATAAATGCAAATGAAGAACCCAAAAATACAGGGCTTTGCTTTCTTGTACAAAGAATGTAAATAAGTGTTCCGAAGCCTGCGCCGAATAAAGCTGCAGCAGAACTCATGCCGTTGCCGACAATTACCGGAACAACAAGTGTTGCCGCCATAATGGCAAGAAGCTGCTGGATAGCGAACATAATCAGCTGTCCGAATTTTGGTTTGTCTTCAATGTCGAAAATCAATTTCATAATTTTCTCTCCCTTAAATAAAAATTTTTAAATAAAAAGCCTTGTCCGCACAATGCAGACAAGGCAAAAAAACATATAAATATCCTATGTATAACGCGAAATATGTTGTCTTGCCGATGTCCCGCATCGGATTTAAAGACAGACTATTAAATTAAATCGCTATTATTATATCATACTTTTTTCGTTTTGTAAATACTTTTTTTGACAAAATTTTTATTTTTTACTGGTTAGCTACAACTAACCGAATGTCAAAAAATTATGCACCTTCAGCAAAATAATCTTTCAGGGCTTCATTTAATGCACTTCCGCTTGAAGAGTTGCAGTGTCTTATATATGCTCCTGTTTTTTCTGCCTGCTTGGAAGCAATCGAAACCATCTTGTGAGCGACCGTCCCCGTAAAAACAACCACCATGTCCGGACTGCCTATCTGGCTTTTAAAATCCGCAGGGCATTGGGTAAATACTTTGCATTTGCAGCCGTATTTTTTGCAGATTTCTTTGTATTTGCAGTGCATTCTGTCGTGCCCGCCGACTATTACTATACTCATATTATTCCTCCTGTCATATCAATTGCCGTTTAAAATATAATTAACCATATTCTCGGAATTTTCATCCGATAGGGAGCAAAGGCAGCAGATAGCGTCATTTCTGGCGCTATCGCTGTTACTTTGAAGT
>CAKSFY010000162.1 GCA_934454035.1 uncultured Clostridia bacterium | reverse complement strand
ACTAAAACAATTATATTTTCTGTAATATGTGCTTTTCTCTTCTTTTCTTGCGTTCCGGACTTTTTTTACATCCCCTTGAATTCTCAGAAGATTTTGCACTTTTATTGTTTTTTGTTGTAAAAAAACATTCCTATCCCTGCTCCGCATATGAGAAAGTAACCGACAATGCTCAGCCAATCCGGATACTGATGCAAAAAGCAGCCGAACAGTGCCGCAAAAAGTACCTGAGTATAGTCATATACCGATATTTCCTTTGCAGGTGCATAAACATAAGCTTTTGTGATTCCGAATTGCCCGAGACAGGCACTTGCGCCGGCACATATCAGACATAAAAGGCTTTTTGCGCTCATCGGCTCGAATTCCGAAAGCATAAAGGGAATACACAAAAGGCAGGAAAATGCCGAAAAGAAAAATATAATCACAAAACTGTTTGCACCTTTTTTTCCGAGGTATCTTACAAAGGTGTATGCAAGTCCGGCACCCATTCCGCCTATTGCTCCGATAATCGCCGGAAATGCCGCATATCCGCTGCCCGACGGTTTAATAATGCACACGCTTCCTGCAAATGCAACAATGATTCCGAGAATCTGAATTATTTTAGGTTTTTCTTTCAGGATAAATGCAGAAAAAATAATTGCAAAAAACGGGGATAGCTTGTTAAGCATATTTGCGTCTGCAAGCACAAGGCGGTCTATTGCATAAAAATTGCATAAAAGTCCTATCGTTCCGAATATTGCTCTGCCGAAAAGAGCAGGTAAATACTGCCTTTGCGGCACAAAACTTATTTTGTTTTTTATCATTATCGACGCAACGAAAACAAGTGCGACTGCATTGCGGAAAAATGCTTTCTGAAATGTCGGCAGATCTCCGGCAAGATTTACAAAAACCGACATCATGGAAAATCCGAATGCGGCCGTTATTACATAAAGTATTCCCTTGGTTTTTTTATTCATTT
Organism: uncultured Clostridia bacterium; assembly: GCA_934454035.1. Classification (GTDB taxonomy): domain Bacteria; phylum Bacillota; class Clostridia; order UBA1381; family UBA1381; genus CAKSQL01. Next base: position 2,783 of record CAKSFY010000162.1, on the reverse strand, counting down.
GCAGTGCACTTCCTGTCCGTGTTGTTTGATTTCATAATATTTCGAAGTTGTATCGGAGTCATTCCGTATTTCTTTTTAAATGCTGCATGAAATGCGGATTTTTTTATAGCCAACAATACAATTATATATCATAGTATAATTATTGTCAAGGATATTGTTTTGAGACATATATGTTCAGATAAGCAAAATACATTTAGAATATGAGGGTATTTTTATCCTACTTCAACGCCTGTGTAATAGGTCTTTAAAATATCCTCGTATTTCATGCCTTGAGAGGCAAGATAATTTGCTCCGTACTGGCTCATTCCGACTCCGTGTCCGAAACCCGTTACCTCCATATACACATTTTCGTTTTCCTCATAAATATCTATGTTTGCCGAGCGCAGCCCGTAAATGCTGCGCAGCTTGCTGCCTTTTATTTCTACTCCGCCAAGCTTAATGGTTTTTATACTGCCGGCACCGCTTCTTTCAATATCGGAAAAAAGCCCGGAATCCCAATTTACACCGTCTATATTTTCCTCGGCTTTTTTCTTGAAATCTTCAACGCTCAAAACAAGCTCGGAATGAAATTTCGGCGACGCTTCGTCCCCCTTGCTTTCTACGCTTACCAGATACGGAACATCTCCGCCCCACACATCTTTTGCGTTTTCGGTAAAGCCGGAGGAGGTCGAGTGAAAGACTGCCGATATGGGAGCATTATTATATGTAATAATAATTCCGCTCGTGCTTTCTACGGCGTCGGATATTTTCTTCCAATATGCGTCTGCCTTGTCTTTTTCCCATGCATTTTTTCGGTCTGCTTCGCTCATCCATGCTTTGCAATGAGTTGAATCGGTGCATATCTGTGCGCCGTTGTGTTCTTTTTTTGCATCGGGATTATCAGCTTTTATGCGATTGACAAGATAGGTTCTTGCGGCAACCGCCTGTGCCTTAAGCGCTTCCGGTTCAAATTCTGCCGGCATTTCCGCTGCGACCGCTTCTTTCAGATATTGTGACATGTCCATGTCGCATACTTTGTCCTCAGCTTTTATATAGACAGAGATTGTTTTGTAAGGTTCGTCTTTTTTGGCACCGGGAGGAGAATAAAATCCGCCGAAGCTGCTGATTATAAAGTAAGGGAGTAAAATGGAAAGCGTTAAAAATATCAGTATTATTATCAAAAATCGTTTCATAAGTATCACCCTTTTCATATATATGTTCTAATCTATAAAAATTTTCCAAAAAAAATTTATAAAATATATTGCAAAATTTAAAAATCTTAGTTATAATGGAATAAGTCGGTGTATATATCCGAAAATAATCAGTATTATGAGGGGGGTGAACAATATGGAATTTGAAAAAGTAAAGAGAGTTTTAGCAGAACAACTGGGTGTTGATGAGTCGATTATAACACCGGATTCTTCTTTTGTTGATGATTTGGGTGCGGATTCTTTGGATATTGTCGAATTAATTATGGGTTTGGAAACCGAATTTGATATTGAAATCCCGGACGAGGACGCAGAAAAAATCGATACAGTCGGCGATGCGGTTGAATATATAAAGGAACATGCATAAGTCGGATTTAAAAAAACGAAAATGAAAAATGCACCAAAAGTCGGACAAAGTAACGGTATAACACTGCTTACTTTGTTTTGGCATATCCGTGTGTTATTTTTATTTCCGGTATAAAACGGCGATGTAATTTATTTACATCGCCTTAGCGAAAAGAGAAAATTTATGGAAAGCTTTGGATACAATTTTAAAAACGAAAAATTTTTACAGACGGCGCTCACTCACAGCTCCTACGGCAATGAAAGACATTGTGTTTGCAACGAACGCATGGAGTTTTTGGGCGACGCGGTACTCAGCATAATAGTCAGTGATTATTTGTTTTCACATATGCCGCATGACAATGAGGGCAAACTCTCGAAAATCCGTGCTTCACTTGTTTGTGAGCAGTCGCTTGCAAAGCTTGCAGGTGAAATAGGTTTGGGAAATAAAATCAAGCTCGGAAAAGGTGAGGAGCTTACCGGCGGCAGACAAAGAGCGTCCATTTTGTCGGACGCATTTGAAGCGGTGCTGGCGGCAATTTATCTTGACAGCGGTATGGAGGATGCGCGTAAGTGGCTTTTGGAGCTTATGAGCGAGGATTTAAAGCTTGCGGTTACCGGCAAAACGTATCATGATTACAAGACAATGCTCCAGGAGGAAATTCAAAAATCCGGGGGAGCGGTTACTTATAAAGTTATTTCGGAATCCGGTCCCGACCATCATAAGGATTTTACCGTTGAGCTTTGTATCAATAATAAGCGTATAACAACGGCAGACGGAAGCAGTAAAAAGGATGCAGAACAGAATGCCGCAAAAAAAGCGCTTGAAAAATTAAACTAGTTTTGCTCGGCGAAAGGTTTTTTTGGTTATGAAATATTACAATATTCCTATTTTTGTGCCGCATTTGGGATGCCCGTTTGACTGCGTGTTCTGCAACCAGAAAAAAATCACGGGTGCAGACAGTGATGTGGACGAAAATACGGTCAGGACAATAATTGAAGAACATCTGAAATTTTTGCCGGAGGAAGATTGCGAAACGGAAATCGCTTTTTTCGGCGGCAGCTTTACAGGCATAAGGCCGGATTTGCAGGAGAGACTTTTGAGCGCTGCACATGAGTATACAGGCAGACACGGAATTGTAGGGATAAGGGCTTCGACAAGGCCTGATTATATTGATAAAGAAGTAATATCAAGACTTTTAAAGTATGGAGTTACAACCGTCGAACTCGGTGTGCAGAGCATGGACGATGAAG
>CAKSFY010000161.1 GCA_934454035.1 uncultured Clostridia bacterium | reverse complement strand
ATAGCGATGAGTAACATCACAACCGCATGCCGCGATATATCCGAGCTTACTCCAAACGCACAAAAAGCATGCAGGCTTTTCCTCAAAAAATGCGAGGAAAACGGTTTAAAAGTTCGCATAACAGAAACATACCGCAGCCGGGAACGGCAAAATTACCTTTACGCGCAAGGAAGAACAAGGAGCGGAAATGTTGTCACGTGGACGAAAAACAGCCGCCACACAAGCCGCAGGGCATGGGATATATGCAAGGACGTAAAAGGGCAGGAATACTCAGACAGCCAATTTTTCAAGGCGTGCGGACAGATTGCAAAGGAACTTGATATCACATGGGGCGGCACATGGAAACAAGCCGACACACCCCATTTTGAGGTTGACAGGAATTGGACAGAACCAAAGGAGGATAACAAAATGACCGAACAGGAAAAAATCAAATTTAATGCGCTTGTCGAAGTGGTGGAAAGCTTAACACATACCATTGACCGATTGGCGGACAGGATTACAAAACTTGAAAATCCAATGATTTATAACTATATTGACGAGAATATGCCTGAATGGGCAAGACCGACCGTGCAAAAGCTTGTCGATAAAGGAATCATAAAGGGCGATGAAAACGGTCTGCATTTGACCGACAGTGATTTAAAGCAGCTCGTTATAAACGACCGAGCAGGACTGTATAATTAAATTTGGGGCGGTATATGCCGCCCCTTTTTTTGTATCATATGCACTTGTTTTTTTGACTACAGTTTGACTACAGAAACCGTATAAAAATATAAAAAAATAAACAAAAATAGCAAAGTCATAAATAAAGCAAAAAGCCCTCAAACCACGGCTTTTTCCACAGTTCAAAGACCTTTTTTAATGGCAGGGGTACAAGGACTTATTACCTGTTCCTTCTTTACTATTCCCTAAAAAATAGTATATACAGTGAATTGATTTTTTTGAAAGTTTGTGGTATAACATAAAAAAAGATTTTTAGCGGAGGTGATACCGATGTCTGAAAAACATAATGTGGAATGGAAAGAAGTTTGGAAAGATGAATACCTGAATTGGATTTGTGGATTCGCAAATGCACAGGGAGGAACTATCTACATCGGTATTGATGATTCCGGAAATATAAGCGGGCTGAAAAATTCCAAGAAACTGCTTGAAGATATACCAAACAAAATAAAAAATGCAATGGGAATTGTTGCAGATATAAATCTTGAAGAAAGCGAAAAAGGGGAATATATAAAAATCAAAGTCAATCCATATACATTTCCCGTAAGCGGCAACGGCAAGTATTATTACCGCTCAGGCAGCACTAATCAACATTTTGCAGGTCTTGCTCTTGACGAATTTATGCTGAAAAAACAAGGTGTTACATGAGATGGTGTTCTGGTTCCGGGAGAAAAAATTGAAAATCTTGATCAAACCGCAATTCAATTATTCAAGAAAAAGGCTTTGGAAAGTCATAGGCTTGACAGCAAAGCACTTTAAGTGTCGGATGAAATATTGTTTCAAAATCTCGGACTGACTGACGGTAAATATCTTAAAAAAGCGGCAGTACTGTTATTTGCGGAAAATCCGGAAATATGGATACAGGGCGCGTACATTAAGATAGGCTACTTTGGTTCGTCTGATTCCGAATAGATATATCAGGACGAAATTCACGGCTCACTTATTAAACAGATCGACTCTGCAGTTGAACTGCTTTATACGAAATATCTTAAAGCATTGATTGACTACGATGGCATACAGAGAACGGAAACATATATGTTGCCGAAAGAGGCTTGCAGAGAAATTTTATTAAATGCCGTTAATCATAAGGATTACAGCAAGGGAGTTCCGATTCAGATAAGTGTTTATGATGACAAAATCTATATTTGGAATGACGGCAAGTTCCCGGAAATGCTTTCGGCAGACAATATATATGAGAAACATTCTTCAATCCCATATAATCCGAAAGTTGCAGATGTTCTTTTCAAGGTAGGTATGATTGAAAGTTGGGGCAGGGGCTTTGATAAGATAAAAGAGAAATGCGAAGCAAACAATACACCGCTTCCCGAATATGAAATATCGGAAAGAGGAATTATGGTGTTGTGCAAGCCCGGTGAGAAATATCTTAAACTCCTCAAAAAGTATGGACTGGGAACAAAAGAAGATAATGTCCTAATAAAATTGAAAAAAATCATTAGAGATAGATTATTGTCTATGGACTATGCTCAGAAGAAAATCGAGTGTGCGATACAAATTGTTACAATCATTGCAGATACCAAAAATGTATTAATGGAGGACATAGCAAAAAATATAGGTGTTAATTCGAGAACAATAAAAAGAGATATTGATGCTCTTAAAGAAATTGGTGTACTTGATCGAGAGGGCTCAAGAAAAACAGGACAATGGATAATTAGCATAGAATAAATAAAAAAGTGTCTGCATCTATAATGAACGCGAAAACCACACGTCGGAGCAAAGTTTGCTTTGCTCCGTTTTTCTGTGCAGAAAAACATCCGCCCGATTCCTTTTGCTCCTCCTTCGTCGCAAAAGGTCACATTCGCGTCGGCTATTCGGTTGCAAGCGCCCTCATAACGCCTTTGGCTCATTACCAACCTTTTGCGAGTGCACCTCCGGCGCATATATCTAAAAGGTTCAGTACTTCCAGACAGACTGAACGATTTAGATATCTTCTAAATTGTTCAGTTTTTTTGCGCCTTTGCGGGCTTTTGAGATTTCTTATTTCAAAAGGATTTGTGTAGATATCCCCTGTTTTCGGACAGGACTTGAACGGGCGATACCCCCAAAAAGAGGGTTTTGAAGTACTAAATTTGAAAAAATTTCGTATCGAAAGTTGTGATGAACAATATAGATAGTTCCGTAAATAAACCGGAGTTGAACGGGGGATAAGGTACTATTGAACAATATAGATATGTTTTAATTCGGATAGGATTTGAACAGGTAACAATTAAAGAAAAATAGATATACGAGGATAGTTTCTGTAAAAGAGATTATCCTCTTTTTTTATATCAAAATTTAAAATATTTAGGAGGTATCCGAAATGGATAAGAGAAATTTGTTGTTAAAAGAAATTGTAAAGAGATTGCCGGAAAAAGAGGGAGTTATTTACGAGTTCAAAGATGACAGGGTTAATGTATTTGCCGACGGCGAATTGATGCAGCATATCCGTCAGTCGGGAGGAGTGTCATATCCGGTAAATGCGGCTCCCGATGAAAAGCGAAATGAGCTTCATAATATAATCTGTAAAACAGCAGAGCGGGTAAGAGAATTTGTAAATGCAATGAAGAATGCTCCGAAACTTGTGGCAGACGGTCTTACCGGAGATTACAAGAAACTGCTCGAATATAACGGTGTTGTTCTTGCCGGCACAATTACAAGTTCCGATGAGTATAATTTTGCGACATGGAGCTACAGCCACAATTCATTGGATCACGGACATTATTACATGAGCGATTATATGAGCGCGAAAGAAGATTTCATAAAACGTTCGGGGTTGATGCAGGAAAATCAAATATATTCAGCAGATGAGAGAGTTGAAATGGCAAGATGCATTGAAGATACGTTAATTGAACACGATGGGTTATGCGCAGAAAAACAAGAAATGCTCAGTAACTTATATGAAAAGATAGAGGAAAGCGTTCCGGATTTCAATGAGCGTTTGGGAAAAATGATTGAACTGTAGTCAAGTAAGTAGACACAAAAAAGCACAATTTTTTTAGGGGAGCAAGCTATTTTGTCTGCTCCCA
>CAKSFY010000160.1 GCA_934454035.1 uncultured Clostridia bacterium | reverse complement strand
CGTTCTATAACCCGGATACATCTCACCGCTTACATGACAATTGACAATACTGCCTTTATTATCTGTTACCAATATACTGTTTTTAACCTTTTTTTCATTTTCAACCGTCAAGTTTTTAATAGTGCCCTCATTTGTTTTAAACAATGTACTTGACGCATTTAATATTTTATGTCCGTTACCGTCCAAAGTTCCGCTGAAACTGTTGCCCAGGCTACCTATTGTTGTCCATGAGCCTGTCAGACTGATATCGTTCGCAAGCTTATAATTAAGCTCCGGCAGGTCGGCAACTATTTCCAGCTGTGCCTGTGTGGATATAACATACGGATTATTCTCCGTTCCGTCACCGCCGTCAAATATTGCAGCCGAACATGTATTTATACCAACAGCTGATATAATCATAGCTGTTGCTGTGAATAAACTGATTTTTTTAAACATTTATACCATTTCCTTTCAATTTAAAATTTCTTTAACTGTGTATTTTTTTCTTCCCATCACCACTCTTTTTTATTTTATTATAGCATTTTAATCCTTTTTTTTCAATCTTTTTTCCACTATATGTATATATTTTATTACATTTTCACAATATAATATTATTTTTTTCCACATAAATAGTTAAAATATCCGCCATTTGTATATATAAATAATGTAAAATATAATCAACAAATAGTGGAAAGGAGTGCCAAAATGAAAGAAATCTTATCTGAAAATATAAAAAATCTACGAAAACAAAAAAATTTGACTCAAACACAGCTTGCAGCCAAAATAGGTGTAAACAAATCAATAATATCCGCATATGAAAATCAGGAACGTTTGCCGTCTGTAGCGGTTCTGATAAAACTTTCTTACGAATTTAATGTATCAATTGAATACCTTTTAGGTGTTAAAAGAAATAAATTCATTGATGTGTCAAAGCTGAACGACAAACAAGTAGCCGCCCTGACCTGTATTGCCGCACAATTTGAAGAAGATAATTACTTGATTAACAAAAACTGAAAAACAGCTGCCCCGATTGACAAAACGTCAATCGGGGGCAGCTGCTAAATAATTATCCTTTAATTGCGTCTTCTGCCATTGCTGCAAGCTCATTTGCCGTAAGTTTTCCGTCAATTTGCATCAACTGATAATGCATTTCACCGTCAGACCAGCTGACGCTTTGAATCTTGCTGATTTCTACGGAATCAGAGCCATAGCTGAATACAAGCTCACCGCTTGCCTCTGCTTTTTTATCCTCTTCCGTCAATTTATAATCAGCAGGTACAAACTTGTCAGTATAGGAGAAATAATAAATATCCGTTCCGTTTACATTTGATATTATATCTCCCTCGGGTTTACGCTCCGAACTGTATTTATCTTGTGAAAAATAGACCGTGTCCCCATCTTTAATATAGTCAAATGATACCGATTTAAACTTTTCTGTCGGATTTCCGTTTTCATCAGCAAGACTGTTGCTTACTATTCTTCCGTTTTTAAAGCTGTAACCGTTTTCAAATGTATTAATCAAAATCGGTTCATACCCTATATCTTTTACTACCCGTTCGGCAGTAGGAAGTGAGTGATAATCGGGAATTGAAGAAGATGAACTGAACCATTGCGATACTACACCCGTTGCTGCAAAGGCTGTTATTCCCAATGCTACCGCAGCTGCGGCAGCGACAGCAAAAATTTTTCTCTTTGATTTCATAATGTTTGACTTCCTTTCGATATATGCGGAATTAAGCTTTTTATATGTTTTTTGCCTGATTCTTTGAACATCTATATCAAGAGGATTGCAGGCAGTATCCGCCTGTTTATTAATCTTCAATTCTTCAAATAAATCGTTTTTCATAGCATTTCCTCCGCATTTGATAATATTTTTTTAAGCTTAAGCTTACCTCTCGAAAGCTTGGTTTTAACAGTCGAAATATTAATGCCCATAACCTTTGAAATATCCCTGATTTTTTCACCGAATTTATAGTATCTCACAAATACCTCATTATCCGGCTCACCCAGACTCATGACCGCCGTCCAGACAAAATTATTTTCCTGCCCTGTATAATCCTGTTCACCGGAAAGCTCAATTTCATCCAAAGAAGTATATTCCCGTTTCTTATTAAGACGCTTAAGCGCAAAGTTTTTTGCAGAAGCGGCAATATAAGAACGCAGTGTACCTCTGCACAAATCTATGTATTCCGCATTTTTCCAAAGCATCACAAACACATCGGAAATTATTTCCTCAATGTCTTCTTTCGGAAGTCCGTTACCGAGCATATTATAAAGGACCGTACCCAAATACGGAGTATAGATTTCAATTGCATCGTCCAACGCATTTTGCTCTCTTTTTTTAAGTTTTTTCAGGAGCTTTTCCTCATCAACCATTTTAAACCAACTTTCTTATGCAAAGTTAAAAGCTTTTAGTCTTTACACTCTTATATATCCGATAAAAAGCAAAAAGGTTTCACTTTTTTCAAAAAAATAACCCGATTGGCAAAAATGTCAATCGAGTCAGTTTTTAAAATAAAACAGTCGCTGTATGCGGTCTGTGATCGGATACAACAAATTCCGGAATATCAGCTTCAGTAACCTCAATATCAGGCGTTACAAAAATGTAGTCTATTTTTATATTAGGGTTATCTGACGGAAAACTGAATAAATCCCTTTCAAAACAATCTGCAGCATCCTTCATTTTCTCACGTATAGGTGTTAAAACCGTATTATCTGGCAATGCATTAAAATCCCCCATCAGAATGCATTTCTCATCTTCAAGATTTTTCATAATTGCGTCAACCGCATTTTCCTGCTCGTCTTTGTTCAAGCCGAAATGAACTACCATTACAGTTAATGAATTATCAAATTTTACTTTTAAAATGCAGCGTGTTTCGTAATAATCATCTCCCGTTTTCGGCTCCGGATCGGGTATAATTATAGTTTCTGCACTCTTTATATTAAATTTTGACAAAATCGCATTTCCGTAAGGGTTATTGTCTCCGATGTCAATCGCTTTAGCAAAATAAAAGCTTTTAAGTCCTGTCAATTCTGACAAAGCAGCAGCCTGGTCTTGGAATTCGGGGTCACTGCCTTTGCTCCGTATTTCGTTAAGTCCCACAATCTCAGCACCGCATTTTTTTATTACATCTGCCATCGCATTATAATCAATTTTTTGAGTCAAGTAATTCTCACAATGCTGAATATTAAAAGTCATTATCTTCATATAAAGTTCCTCCTATATGCAAGGAGCGTAAAAGGAAGCATAAATTTATGCTCCGTTTTACGCTCTGTACTTGCAACTTAAAACAATTTATTCAGTTAATTTTCTTACACAGTCTGCACAGATTCCGTCAAATCCGTCAATTGTTCCTACTGTCTCGGAATGAACCCAGCAGCGTCCGCATTTTTCATACTTGCTTGCCTCAACCTTTACCTTGACAAATTCACCCTCATAAGCACCGTCGGCACTTTCCTCCGAAACCGTTGCCTTTGAGGTAATAAATATTTCCGCAAGCTCGTTCTCAATGCCTTTAAGAAGTGTATACAAATCGCCTTTTGCAAAAACTTCGACCTCTGCATCAAGCGGTTTTCCGATAAGCTTGTCATTTCTTGCAATTTCCAAAGCCTTATTGACATCATTTCTGACATCAATTATTTTATTCCATTTTTCTTCAAGTTCAGTATTTTCATACTTTGAATCAACTTTCGGCATGCTTGCAAACATAACGCTTCTCTTATCGTCACATTCATAATGCGGCATATATTTCCAAATTTCGTCTGCAGTGAATGAAATAATCGGTGCAAGCAGCTTAACAAG
>CAKSFY010000159.1 GCA_934454035.1 uncultured Clostridia bacterium | reverse complement strand
GGTGAAAGCAGTGAGGGAAGCGTGAACTCACGTATGCATTTACTCAAACGTTTTATCATATAATACCATTCCTTTCTTAGTTTAGTTTTTGAGATAAAACTGCTGTAATTGAATTATGAGCATTATTCCTATTATAACACTTTTCAAAAAAATGGTCAATTAATTTTGAGTTTTATTAATATATTATTTACATTTTTTGCTTTTTTTATGAAATATGTGTTTTTTGGCTGATATAAATTGGTCAATATTGAAAAAATAAGAAAAATAATAAAAATTTTGCGTTTGCTCTTGTACTTTTGATCAAAATAAGATATAATATATAAGATAGGATAGTTTTACTTGCTTTAGAAACGGAGAAAAAAATGTTTAATATAGTGTTGGTTGAGCCGGAAATTCCGCAAAACACCGGTAATATTGCAAGAACTTGTGCTGCAACGGGTTCAAAGCTGCATATTATTAAGCCTATGGGATTTGAAATAGATGATAAAAAACTTAAAAGGGCAGGGCTTGATTACTGGCATTTGCTCGGAATACAATATTACGAAAATCTAGATGATTTTTTTGAAAAAACAAAGGGCGGAAGGTATTTTTATTCCACTACAAAAGCTCTGAATAAATATTCGGATGCGGAATTTCGGGACGAAGATTATATTTTGTTCGGAAAGGAAACAAAAGGCTTGCCGGAGGAACTTTTACATAATAATAAGGAAAATTCGATAAGAATCCCTATGATAAACGAAGCAAGAAGTCTGAATCTTTCAAACTCTGTCGCTATAGTGATTTATGAAGCGCTGAGGCAGAACGGATTTGAAAAGCTTTTGGCGGAAGGAAAGCTGACAAAATACGATTGGTAGAAAGGAAATGAGTAAAATGAGCGATATAAAAATTATGGTTGACACATCTGCGGACATGCCGGAGGAGCTTATAAAAAAATACGATATCGGAGTGGTTCGTTTTCTGACAATATTCGGCGATACGTCATATGTATCCGGAGTAGATATTACCAATGAAGAGTTCTACAAAAAAATGGAATCGGAAATGCCCACCACTTCTCAGACTCCTTATGCCGATATGTATGACCAGCTGTTGGAAGAAAGCAGAAAACATGACACTGTTATTTATTTTACAATTTCGTCAAAAGGGAGCGGACAGAATCATACTGCAAAAATGGTAGCCGATGAGATAAAAGAAGAAAATCCGAATGCCGATATACGAATTGTTGATTCAATGACTTATTCGGTCTATATTGCTTCTGCCGTAGTTCATATAGCAAAGCTGAAAGAAAAAGGTTTATCGGCAGATAAGCTTATAAAAGAGTTTTTTGAATTTATGAAAACATGGGAAGTTTATATTGTTGTTGCAGATTTAAAATATCTTCAGAAGGGCGGCAGAATTACAAAAACTGCGGCAATTGTCGGTAATTTGCTTGATATTAAGCCGGTGCTGACTATCAGAGACGGACTTATAGAGCCTTTGGATAAAATCAGAGGGAGTAAAAAGCTATATAAGAAGATAGTCGGCTTGATAAATGACAATCCCGATTTTGATGACAACAATCATGAGTTTATAATAATAGATTCGGATAAGAATATGGGACAAAGTATGATAGAAGCACTTAAAGAGGAATACGGGGACATAAAAATAAATATGTATTCTGAATTCGGACCGATTGTCGGGACGCATACCGGACCCGGAAGCCTTGCGGTTTTGTTTAAGCTGAAAGGAGACAGAAAATGAAATATATAGTTGTTTTAGGTGATGGAATGGCGGATTATCCGATTGATAAATTCGGAGGTAAAACAATTTTGGAGGCAGCGGACAAGCCGAATATGGACTATATGGCAGCTCACGGTGAGGTCGGAACGGTCAGAACCGTTTTGGACGGAATGAAGCCGGGCAGTGATGTTGCAAATCTTTCGGTTATGGGTTATGACACCAGAAAATATTACAGCGGACGCTCTCCGCTCGAAGCAGCAAGCATAGGAGTTAAGCTAAAAAACAATGATATTACTTTCAGAGCAAACCTTGTTACTTTGTCGGATGAAGAAAAATATGCAGATAAGACTATGGTAGATTATTCGGCAGGGGAGATCACGACTGAGGAAGCAAAAGAGCTTATAAATACTGTAGAAAAAGAGCTTCATACGGATTTAATACATTTTTATCCGGGTGTAAGCTACAGACATTTGCTTGTTTGGGAAGGAGGTTCAACAAATGTTGAGCTGACTCCGCCGCATGATATTTCTGATAAAAAAATAACGGATTATTTGCCGAAGGGTGATGGTGCGGACAAACTTCTGGAGTTAATGGAAAAAAGCGAAAAAATATTAAAACAGCATCCTATAAACAAAAAAAGAATCAGTCAAGGCAAAAATCCGGCGACATCAGTTTGGATATGGGGCGAAGGAACAAAGCCGCAGCTGGACAGTTTTGAAAAGCTTTACGGACTTAAAGGCAGTGTGATTTCGGCGGTTGATCTTATAAAAGGAATAGCCGTTTGTGCCGGTATGGATTCCATAGATGTTGAGGGAGCAAACGGAAATTACGATACAAATTACGAAGGCAAAGCGAATGCAGCGCTAAAAGCGTTATCGGACGGCAGTGATTTTGTATATATTCATCTTGAGGGTCCTGATGAGTGCGGTCATCAAGGAAATGCGGATAACAAAAAATACGCAGTCGAAATGATTGACAAAAAAATAATAGGTTTTTTGAGAGAAAATTTAAAAGGTACCGACTACAGAATGCTGATTCTGCCGGATCATCCGACACCGGTTAAGCTTAAAACTCATGTAAGCGACCCTATTCCCTATATAATATACGATTCTTCCGACGAAAAAAACACGGGAATTACATATACCGAAAAGAATGCCGCAAACACAGGGAATCACATTGATTTGGGGCATGAGCTGATGAGACACTTCCTTCAAAAATAGCAGGGAGATGATTGGAATTGAAGTTTAAAACTAACGGATGGCGAATTGCCGGACTTGTACTTATTTTTGTATTGCTTGCGGTCGGGGTATATGTTGCTCTTCCGTATGCATTGTCTCTTATCGGTTGGGCAGTGAGTATATTTCTTCCTTTTATACTCGGGTATTTATTTTCACTTGCAATTAATCCCTTGGCGGACAAGCTGCAAAAAAGATTCAAACTGCCGAGAGGAATTTCCGCAATTTTGGTAATAATACTGACAGTAGGTATTGTAGGCGGCATACTGACAGCCGTAATATGGAAGATTGTTGCGGAGATAAGAAGCCTTTACAGTCAATATCCTAAAATATATAATGATGCTGTGCAGCTTTGGGAAAGCTTTTCCGATAAGTATTCTAAATTATATCTGATAATGCCGGAAGGTGTACAGAATATGTTTGACGATTTCGGAAAGCAGCTTTCATCGGCGGTTACAGAGTTTTTCGGAAAAACACCCTTTATGGAGAGAGCAGGAAATGTCGCAAAATCGCTTCCGGGAATATTTATCGGACTGATTGTATTTTTCCTGTCACTCTATTTCATGGTAGCGGACGCAAAAGTTGTTTCGGATAAAATACATGAAATTGTGCCGGATAAGCTTTTGGAACGAATCGCATGCATAAGAGCAGAGCTAAAAAGATATATGGGCGGTTATGTCAGAGCGCAATGCATAATTATGTCGATTGTGTTTGTTATATTAATGATAGGACTGACAATCCTTCAAAAGGATTATGCACTGCTTATCGCTATCGGAATCGCGGTACTTGACGCACTGCCGTTTTTCGGAAGCGGTGCGGCACTTTGGCCTTGGGCGTGGATAAGCTTTCTGAGCGG
>CAKSFY010000158.1 GCA_934454035.1 uncultured Clostridia bacterium | reverse complement strand
GCATAATATTATCCAAAACCGTGAGATGCGGAAACAGATTAAAGTTCTGAAATACCATGCCGATATTTTCTCTGACCTTATTTATATCATTTTTTTTGTCGGTTATATCCCTGCCGTCTACAATAACCGTTCCGCTTGTCGGTGTTTCCAGAAGATTAAGACATCTTAAAAATGTGGATTTTCCGCTTCCCGACGGACCTATTACGCAAACAACCTCTCCCTCATTGACCGTTATGTCAATACCTTTGAGCACTTCAAGCTTATGAAAGCTTTTCTTTAAATTTTTAACTTCTACTTTTACGTTCATAATTCAATTTCTTCTCCAAATGCTTTGATATTACCATCAAGATTGAAATGACGATAAGATAATAAACGGCAACCATAATATACGCGGCAAAAAACTGATATGATTTACCAACATATACCTTAGCCTTATTAACCACATCGGCAAGTCCTATTACCGATAAAATCGACGTATCCTTTACGGTTATAATAAACTGATTCACCATAGACGGGATTGCAATTTTAACTGCCTGCGGCAAAACAACCTTTATCATAGTTTTTGTTTTGCCCATTCCAAGACTTCTTGCCGCCTCTGTCTGCCCTTTCGGGACAGCATTTATACCGCTTCGGAAAATCTCCGAAAGGTATGCACCGGCATTAAGACTCAAGGTTATTACTCCTGCCGTAAAAGCTTCAATTCTGAAATCGGGCGAAAACAGCTTCTGTATAACCTGCGGCATACCGAAATAGATAATAAACGCCTGAACAAGCATCGGTGTTCCTCTTATAATCCATACATAGACGGCCGAAATTGCTTTTAAGACAGGATTTTTTGACATGCCCATAATGCACGCAAAAAAACCGATAAACATTCCGATTACGAGGGATAACAATGATATTAATACCGTAAGTTTTATACCCTGCAGCAAAAGCGGGGTTGCTTCATTAAATGTTCTTATAAAATCCATAGTACACTCTCAAATATAAAAATATTTTCAGCATATCACTCCGAAACAGAAGTGATATGCTGAATTAATCTTAACCCTCTTTTGCCAAATCAGCAATGCCTTCAACAGTGCTGTCTGCTGCAACAACCATTATCTGACCGTCCTCGAAATATCCGTCCGAGAAATCAAATGTTTGTTTTCTTTCGTCCGTAATTGTCATACCGGCAATCATAGCGTCTGCCTGTCCGGACTGAACCGCACCCATAGACGCGTCAAAGCCTTCGTTTTTAACTTCATATTCAAAGCCCTGATCCTTTGCAATTGCTGCAAGAATATCCATATCAACACCGGTGTATTCATTGGTTGCTGTATCGAGATATTCAAACGGAGCAAATGCATTATCAGAATAAATTATGTACTTCTTTGAAGGAGTTACGCCGCTGTCAACCTTTTGAGCCGATTCGTCAGCATATTTCTTTTCGCTGTAGCCATATTTTTCCAAAATCTTATCGTACTCGCCGTTAGCCTTAATGTTTGCAAGACCTGCATTAAACATCTTTAAAAGATCCTCGTTTGAACCTTTCTTTACTGCAAAACCGTACTGAGCAGGATTTTCAATATCACCTACTGTCTTTAATTTAAGACCTTCTTCTTTGATTGCCCAGCCGATTACTGAACGATCCTCAAAACAAGCTGCATTTGTACCGTTCATAACCGCTTGATACATCGTAGGCGAATCCTCGTAGTATACTACATCAAAGCCATACTGCTTTGCATATTTTTCTGTAAGCTCAGCACTCATTGTGCTTGTTTTTGCTGCAAGTGTTACCTTACCGCCGGATGCTTCCTTTTTTTCTCCGCAAGCAGAAAGTCCTGCACACATTACTCCTGCCAAAATTAATGCCATTAATTTTTTCATAATGATTTACTCCCTTTCATCAAATAAAATACTATAAACTATATTTTATACCATTTACTAGCAAAAATCAAGTTTTTTTTCATTTTATCCGTGAAATTGTGAAAAAATCACAATTTCACGGATAACAAAATCATATTTCCGATTCGTCCACTTCCTGGCCGTCTATCGTAATGCCGACATCTCTGTAAAGCGGCATACCGGTTCCGGCAGGCATAAGCTTACCGATAATAACATTTTCTTTAAGACCTACCAGCGGATCAACCTTACCCTTAATTGCAGCTTCTGTAAGAACCTTTGTTGTTTCCTGGAAGGATGCTGCCGACAGGAATGAATCTGTAGCAAGAGATGCTTTTGTAATACCAAGCAGCACCGGCGATGCCGTAGCAAGCGCTCCGCCGTTTTCGGCAGCTTTTTCGTTTGCTTCCTTAAGTTCAAAGAAATCAACCAAAGAGCCAATCAAAAGATTTGTATCTCCGGAATCTTCAATACGAACCTTTCTGAGCATCTGTCTTGTGATAACCTCAACGTGCTTATCATTAATGTCAACACCCTGCATACGATAAGTTCTCTGAACCTCTCGTGTGATATAGTCCTGAACGTCACGCGGTCCTTTTATTCTCAAAATATCATTCGGGTTAATTGAACCTGCAGTCAGCGGGTCACCCTTTTCAATTACATCTCCGTCGGCAACCTTAATACTCGAACCGTAAGGAATCATATACGTTTTAGCTTCGCCGATTTCATCATTGGTTACAGTGATTTCACGTCTGCGCTTCTGCTCTGTTACGCTGACTGTACCGCCGATTTCGGAAATAATTGCAAGACCCTTAGGTCTTCTTGCCTCAAAAAGCTCCTCAATACGCGGAAGACCCTGTGTAATATCGCTTCCCGATGCAACACCGCCGGCATGGAATGTACGCATTGTCAGCTGTGTACCCGGCTCACCGATTGACTGTGCGGCGATAATTCCGACTGCTTCGCCGACATTTACTATATCGCCCGTAGCAAGGTTTGTTCCGTAGCATTTAGCGCATACGCCCGTCTTTGTCTGACAGGTAAGTATACTTCTTATATAAACCTTTTCAATACCTGCAGCAATAATTTTTTCCGCAGCTTCACGGGTAATTATTTCATTAGCTTTTGCCAAAACCTCACCGGTTTCGGGATGAATTACATCTTCTCTTGCAACACGGTCAATAATTCTGTCCTTCAAAGGCTCGATAACTTCATTGCCGTCCATAATTGCAGAAACCCAAACACCTTCCTCAGTGCCGCAGTCATTTTCGCGCACAATAACATCCTGCGATACATCGACAAGACGTCTTGTCAAATAACCCGAATCGGCAGTTCTGAGCGCTGTATCGGTAAGACCTTTTCTTGCACCGTGCGACGAGATAAAGTATTCCAAAACGTTAAGTCCCTCACGGAAGTTTGCACGGATAGGAATCTCGACTGTACGTCCCTGCGTATCTGCCATAAGTCCACGCATAGCGGCAAGCTGTCTGATCTGGTTAACACTACCACGGGCACCGGAATCCGCCATCATGAATATCGGATTGAACTTGCCGAGGTTATCCATCATTGCCTGCGTTACCTTTTCCGAAGCGGCTGCCCATGTCTTAATAACCTGATTGTAGCGTTCTTCATCATTTAAAAGTCCTCGTCTGAACTTCTTCGTGATTTTTTCTATCTCTGCTTCTGCATCCGACAGAATTTCCGCTTTCTTCTCCGGAACCTCTATATCCGAAACCGCAACTGTAATTGCGCCTCTTGTTGAGTATTTGTAACCGGTAGCCTTAATAAGGTCAAGTATCTCTGCCGTTTCTGTCGTACCGTGACTTCTTATACATCTGCCTATAATATCACCGAGCTGCTTTTTGCCGACTGTTGTATCAAATCCGATTTCGAGATCGAACATTTTCGCCGGATCGCTTCTGTCAACAAATCCCAAATCCTGCGGAATATTCTGGTTGAATATAATCTTTCCGACAGTCGCA
>CAKSFY010000157.1 GCA_934454035.1 uncultured Clostridia bacterium | reverse complement strand
GAAAATATCCTCAGGAATTTATTCAGACAGGTATTTCCGCCATTGACGGACTTAATACGCTTGTAAGGGGGCAGAAACTGCCGATTTTTTCGGCAAGCGGACTTCCTCATGCTCAGCTTGCGGCGCAAATTGCAAGACAGGCAAAGGTACGCGGCAAGGATGAGAATTTTGCGGTTGTTTTTGCTGCTATGGGAATTACATTTGAGGAATCGGAATATTTTATCGATTCGTTCCGCGAAACGGGTGCGATAGACAGAACCGTCCTTTTTGTAAATCTTGCAAACGATCCTGCGGTCGAAAGAATCGCAACCCCAAAAATGGCGCTCACCGCAGCGGAGTATCTTGCATTTGAGAAAAATATGCATGTGCTGGTTATACTTACCGACATAACAAATTATGCCGACGCATTGCGTGAAATTTCTGCCGCAAGAAAAGAAGTCCCGGGCCGCCGCGGCTATCCGGGATATATGTATACGGATTTGGCATCAATATATGAACGTGCAGGCAGACAGCAGGGCAAGGACGGTTCAATTACCATGATTCCCATTCTGACAATGCCGGAGGATGATAAAACACATCCGATTCCCGATTTGACTGGATATATTACCGAGGGGCAGATAATTCTTTCAAGAGATTTGTACAGAAAAGGGGTAACTCCGCCCATAGATGTGCTGCCGTCTTTGTCAAGACTTAAGGATAAAGGCATAGGCGAGGGAAGAACCAGAGCAGATCACAGCGGCACAATGAATCAGCTTTTTGCGGCGTATGCAAGAGGAAAAGATGCCAAAGAGCTGATGGTAATACTCGGAGAGGCTGCCCTTACGGATATTGACAAGCTTTATGCAAAATTTGCCGAGGAGTTTGAAAACGAATATGTGTCTCAGGGATATGATTCGGACAGAAGTATTGAAGAAACTCTTGATATAGGGTGGAAGCTTTTGAGGATTTTGCCCAGAAGCGAATTAAAGAGAATAAACGACGAATTTTTGGATAAATATTACGGGGAATAAAGGAGAGATATTTATGGCAGTTATGA
The DNA here is from genome assembly GCA_934454035.1 of uncultured Clostridia bacterium. Lineage (GTDB taxonomy): Bacteria > Bacillota > Clostridia > UBA1381 > UBA1381 > CAKSQL01. The sequence goes on along the minus strand of CAKSFY010000157.1, from coordinate 2,885 downwards.
ATGTCAATCCGACAAGAATGGAGCTTACCAATCTGAAACGAAAGCTCACTACCGCAAGGCGCGGACACAAGCTTTTGAAAGATAAAAGGGACGAGCTTATGCGCCGCTTTTTGGAACTGGTAAAGGAAAACAAGCAGCTAAGGCAGGAAACCGAGGCAGAACTTGAAGCGGCAAATAAAAAAATGGCGCTTGCTTCCTGCCTTGTTCCGAAAGAAATACTGGATACCGCGTTGCTTTTGCCGAAGCAGGAGATGTCTCTTGAAATCAGCGGCAAAAATATTATGAGCGTAGTTATTCCCGAATATAAAATCGAATACAAAACTGAAAACCCGGACGATATTTTCTCTTACGGATATGCCGATACTCCGGCGGATATGGATGATGCAATTTTGTCTCTTTCAAGATTGCTGCCGAAAATGCTTCGGCTTGCCGAAACGGAAAAATCCTGCATGCTGATGGCAAGCGAAATAGAGAAAACGCGGCGCAGAGTAAATGCTCTTGAACATGTAATGATTCCGCAGTATGAAGATACAATCCGATATATCAAAATGAAACTTGACGAAAATGAACGAAGCACAACCACAAGGCTTATGAAGGTCAAGGATATGATGGTAGAGGAAAATATAAAGAAAAAAGGAAGTTAATATTCAACAAAAAAAGCGGTGTATTTAACACCGCTTTTTCAATGCGTTCTACGCATTAAGCTTTGCAAGCTTTATTGCCAGCTGAGATTTCTTTCTTGCAGCTGTGTTCTTGTGAATGATTCCCTGGCTTACGCCCTGGTCGAGCTTTTTAACTGCGTAGTTGAAAGAAGTTTTTGCATTTTCAGCATCTTTTGTTTCAACAGCAGCCTCAAACTTTTTAATAGCTGTTTTAAGCTCTGTTTTGTGCATTTGGTTTATCAAAGTCTTTTTTTCGATAACCTTAACACGCTTTTTAGCCGATTTAATGTTAGGCATTTGTTTCCACCTCCAAATAGTTTAATCATAATACCAATATATTTTAACACAATCAGGAAGAAAAATCAAGCCTTTTTTTAAAAAAATATTTATTTTTATTAAAAATATATTTTATTGGCGGATTTCACTTGTTTTTCGACGTAATTTGTGGTACAATATGTAATATGGGATTATATGCCCGTAAAAGACAGGATTTTGGGAGGATAAATGCGATGAATGCCGCATATGTATATTTACAGTTATACAGACTTTTTGACAGTCTTACACCGACAAAATTTGACTGCGGTAGGCTTTGCCGCAAAGCATGCTGCAAGGGGGATACAAGCGGAATGTATCTTTTCCCGGGTGAAAAAAAAGTATTTGATTTGCTGAGGCCGGATTGGGAAAGGATTGAGACATCGGAATTTCAGTATGAATTCGGCGGAGAAAAAAAGCGTATTCCGATTTTATTCTGCAACGGAAAATGCGACCGTTATCAAAGACCGCTTGCATGCAGAATTTTTCCGCTGACTCCTTATCTTGAAGACGGAAAGCTCAGAGTTATCATAGACCCGAGAGCAAAAGCGGTTTGTCCGCTTTCCGATGACAGTATAGAAATTGAAGATTTTGACGCTGATTTTGTAAAGGCAGTATACAAGGCATTTAAAATTCTTTTATCAAATAAAGAATTCTACGCATTTATGGAGGTATACTCCGAATATATAAGCGAATATTTTAAATTTTTTAATAAGTAATATTATCAAATAAAGGGTGAACATCATTGAAAAGGGAAAAAAACAGGAGTAAAAAGCCGTTTATAATATCCGGTTCGGCGGCTGCGGCATTGTTTTTATGCTTTATCGCGGCAGGACTCTTTATGCCGAAGCACACAATTGCAAAAAATGTATGTGCCGGCGGTACTCCGCTCGGCGGCATGACGGTTGAAGAGGCTGAAAAGGCTATAAGCGGCGACGCATATATGGGAAAAACAATCGGAATAACCTCGCAAGGGCATAAGACGCAATTCGGAGCGGAGGATATTTTGCTTGTTGCAGATACCGAAAAAACCGCACAAAAAGCATTTACCGTAGGTAAATCAAAAAATATTTTTAAAAATTCGGCTGATTTTTTCAGACTGTTATTCAAAAAAGAAGATGTAGGACTTGTGCCGGATGCGGACGTTGAAAGTCTTGATGAAATTCTTTATTCTTTCGGTACTGCTTTTAACGGTGAATTTACCGATTACCGTGTTGAGACGAACGGTGACTCGGCGGTGATTTATCCGAGAGAAACGGGGCAGGACCCGAATACAGAGAAAGCAAGAGAAGAAGTTTTAAAAAGTGTGGAACAGGGCATATTCGACAATATAAATGTTACACTTGAAAAGGCGGCAAAGAAGGCAGTTACGGCTGATGAACTTTACGAAATTGTGCATTCCGAGCCGGCGGATGCGGAGTATGAATATAACGGAAATGAAATATCGATAAAAGAACAGACAGTCGGGGTAGATGTTGATAAAGCGGAGCTTTCAAAGGCGGCGGAACTTTTGAATGAGGATAAACCGGCGACGGTAAATATAACAACAGTCGCTCCCGGAGTCACGGCGGAGACATTAAGAGCAAAGCTTTTTAATACAACGCTTGCAAGCTATTCCACAACTTATTCGACCTCGGCGGTTAACAGAGCGTCAAATGTAGCGCTTGCCGCAAGCAGGATAAACGGCAAGGTGCTTAAGCCGGGCGAAACATTTTCGTACAACGAAACAATCGGCGATACCACTTTGGAAAACGGTTATAAGGTTGCACCTATATTTGAAAACGGAAAATCCTCGGAGGGAGTGGGCGGAGGAATCTGCCAGGTCAGCTCGACGCTCTATTCGGCGGTGCTGTATGCCGACTTAAAGGTTGCAGAACGCAGAAATCATTCCCTGACCGTTGCATATGTTCC
>CAKSFY010000156.1 GCA_934454035.1 uncultured Clostridia bacterium | reverse complement strand
TATCTCATATGGCTTATGAGATAACAAGTTTTTTATGTGATTTTCTTGAAAAATAATCACAAATATATTATACGAGGTTGTGACTGAAATGAATGAAAGAGTTATTACAAATAATATTATAAAAGATTTTAAACTATATATGTATGAGGAAGAGAGGAGCGATAACACCATAGAAAAATATATGCGTGATATTCGTTTTTTTGGGGAGTGGTTACAAGGCAGAAGCATTGATAAATCGGTCGTTATCGAATACAAAAAAGAGTTATGCGGCAAATACGCGGTTAAAAGCGTAAATTCGATACTGTCTTCCGTAAATGCATTTTTTGTATTTATGGGTTGGTATGATTTGAAAGTGAAAACATTAAAAATTCAAAGACGTATATTTGCAGATAAATCAAAAGAATTGACTAAGGAAGAATACGAACGGCTGCTTGCGGCGGCAAAGGATAGGAAAAATGAACGGTTATATTATTTAATGCAAACGATAGCAAGCACGGGACTCAGAGTATCGGAAATAAAATATGTCACCTGCGAAGCCGTAAAAGCCGGGCAGGCAGTTATAAACTGCAAAGGAAAGATAAGACAGATATTCTTACCGAAAAAGTTATGTAAAATGTTAAAGGGGTATATCAAATCCCGAAACATAAAAAACGGTTCGGTATTTATCACAAGAAGCGGCAAACCTCTCGACCGCTGTGCAATATGGAAAATGATGAAAGATTTATGCGAAAGTGCCGGTGTATCAAAAGACAAGGTGTTTCCGCACAATTTCAGACATTTGTTTGCACGGACATTTTATTCTCTGCAAAAGGACATTGTAAGGCTTGCGGACATTCTCGGTCATTCATCTGTCGAAACCACTCGTATTTATACAATGGAAAGCGGAACAGAGCATATAAAGCAGCTGCAAAAGCTGGATTTGCTGAGGTGTTAAAAAACCACATAATCAGAATTATGTGGTGAATTTTTTACTGGTACATATAATATACGCGTATATTATAGCATTGGAAATAGCTTTTGTCAACATTTTACCCATATATTTACAAAATTTCATCATTATGCACTAAAAAGGACATAGCGTATAGACCAATGCTATTTTAATTTTGGCGTTGGTCTGCTTTGCTATGCCCATTTATTTATAAAAATTGTGAGATTTGCTTTTATGCGGCATATATTTGTAATTTTATTATGAAAAAAACGAATGTGTCTGCAACATAATTCTGATTATGTTACAGGCACATTTTTTTATGGGTGAATAAAACAACTGCTCAAAATATGATACCGGGTAAAAAAACGCCGGATTGCGGCAAAAGGGATATAAGCTGCCGGAGACGAAAGCTGCAAATGCGGTCTGAGTTTATATATCCTGCATTGCCCGACATAATGAAAGTACGGCACAATAAATCTTGAAAATATATTATATATATATTTTACAATTACATAACATACAGGAGGTACAACCTATGAAACACACATGGACGGCGAAGATTTCAAGCGCAGCGGTTGCTTTGTGCATTGCATTTTCGTCAATGCCCGTCTTTGCGGACGAAGCAAAACAAATTACGGTACGATTTGATGACGTTACCGCAACAGATTCTACCACGCTTTCCGGCGAGGCAAAGATTATGGTCAGCGTTCAGGGCGCGGACGGAAACGTAAGTATTGCACAAACAGCTCTTGATTTTGACGGAGATTTAAAATATAAGTCCGTCAAGTATTTAAAGGGCGCTGATGATCCGAAGAACGGCGATACTTTGGTTACAAACACAAACGGAAATAAAATTACGACAGGCATTATTTCTTCAAAAAACGGGATAAGCTTTGGCAATGATGAGAATCTGTTTGTAATTACATTTTCGGGCGAGCCGGGAAAGGAAATAACCCTTTCTCTTTCCGATCTTGAAAATACCAATTTTACGATAGACGGAAAGGAATATTTCCCCGAGAGCGGAACACAAATTAAAGCTCAGGCAAGCGAAAAAGAAAACACAGGAAAAACAGCCTCGGTAAAACTTACAATGGATAAAGTGACCGGTTTTTCGGGTACGGCTAAAACAGGTATCACCGTGAAAATCACAAGCGAAAAAACCGAGAATTACTCGATAGATACCATGCTTGACAATACCCTTATATCAAAGGGAGGACACCGCGACGGGACGAGCAGTATTCCGAAATTTACGGTTGAGAATACCGTCCTCGCAGACGATACCTATACTGTTGAGGTTTCGGGAATCGGATATATTACATACAAAAAAACGGGCGTAACATTTGACCGGCCGCTTGAAATCACAAATGCTGATTTTGTCCCGGGCGATGTTAACGGCGACGGCAAAATCGATTCGGATGATAAGGCGCTCGCCCAAGAATATATAAAGAACGACGAGAAAAACGAAGCGGCTGATTTTAACCGCGACGGCAAAGTTGACGCGGACGATTTGGCTGTGTTTGACGGAATTCCGGATAAAGCGGCTCCTGCAAAAATGACCGCACCGACAGTAACCGGCGGCAGCAGAAAAGTAACCGTAAAATGGACAAAACCGGCAGACGAAAGTATAACAGGCTATACTTTAAAATACGGTACAGGCAGCGATAAACTGACAAGCACAAAGGAAATCGACTCGGCAGAGACGGTAAGTTCGGATATAACGGGCCTTTCGGCAAACACCTACTATTATGTGCAGATAGCAGCAAAGAGCGCCGGCGGTACGGGAGAATTTTCCGATATAGTCAATGCTAAAACAGATGCCGACAATACGCAGGGCGGAGGTTCAAGCGGCGGAGGTTCAAACGGCGGCGGAGGCGGCTACACTCCGTCAAACCCGAGCAATCCGTCAAACCCGGGCACTGCGGCAACAGGCGAAGCATTTACGGACCTTGGCAATCACGCATGGGCAAAGGACGCAATTTATTCGCTTAAGAATAAGGGAGTAATAAGCGGAATCAGCAATACAGAATTCGGACCTGCAAATAATATTAAGCGCGGCGATTTTATTCTTATTTTAACAAGAATGCTGGGTGTAAATAATGAATTTACAGAAAACTTTGCGGACGTTCCGGAAAGCGCATATTACTACAGTGCAATCGGAAGCGCAAAAGCTGCCGGAATTGCACATGGCAGCGGCGAAAACTTTATGCCCGAAAACAGTATAACAAGACAGGATTTAATCACTCTTGCGTACAGGGCTTTCCTTGCTAAGGGTTATATTGCGGAAACAACCGAGCTGACCTCGCTTGACCAATTCGGCGATAAGGGCGAAATTTCGGAGTATGCCGAGACTGCAATGGCTTCAATGGTAACTGCAGGAATCATCAGCGGTTCGGACGGAAACGTAAATCCGAAAGGAAACGCAACAAGAGCAGAAGTCGCCGTTATGTGCGCAAGATTGGCTGAGTTGATAAAATAATGAAATTTGGCAAACAAGAAATACTTTTATGCGGAATTATATTAGTTCCGATTGTCATTTTGTGTATCTCCGCTTTTTATATATATGTCATTCATCCGTTTTCGGAGGACAGAAGATATATAAAAGCGGAAATACACCGATCCGGTGACGAAACCGAGTCTCGCCACTGGAAAAGGGAACTGAAAAAGCTTTACATATTGCAGATTCCTGTTTTAGGAAGGCGAATTGTAAAGCATATGCAGTAATTAATCGGCAGTGCCGGATAATATGAAATATTTATGAAAGAAGGATTAAAATGAAAGCAAAGAAACTATTAGCAGGCATTTTATCTGCTTCAATGGTACTCAGCGCGGCTGCTTTTCCTGCTTTTGCTGAGGAAAACTACATTGAACACGGAATTTATTATCGTGAAAATGTAACACGGGCAGAGTCCGGGTTTGATATGCAATCACATCCGAAATGTGCATATTTCTGCGCAAACGGTATTCCCATAACCATTGATGAACCTACCGATTCTTCAATGGGTGCAAAAATAACATGGACTTTTGACGGTGAGGAATACAGC
>CAKSFY010000155.1 GCA_934454035.1 uncultured Clostridia bacterium | reverse complement strand
TATTTTAAAACAAACTACATTAAACTATAGCGGCGAAATAGGCGCGATACTGTACGATGATGAAATTGCAACAATTAAAAAGGTAGAATATGTACAAGGCGAAAACTGGCTTCGGCTAGTTCCTATCAACCCCTCATATATGCCGGAATTAATCGAGGGTGAACGTCTTGAACATTGCAGGGTTATTGGTATACCCAGATTACTTATAAGAGAAATATAACGAAAAGGAGTTTTATAATATGCCTACATTAAGTATATTTTTTGGAATAATTGTTTATATGTATAATGAAAAAGGCGGCAAGCATAATATACCACATATTCATGCAGAATATCAAGATGAAGAAATCGTTGTCGATTTTGACGGCAATGTGCTTGAAGGAGCATTACCTAAAAACAAACTGAAATTATTATTGGCATGGGTTGAAATTCATAAAGATGACTTGTACGCAAACTGGAAACTGCTTTCAAGCGGAAAAGAATATTTCAAAATTGAACCATTAAGATAAGGAGGAATGATTTATGCTATGTCCCAGACCTATAACAGTTAAACCACTGGAAAATTACAGGCTTTTTCTCTGTTTTGATAATGGCGAAAAAAAGATTTTCGATGTCACTCCTTACTTATCCGGAGACTGGTTCGGGCAATTATTTGATATAGCTAAGTTCAACACAGTCCATATATCAAACAAACATGTGGAATGGTGTGACGGTCAAGATATTGCTCCTCACGAACTATATGAAAATTCCATTGATATATAGCAGTTGCTTTTCAAAGTTCGGTACGGTAAATATACCGAGATTATTAAAATTTATATGGAGAGGGTATATAATGAAAAGAAAACTATTAAATATTTTTAAAGCGATATGTTCAGTATTTGGTATAGTTATAGGCGGTTTACTGCTAACAGAATCTAGTAATGTTTCTGAGATGGTTGTTGGAGCTATTCTAATTATAATGGGGATATGCGGTATTGTTTCTTTTTTTAAGTATATATCAACAATTAATAACAATACTGCACATTACGCGCAAGAGGGGGTTATACGAAATAATATAATTTCTACACCAACAATCACTCTAAAACACGTATCCGGACTTCCAATTCGTCCCGGGGCTATTTGCAATATTGTTGTAAAGTTAGATAAGGTGAATATAACCAGCCAGGGAGTAACATTTATTATCAATAAAGATAAAATATTAGATATTTCGATTCAAAAAGATATAAGCAATTGCCGTCAAGCTGTTTCAAGTGCGGGCGGAGCATTGGCTGGAGGATTAGCTTTTGGGGTTGTTGGTGCAGCAATAGGCGGTCGAACAAAAGTTAAAAATATAAAAAGCACCAATAAATATGTTGTTTTGACTTATAATAAAGATGACGATGTTTCGTACATAGCATTTGAGTATAAAATGCAAGCATATGCTCTTATTAATAACCTTAAAAATTTTAGCAAAGATACAGTATCTATAGAGCTTTAATACAGGCTTTATGTATAATAGTGATTAATGCTCATAGAGCGTTAATATATAAAAATTTTACGAAAGAGGGAAGATTATGAAAAAATTTATCCTAGGAACTATCACGGGAGCTGCTATTGCCAGTACTGTAGCAATTGCTGCAACGTACACAGCTGCACCAGCAACATTTAAAGTATTGGTGAATGGCAAAGAGTTTACATCAGACCCACCGGCAATGGTTATTAATGACAGAACCTATTTGCCATTGCGTGCAATTGGTGACGCATTAGGCGTGCCTGTTGATTGGAATGATGAATTAAAACAGGCAGAAGTAGGAAATGTTGCAAACACAGATCCGAACACTTCAACTGTAAAAGGCTATTCTTTTACGCAATTGTCTGTAGATAATTTTATGGATGGAGTGACTTCCGCAAAGGTAGATGTAACCAACAATACAGGAAAGACAAAACAAAGCGTTATAATTACAGTTTCTTTTTATGATGAAAATAATAACCGAATAGGAAGCGCCACCGGAGCGGTTGCAAATGAATTTAATAACGGAGAGACGGTTACGGTGCAATTGGTATCATCTGATAATATTAACTCTTATAGTTATGCTAGATATCAGATAGACGCTGAAGCATAATTTTAAGCCTATCAATAAATAGATTTAAAATGTAAATTGTACAATTAAATAAAAAATAACCCCGTACCGTCTGCAAACGATACAGGGTCGGAGTGCGCTATGATACACACAACTGCAATTAAATTGTATCATATGCACTCTGTTTTGTCAAGCAAAATCTTATAAAGGAGTGTTTATTTATGAAAAAAGGTGTTATTTATCCTCGATATTCAAGTGACCGACAAAATGAGCAAAGCATAGCCGGGCAAGTGGAAGTTTGTACCGAATGGGCGAAAAATAATGAAATTGAAATCATTGACATTTACCCCGATGAAGCTCTTACCGGGAGAACAGACAAAAGACCCAACTTTCAAAGAATGATTGCGGACGCAAGAAACGGTAAATTTGATTACATAATTGTATACAAAATGGATCGTTTTGCGCGAAACAGATATGACAGCGCAATCTATAAAGCACAATTAAAAAAATATGGTGTAAAAGTTGTTTCCGCAATGGAAAACATTGCAGACGGTCCTGAGGGGATTATACTGGAATCGGTGCTAGAGGGCATGGCAGAATATTATTCGGCGAATTTGTCCCAAAACGTATTGAGAGGTATGCACCAAAAGGCAGAGCTGGGAAAGTATATGGGCGGTACAGTGCCGCTCGGATATAAAATCAGCAAAGATAAGGACTATATAATTGACGAAAATACGGCTTTTATCGTAAAACAAATATATGAAAGGTATGCAGACGGCTACACCATAAAAGAGATTTGCAATGAATTGAATTCAGCAGGGTATAAGACCGCATCCGGCAAACCATTTTCATATAGTTCGCTCCATACTATGCTTATAAATCCAAAATATATCGGAAAATATGAATATCTGGGTGTGGTGCTTGAAAATGCCATTCCTCAAATTGTTGATAATGAGACCTTTGAAAAAGTTCAGCAAAGACTTCAAAAAAATAAACGCAGTCCGGCAAGTGCAAAGAGTTCTGAAACTTTTTACCTTACGGGTAAATTATTTTGCGGAAAGTGCGGAAGCAATATGGTCGGTGACAGTGGGACAAGCAAAACTGGAGCAACACATTTTTATTATACGTGTCGCAGTCGTAAAAATCGCAAAGGGTGTACAAAAAAATCCGTCAAAAAGGATTGGATTGAACAAACTATCGCAGACGTGACTGCAAATAAAGTTCTTACAGAAGAGAATATTCAATACATATCGCAAAGAGCGTATGAAATTTACGAAAAAGAGCGCAATGATACATCTGAATTGGTGGCTTTAAACAACACCTTAAAAGAGGTTCAAAAAACTATCGACAACATCATGAAAGCCATTGAACAGGGAATTATAACCGAAACTACAAAACAAAGACTTTTAGAAGCAGAGGAACGCAAAAGAAATTTGCAAGTTTCCATTGCAAAAGAAGAAATTAAAAGGCCACCTATAAAAAAAGAACATATTGAATTTTATCTTCGAGATATAAAAAATAAAGTGTACAATGCTGATGAGCGAATAGAAATTATTATTAACACATTTATTAATGCCGTATATTTATATGACGATAAAATGATAATTACATTCAACATTCAAGACGGAAACAAGCTAAAAAAGCTTGAATTGACAGAACTTGAAGAGTTCGGATTTAATTCCGAGCGGTTCACCATCGCAATATTAAACAAAATCCCCGAATTTATTATTTTTTCGGGGGTTTTGCTTTTTCAGAAATATTAGATAAATCCCATTAATATGCGATTTGCTTAAAGCGACAGACTGTTTGTTAGTCTGCCGCTTTTTGTTTATTGCTATGCTCGCCCTTGATATTATGTGGGGCTTTTTTTAAATCTTCTCTAAATTCATCTACATGGAAATGTCAATAAAAGTGCAGTCGAAATTTACCCCAAATTTCTGAAACTACTTTAATTCTTCAACCGGCATAAC
>CAKSFY010000154.1 GCA_934454035.1 uncultured Clostridia bacterium | reverse complement strand
ACGGATATATATCCGTATTTATTTGACAAGAGAGTACAAACACGGAAAATTAATTAAGAAAAGTTGTTTATAATTTTACTTTTTAAATTTTTACAATCGGCTAAATATAGAAAATACATAAGGAGGTATTATAGATATGATAAGCAAAGCTTTTCAGAATATTGTAACGCAAATGGCGGAGGTTTTTCCGAAAAGGTTCGGAATAGCAGACGCGCAGGGGCTTGTGCTTGCAGCCAACGGGCCGGAACTGCCTGATGAAATTGTGGAGGAATTGGTTTACGCGGTAGGCAACAATGACAAGTTATTTTTCAAAAACGGATATACAGTAAGACTTATCGCAGGAAAACCTTATACAGAGTATATAGTATATGTTGAGGGCACGGATGAAATATCCAAATATTGCTGTAATGCAATAACGGTTGCCGCAAACAATGTAAGATATTACTACGATGAAAAATATGACAAGACTATTTTTATGCAGAATATTATTTTTGATAATATGCTTGCGTTTGATTTGCATCAGAAGGCTCACGAACTTCATGTCGATATTGATATTCCCAGAGCGGTTTTCTATATTAAGTCCATCAAAAACGGAGAAGGCGGTATTTACGAGATTGTAAGAAATATTTTCCCGGATAAGGATAAGGATTTTATTGTAAATATTGACAGTGATAATATTGTTCTTATAAAAGAGCTAAAAGAGATTGTCGGTGCGGCAGAGCTTGACGCCATGGCAAAATCTATATTGGATACGATTCATTCGGAAACTATGCTTTCGGTTGTAATAGGTGTAAGCTCGGTTGCCGAGAATCTTGACCAGCTGAATAATGCATATAAGGAAACCCAGATTGCAATTGAAGTAGGCAAGGTCTTTGAAGAGGAAAAATACATCTTAAATTATGAAAATCTCGGAATAGGCAGACTTATTTATCAACTTCCGATAAAATTGTGCGAGCTTTTCCTGCAGGAGGTATTCAAAAAAGGTGATATTACCTTGCTTGACAGTGAGACTATCCTCACTATCAACAAATTCTTTGAAAATGACCTTAATGTTTCGGAGACTTCAAGGCAGCTTTTTGTACACAGAAATACTCTTGTGTACCGTCTTGAAAAGATATATAAGCTTACCGGCTTGGATTTGAGAAAATTTGACCAGGCAATTGTATTCAAGGTTGCTATGATGGTACATAAGTACCTTGTATCAAATTCTATGAAAATATAACACTTAACAATTTTAGGGGATTGCCGCAATAATAAATACAGAAGTTGTGGCGCCCCTTTATTTAATGTCTTTATGCGAGGAAGATTAAAAAATGATTGAATTTGTAAATGTTACAAAGGAATATGATAACGGTACTGTCGCGCTCAAGGATGTAAATATCAAAATTGAAAACGGGGAGTTTGTTTTTTTGGTAGGTTCAAGCGGAGCGGGAAAAACAACCGTAACAAAGCTTTTAATGCGTGAGCAGAATGTTACCGAGGGTGAGATATACTTAAACGATATTGATATTACCAAGCTTTCACACAGACGAATTCCGTTTTTGCGCCGTCAAATGGGTGTGGTTTTTCAGGATTTCAGATTGCTTGAGGACAGGACTGTGTACGAGAATGTTGAATTTGCAATGCAGATTGTGGGTGCAACCAGACGTGAAATCAGGAGACGGGTTCCGATTGTATTAAATGAGGTCGGACTTAACTATAAAGCGAAAATGTTCCCCAGACAGCTCTCCGGCGGTGAGCAGCAGAGAGTTGCGCTTGCGCGCGCGTTGGTGAACAGACCTATGATTTTGATTGCCGATGAGCCAACGGGAAATCTTAATCCGAAAACTGCTATGGAAATAATGGAGATTTTCGAGAATATTAATGCGTCAGGGACTACAGTTATTATGGCAACTCACGCAAAGGATATTGTTGACGTAATGAAAAAAAGAGTAATCGAAATACGGGACGGTATGGTTGTCCGCGACGAAAAGGGAGGTGCGTATCACAATGAGACTGTCTAAGGTTGGATATTCACTTAACCAGGCAAAGAAAAATGTTATACGTAACGGGCTTATGACGGTTGCATCGCTTTTTACGATTGCAAGCTGTCTTATAATACTGGGACTTTTCACAATAATAACTTTGAATGTAAACTACATAAGCGACCAGGTTAAAGACCAGTGCGAGGTGCAGCTTTTTTTGACGGAGGATGCATCTGACGAAAGGGTAAAGGATATAAAGACCGAAATTGATGCTGTTGCGAATGTAAAAGAAAGCACTTTGTTTACAAAGGAGGATATGCTTGCCTTTGCAAAAAAAGATATGTTTGAGGGCAAGGAGGATTTACTCACAGGATTTGAAGGTGATGACAATCCGTTCAGCAATTCATATAAAATCACCCTTACTGATATAGAAAAAACTTCCGAAACAGTTGAAGCTTTGAAAGCACTTAAGGATGTTGACCATGTGGAAAACAAACAGGATGTGGTTAATACGGTTGTTTCGGTTTCTAATATAGTCAAAAAACTGAGTCTCGGTGTAATGGCACTTTTACTGATTATTGCGATTGTAATTATTTCGAATACTGTAAAACTAACCGTGTTTAACAGACGTAAAGAAATCAATATTATGAAATATATCGGCGCAACCGATAGATTTATCCGTGTTCCGTTTGTTATGGAAGGTATGCTGATAGGTCTTATAGGCGCGGTGGTGTCCTTTGGCTTGATGTCGTGGGGATATATAACAATAATGCAGTATATTGAGGCAAGCTCGTTTAATATGTTTGATTTTATTTCGTATATTACACTTGCGCCGATAATTGCAGTTTTGTTTGTTGCAGTCGGATGCCTTATAGGAATAACAGGCAGTGTGTTCTCAATGAGAAAGTATCTGAAAGCATGAGGTGCAGACAATGAAAAAAAAGCTTATATTAATATTGACATCTGTTGCTTTGACTATATCGTTTTTTGCACCGTATACCTACGCGGCAAAAAGCGTAAGTCAATTAAAAAAAGAGATGGAGCAGCGCGATGCCGAACGAAAAAAAACGGAGAAAGCAATTAATTCCAAAAAAGATGAGCGTGACGCAAAGGTTCAGGAGCGGAATGATTTGGATTTGAAAATTTCCGATTTGGTAAGCGACATAGATGACGCTCAGGATGTAATTGATGAAAAGCAGGCTGAAATTAATGAAAAAAATGCCGAGATTACAAAGCTGAACGGTGTAATTGATGAGAATACCGATAAGCTTAAGACAAGAATGAAAGTTATGTACGAATACGGAAACTCGTCTTACATGGAGCTTATCTTGGAGTCAAAAGGACTGACAGACTTTTTCAGCCGTGTTTCGGTTGTCAAAGATATTGTAAAGCATGATAAAGAGCTTATAAATACATATGTCAATGCAAAAAATGAGGTTGAATCGGCTAAGGCTACAATTGAAACAGAAAAAAAAGAACAGGTCGAAGTAAAGAATATTCTTCAAGGAAAGAAAAGCCAGCTTGAAAGCCTGCAAAGTCAGAAGCAGGAGCTTATCAATTCATTGAATTCGGATATAAAAGCTCTTGAAGCAGCAGAGAAAAAACAGGAAGAAGATTACAACAGCTTAAAATCCGAACTGAATAAGGCAATAGCCGCCGAGCAGGCAAAATCAAGTGCTCCGGTTTATAAAGGCAACGGCAAATTTACATGGCCGTGCCCGGCATCGTCGAGAATATCGTCAGGCTTCGGAAAAAGGGACAAGCCGAACGCAAAAGCAACAAGCGTTCACCGCGGAATCGATATAGCCGCACCCATGGGAAGCAATGTTGTTGCCGGAGAAGCAGGCGTTGTTGCAACGGCAGGATATAACAGCAGCTACGGATATTATGTAACAATTAACCACGGCGGCGGATATGTTACTCTGTATGCTCACAACAGTAAACTTCTTGTATCTAAGGGCGCAACGGTGACAAGAGGACAGGTAATTGCAAAATCAGGCTCTACATGTAATTCGACGGGACCGCATCTTCATTTTGAAGTCATGGTAAACGGAGTTTGTCAAAATCCTACGAAATATTTCTAATTCTTTGTAA
>CAKSFY010000153.1 GCA_934454035.1 uncultured Clostridia bacterium | reverse complement strand
TTCTTTACCAGCAATTCAACTGCTTTTGAGAATTCAACATCCTTTTTGATTCCGTCCAAATCCTCCGGTCTTAAAAGCTCCTTAAGCTTTTCGACTTCCATCTTATACATTTGGCTCATTTCTTCAATTTTTGCATTTACTTCTTCCTCTGTTGCTTCTATGCCCTCAGCCTTTGCAACAGCCTCTATCATAAGCGAGTCTCTTACCTGCTTTTCTGCGCGCTCTTTAAAGCTTTCTCTCATTGCTTCGAGATTTGAGCCTGTGTATTGCAGATACTGATCAATATTCATTCCCTGATATGAAAGCTGCTGAGCAAAGCCGTTTATCATTCTGTCAATCTGAGCGTTAATCATAGCTTCGGGAATATCAATTTCACATTCTGCCGAAGCCGCTGCAATAACAGCGTCCTCTGTTTCACTCTTTACTCTTTCGTCAGCTGCTTTTTGCAGGCGCTCCTTTACACTCTTTTTGTATTCCTTGAGTGTTTCAAAATCACTTACCTCAGATGCAAAATCATCATTGAGCTCCGGTAATTCTTTTTTCTTTATTTCTTTTACTTTAACTTTGAATACAGCCGGTTTTCCTGCCAAATCAGCAGCATGATATTCCTCCGGGAATGTAACGTTTACTTCTGTATCGGCTCCGGATTCAACGCCTATAAGCTGATCCTCAAAGCCCGGAATAAAGCTTCCCGAACCGATTTCAAGTTCGTAATCCTCGCCTTTTCCGCCTGCAAAAGCAATGCCGTCGGCAAATCCTTCAAAGTCAATTACTGCGATATCGCCTTTTTCAATAGGACGATCCTCAACAGTGATAAGTCTTGCATTTCTGTTTCTTTCAGCTTCGATTTCCTTGTCAACTTCTGCCTTTTTTACAGTATGTTCGATCTTATCGATTTCTATACCCTTATATTTTCCAAGCTTTACCTCCGGTTTTGTTGTAACCAAAGCCGTAAATACAACCGGCTCGCCTTTTTTGATTTCCTCAACGTCAATCTCAGGCTTAGCTACAGCATCTGCGCCCGATTCCTTTAATGCAGCTTCATATGCATCCGGAAGCACATAATTGATAGCATCATCATAAAAAATGCTCGGTGAATAGTATTTTTCCACCATTTGGCGGGATACCTTTCCTTTTCTGAAGCCCGGAATATTTATCTTTTTGACATTTTTAAGATATGCTTTCTGCATACCCTCTTCAAATTTTTCCGCAGAAACTTCAAATGTAAGCTTCACGAGATTTTTTTCAACCTGTTCTGTTTTTACACCCATTGTGTAAATCCTCCTTAGTTTAATTATAATAATTCATACACATAGACATTATCAGCAAATGCTATGTTACATCCAAACAAGTATATCATATTTTATTATAAAATGCAACGACTTTTAAAAAAATTCATAAAATATCAATATTTTTTTGACTAATCGGATAATTTAATAGGCATAAATTCCATATAATCGCACGAAACCAACAAATATTTTATCCCGTCAACATTTCCGGTAACTGCATATTGTGAGCTTTTTGCATGCAGATGACCGTAAACACAAAGCTCAACGCCGTATCTTTTCATTATTCTTGTAAATTCATTTTCAAGATTGTCTCTTACAATCGGCGGATAATGAAGAAAGACGAACTTTCTTTTTCCCGGTTCGGCGCTCGAGAGAGACAACTCAAGCCTTGCCGCTTCCCTTTGATACATCTTCTCATTCTCATCATTATCCGGAAAAACCCAGCCTCTTGTTCCGCAAATTGCGATATCGTTGTATATGAAAGAATTATTCTGCAAAAAAGAAACGGACGAAAAATCATTCTCCTTCAAAAAACCGTTCATCTTGCTCATTGTCTCCCACCAATAATCATGGTTACCCTTTGAGATTATTTTTTTTCCGTTTAAGCTGTCCAAAAATTCAAAATCTTTTTTTGTATCTTTAATATATGTCGCCCACGAAAAATCGCCCGGAAGAACAACCGTATCCTCTTTGCCTACCGTATTTTGCCAATTAGTACGCAGTCTTTCGACATAATTATCCCATCGGCTGCCGAAAATATCCATAGGCTTATTTACGCCCAGCGAAAGATGCAAATCCGAAATTGCATAAAGTGCCACAAAATCACCCCGTCTCTTTTTCCGAAATATATTGTAACATTTTTTTCGGATTTAATCAAGTAAATTTTCAAAGATTCACAATTCTTTTAAAGTTTACATAATTTATATCAAAAGGAGGTTTTTTATATGTCTGCATGGGTAAAATTTACAAACAAAACAAACCATAAAATAATATATATTATGTCGGACGGCAAACTGATTCCGGCTCCGCTGATTTACAAAATTCCGTCGAAATACATACTTTCACCCTCGGGCAGTGTAATTATCGATATATTCGACGGTCAGCTGCATAATCTCGGCAGCTTTTATATCACGGTTATCCCCGGTAAAAATCAAAATATTATATTATGTTGAAAAATTCTCTCTGAGTTTTTTTATTACCGCTTTTTCAAGTCTTGAAATCTGCACCTGCGACACACCTATTATCTTTGCGGTCTCGCTTTGCGTTTTGCCGCGGTAATACCGCAAAATCATAATTTGCCTTTCTCTTTTTTCAAGACTTTCAAGCATATCGGAAACAAGAATTTTATTAAGTATTGTTTCTTCGTCCGACGGTGCCGCTCCGAGTTCTCTTTCATTTCCGTCATCATCCGAGACTACTATCGAGCCAATAGGCAAGTTTGCGTCAAAGGCTTCTGCAAGAGATTCTTCATCAATTCCCGATTCCGACGAAATTTCCGCAATTGTCGGTTCTCTCCCCAGACTGACTCTTAGCTTCTCCGCATATTTTTTTCCTTTTATGGCAGTTTCCTTTATACTTCTGCTGATTTTTATCATTCCGTCATCACGCAGAAACCTTTTTATTTCTCCCATGATAACCGGCACCGCATAGGTTGAAAATTTAACGCCGTAGCTTGTATCAAATTTTTCTATTGCTTTTATAAGACCTATTGCACCTATCTGTGAAAGCTCCTCACGGTCATATCCCCTGCCGGTAAAGCGTGCTGCAATGCTCCTTACAAGCTTCATATTATTTACCGCCAATTCATTGCACGCTTTTTTATCCCCTTGTTTTGCCCGTTCAAGCAAGATAGCATTATCGGTCATTTTTGATTGTTTTACTCATAGTCACGGTAGTCCCCTTACCCGGCGTACTTTCAACACTGACTTCATCCATGAAGCATTCCATTATGGAAAACCCCATCCCCGAACGTTCCATTTCCGGCTTTCCGGTGTAAAGCGGCTCCATTGCCCTTTCAATATTTTCTATGCCGCAGCCGTCGTCATGAATTGTAAAAATTATTTTATTATTATGTATTTCACCTTTTAGAACAACCGTTCCGCGCATATTTTCATATCCGTGAATAATTGCATTTGTTACAGCCTCGGAAACAGCCGTTTTTATCTCAGCAATTTCCTCTACCGTCGGGTCAAGAGATGCGGCAAAGGCTGTCGCGGTCATTCGGGCAAATCGTTCATTGCAGGATTCATTTATAAATTCCAGCTTCATTTTATTTTCCATTTATTATCATTCCTTTCCTTATATCAAATTAAGCGCGTCATCATAAGTATCCGCAATTTTTACGATTTTATCGATTCCGGACATTTCAACAATTCTTTTTATCTGCGTATTCTGCCCGAAAATTATTACGCATCCTCCAAGCGTTTTGACCGCTTTATATCTTCCCATGATTACACCTATTCCCGAGCTGTCCATAAATCCTACATTTGAGAAATCAAAAATTACATTTACCGCATTTGTACATCTTATTTTTGAATCTACCGCTTCCCTCAAAGAGCTTGCAATATGGTGGTCAAGTTCACCGTTAACTCTTACAAGCAAGGCTCTTTTTTCTCCTATAAGCTTAAGTTCCATAAATGTTTCATCCTTTCTGTATGTCATAAGCTTATATTCTTCAAATGCACCGATTTCCCTTTGATGAAAACGCACTTCTTTTGTCGTAAAATAAGAAAAATTCGACATCATTACGCTTGACACAAGGCGCAAAAGCTGATATACTA
>CAKSFY010000152.1 GCA_934454035.1 uncultured Clostridia bacterium | reverse complement strand
GTCATACCGTCTTTTTCGGTAGAAACCCCCGCTCCACCGAAAAAGACGGTATGACTGCTTTCATTAATCCACTCGTTAAGCTGCTTTATTTTATCCATTTTGTCACATCCCCGTTTTTATAAATTTTCCTTAATGTAGGAAACCAGTGTTTCTACCGCTTCATCAACCGGCATATCAACAGACTTTTCATCTGTACGTTTTTTATATTCGACTATACCCTCTGCGGCTTTTTTACCGACTACAATTCTTGCCGGTATTCCTATAAGATCGGCATCCTTAAACTTAACTCCGCAGCGCTCCGAACGGTCATCAATCAACACTTCTATACCTTTATCCATAAGTTTTTGATAAATTTTTTCAGCTAATTCAACCTGAGCTTCTTCTTTAGAATTAACTGGAATTACAACAGCCTGATAAGGAGCAATCGAAACCGGTAAAACCATTCCGTTATCGTCACAGCCTTGCTCAACAGCCGCTGCAATACATCTTGTAACACCGATTCCGTAACAGCCCATAACAACAACCTTATCCTCGCCGGATTCATCCGTAAAGGTAAGCCCCAGTGCATCTGAATACTTGGTTCCGAGCTTGAATATATGTCCGACCTCTATGCCCTGCGCCGTTTTAATCGGCTTTCCGCATTTGGGGCATATATCACCGTCTGTGATAATCCTTATATCCGCAACCTTAAACGGAGTAAAATCACGTCCTATATTTACATTTTTGTAGTGGAAGCCTGTATCGTTTGCGCCTATAATAAAGTTTTTCATGTCCATAACTTCTTTATCAACATATACATCAATATCAAGTCCGATAGGGCCTGCAAAACCAACTTCCGCATTTGTAAGCTGTCTTACCATAAACGGTTCGGCAAGCTCCAGGTCATCAGTGCAGCCGACAAGATTTTTAAGCTTAACCTCATTTATTTCTCTGTCGCCTCTTACCATAGCCGCTACATATTTGTCGTCCGCTTTATAAATTATTGTCTTTGCAAATACATACGGTTCCGTTCCGAAAAATTTCACAAGCTCCTCGATAGTATGTACATCCGGAGTCTCAACTTTTTCAAGCGGCTTTTCTTCCGAGTCAAACTCTTTCTTTTGAGGAATACATTCTGCTTTTTCATAATTTGCCGCATATCCGCAAGCATCGCAATATGCTATACCGTCCTCACCGACAGGCGATTTGACCATAAATTCCTGAGAACCGCTTCCGCCCATAGCTCCCGAGTCCGCGTCAACAATTGTAAAATCAAGTCCCAGACGCGTAAAAATGCGGCAATAAGCATCATACATTTTCTTATATGAAATGTCAAGTCCTGCATTATCCTTATCAAAACTGTATGCATCTTTCATGATAAATTCACGGCTTCGCATAATTCCGAAACGCGGACGCGCTTCGTCACGATACTTGGTCTGAATCTGATACAAAGTCATCGGATATTCTTTATATGAACGAACATCGTTGATAACAGTCTGAGTAAAAAGTTCCTCATGAGTCGGTCCCAAGCAGAAGTCACGGTCATTTCTGTCCTTTAATTTGAACATATTATCTCCGAACACTTCCCATCTTCCCGATGCCTGATATGCCTCCGCCGGCAATAGCGCTGCCATTAAAAGCTCCTGCGCCCCGGCTCTGTCCATTTCCTCTCTTATGATCTTTTCAACCTTGTGCAGTGTTCTTATTCCGAGCGGCAGATATGAATAAATTCCGGTTGCCAGTTTTCTGATATAGCCGGCTCTGAGCATAAGCTGATGGCTTTTTATTTCAGCATCGGAAGGAACCTCGCGCAAAGTAGGTAACAGCATTTTTGAAACTCTCATTATTATCTTTTCCTTTCTTGTTTATATCAGACTATTTCAGCGCCCGATTGAATATCTTTTATTGTAGTTAAAGCAGTCAGTCCGTTTTCAAATTCAGCAGATAAAATCATTCCGTTTGATTCCAGTCCCATAATTTTTCTCGGCTTCAGATTTGCAATAAATATAACATTTTTTCCTATTAATTCTTCCGGAGTATGATATTTAGAAATGCCCGAAAGAATTTGACGTGTTTCGCTGCCTACCTCCAATGTAAATCTCAGCAGCTTTTCCGATTTTTTAACCTTTTCACACTCAAGCACTTTTCCGACTCTTATATCCAACTTCTCAAAATCTTCAAAATCGATATAATCTTTAAAAGGCGCTATATTTATTTTCGGCTTATTTTCCTCTGCAAGTTCTTCAAGCTTCTTGTCTGCATCTATTCTTTGGAAAAGCGGCTTTGCTTCGCCGACCTTTGTACCTGACTTCGTAGTGCCGAATTCTGCGGCATACTCATATGAAATATCCGGATTGCCGATTTGTGCTCTGATATTTTCAGCAGTCTCGGGCATAAAAGGTGATAAAAGTGACGCAATTATTCTGATTGTCTCTGCCAGATTGTAAAGAACAGTTTCAAGCCGCGGTTTTGTCTCATCCGATTTTGCCAGTACCCAAGGCATCGTTTCGTCGATATACTTATTTGCTCTGTCAACAACCCTCCAAATCTCGTCAAGACTGTCGGCAATATGAAAAGTTTTCATTTTTTCATTTACCTTTTCCGCAGCAGATACCGCAACCACTTTCAAATCTTCATCAAACTCGCCTTCGTTTGATGAAGAGCCAATTACGCCCCCGAAATATTTATTAATCATCGCAACCGTTCTGTTGACAAGATTTCCTAAAGTGTTTGCCAAATCGGAATTATATCTCGTAATAAATGTATCATATGTTATTGTTCCGTCTTGAGCAAACGGCATTTCATGGAGTGAATAATATCTCACGGCATCAACCCCAAAATGTCTTACCAAATCCTCGGCATAAATGACATTTCCTCTTGATTTTGACATCTTCTCCTCTCCGAAAAGCATCCACGGATGCCCGAACACCTGCTTTGGAAGCGGTTCGCCGAGTGCCATAAGCATTATAGGCCAGTAAATTGTATGGAATCGAAGAATGTCTTTTCCGATAATATGCGCATCTGCCGGCCAGTATTTATTGTAGAGCTCACCTTTTTTATCCGGTGAATATCCCAAAGCGGTAATATAGTTTGAAAGTGCATCAATCCATACATATATAACATGCTTATCATCAAAAGTAACCGGTATTCCCCAACTGAAGCTTGTTCTTGATACACACAAATCCTGAAGTCCCGGCTTCAGAAAATTATTAACCATTTCTTTTTTGCGTGATTCCGGCTGAATGAAATCCGGATTCTCTTCAATATACTTCATCAATCGGTCTTGATATTTGCTCATTTTAAAGAAGTACGCTTCTTCTTTTGTCTTTTGAACCTCTCTGCCGCAATCAGGGCATTTACCGTCTTTAAGCTGTGTTTCAGTCCAGAATGATTCGCACGGAGTACAATACCAGCCTTCATATTCGCTTTTGTAAATGTCACCTTGATCATAAAGCTTTTTAAAAATTTTCTGAACTGCCTCAACATGATAATCGTCGGTTGTACGAATAAATTTATCGTAGCTGATATTCAGCAGATCCGCAATATTCTTAATTTGCGCGGCAATTCTGTCAACATATTCCTTTGGCTTTATTCCCTCTTTTTCGGCGATTTCCTGGATTTTTTGACCATGTTCATCCGTTCCTGTCAGGAAAAAGACATCATCTCCGATATAACGGCGGTATCTTGCGATAGCGTCAGTCAAAATAATCTCATAGGTGTTGCCTATATGCGGCTTGCGTGAAGTATACGCAATCGCTGTTGTAATATAGAATTTTCCCATCCTTTTTTCAATCCTCTCTGAAATTTTACTCTTTATTTACAAACAAATTTTTAATTTGTCCGAATTCACGTTTTATAAATACCCCGAATTTTTTGAACCCGTTAATCAGCGGATTAAACACTCCGGCTCTGTAAAAACTTATAATAATCATCAGTGTCAGCGGTCCGACAATCATTCCGCCGATTGAAAATGTTCTGTATCCGACATACATGGACATCAGCGTCAATATCGGATGCAAACCGATTTTGCTGCTTACAAGTTTCGGCTCGATAGTCTGCCTTGTAAGAATAATTATAAGATAAATTATAATCAGCCCGACTCCCGA
>CAKSFY010000151.1 GCA_934454035.1 uncultured Clostridia bacterium | reverse complement strand
AGAAAAATCAAACAACACTGACCGGCGACATTGAAGAAAAGATAATATCAATGTATGCCAAAGGTATGACCACAAGCAATATAGAAGCTCATATCAGGGATATTTACGGTTTAGAATGTTCTGATACAACAATAAGCCGAATAACGGACAAAATACTGCCTGTTGTTCGTGAATGGCAATCAAGACCGCTTGAAGAAATATATGCAGTTGTATTTATGGATGCCATACATTTCCACGTCAGAAGTGAAGGACAAATCATTAAAAAGGCCGTATATATTGCAATCGGGATTAACATGGAAGGGCAAAAGGAAGTCCTTGGAATGTGGGTTGGCGAAAATGAAAGTGCAAAGTTTTGGCTTTCGGTATTAAACAGTATAAAAACTCGCGGTGTCGAAGATATACTGATCGCCTGCATCGATGGGTTAGGTTATGCAATTTATAAAGGGAATAAATTAGCAGAAACCCAATTTGATACACAAAAAGTTAATGTATCGAGTGAAGTTCAGGAATTCCCGGTGTATCCGGATATTATGTGTGACGGGTATACAACAAAAGCTTTTCTGTGGCGAGCAGATAATATGAAACCGTTGGCGAACGCAATTGAAATAGAATAGCATTTATACAAAGGTGGGTGTCTTATTATGATTGACATTAACATAAATAAAATTGACGGAAAATATGACGGGAAAGAATGTTTTGTTCACGCAAGAATGTGTGCGGTAAATGAAGACTATTGGCTTATGACTATGCAAAAGCTTTATGTTCATGGGAGTGACCTATTTTCGCCGTTGTATGTATCAATAAGCAGGGATAGAGGGACAAATTGGTCAGAGCCAAAGCCGGATGATGCTTTTGTTTTGAAAAATGAAAACAATATAGAAATTGTCGGGTGCGATGCAACCTTACTGACGCATAAAAAAACAGGAAAAGCAATTATAACAGGTTGTGTGGCTTGTTATGGAGAAAATGGTACAGAACCTATTTGGGATGCTGCAAATAAGACATTTTATTCTGTTTTTGACAAAGAACAAGAAAAGTTCAAACCGATTAAGTTTATAGATATTCCGCCCGAATATAATTTCAGATGCTGCAATCCGGGCTGCTCTCAATTTATAGAAGATGAAAACGGAGACTTGCTGATACCGGTAAATATATCAAAAACCGAGGATATATACTTTGTTACAAGGGTGATGAAGTGCGGTTTTGACGGAGAAAACATTTCTTTTAAAAAATTTGGGAGCGAACTTGAATTTAATAATTCGCGTGGATTGTATGAGCCGTCTGTCTGCAAATTCAGAGATAAATATTATCTTACATTAAGAAATGATGAATATGCACTTTATTCCGTTAGTAATGACGGATTGAATTTCAGAGCTCCTGAATTTTGGGAATGGGATACAGATGAAATATTGCCGTCATATAATACACAGCAGCACTGGCTTGTATGCGGAAATAAACTTTATCTTGTTTATACAAGAAAAGCAGGAAATAACGATCATGTATTCAGACACAGAGCTCCGTTATTTATGGCAGAGGTTGATACTGATACGATGAGAATTTTGCGCCATACAGAGAGGATTGTCGCACCGGAAAGAGGCGCAAGACTCGGAAATTTCGGAGTATGCAATATAAATGACTCACTGGCGGTAATCACAGTTTCCGAATGGATGCAGCCTGTCGGGTGTGAAAAATACGGAAGCGATAATTCGATTTATGTTACTGTAGTTAGTGATAAATAAAAGGAGCTGATAATTATGCTGTTAATGCGCTATCCCGGGGGAAAGGCAAAAGCCGTAACTTTAAGCTACGACGACGGAATAACTCAGGATATAAAACTAATGCAAATCATGAAAAAGCATGGGATTAAGGGAACGTTTAATATAAACGGCGGTCTTTTCCCGGATAAGGATTCCGATGTGGGAAAAATGAGCGCTGCCCAAGTAAAAAAACTGTATTCAGATTCAGGGAATGAGGTTGCATTGCATTGCTACAGTCATGCGCATCTTGAGGATTTATCATATGACATGATAAGAGCGGAAATTATGAAAGACAGGCTGGCAATTGAAAAAATATTCGGCACAATTGTGCGCGGCATGGCATATCCGTACGGTACATTCAACGATGAAGTTATCAGATGTGCAAAAAGCTGCGGAATAATCTATTCAAGAACAACAATTTCAACCGAAAGTTTTTCACTTCCGCATGAATGGCTTAAGTTTAATCCGACTTGCCATCATAATAATCCGAATTTATTTGACCTTGTTAAAAACTTTTTGTCGGATAAAAGAAGTGACTACAGCGACCCGTGCACTTTATTCTACTTATGGGGGCACAGCTATGAGTTTGACAGGGATAATAACTGGGACAGAATAGAGAAATTTGCTGACATGATTGGCGGACATGATGATATTTGGTATGCAGCCAATATCGAAATATGCGAATATGTCAAAGCATATCGCAGTTTGATTTTTTCGGCTGACGGAATGACAGTCAAAAATCCGACCTCTGTATGCGTATGGGTAGTCAATAACGAAAAGCTTACGGAAATAAAACCGGGCGAAACAGTTTATTTTAGCGAATAAGAGCAATACTAATGAAACTTTTAATGGATATGGTACATGATAATCCGGGTGAAGAAAGGACAAAGACGGCTTTCAGAAATCCCGGAAAGCTTTCGGAGTACGGATATAATACTCAGGTTTTTAAGCACAATGATGCAACAGTGTCATTTGAAAAACTGAACAAGGATTACTTTAGTGAACCGGGAGGTCATGAATGGTTAAAAGAAATGACCGGGTATTCGGAAGAAGAAATATTTTCGGCACATAATGCCGGTCGTATGACAATTTGTCATACGGATTTATTTGTTTTGCCGAAGCTTCTTGTTGATGAATACCGAAGTGAAATTTGTGATGAAAACGGAAGAATTTCCATTTTCAAGCAGAAAACAAAAGAAATTCACAGTATGTTATTCGATGAATTATTCGAAAAATATCCGCTTGACGGACTTATAATCCGTGTAGGAGAGACATATCTGCACGACACGCCTTATCATGTCGGAAACGGCGCTGTCAGGTATGGAAACAGGGAAGAGGAGATAAAGACATTTATTGAGCTTATTAACTTCCTGCGAGGTGAAATCTGCATAAAGCATAATAAATATCTTATATTCAGAACGTGGGACTGCTTCCCGGATAAGTTTCACGCAAATGCCGATTACTATCTTGACGTCACTAATAATATCGAGCCGCATGAAAAATTACTCTTTTCAATAAAACATACGGCATTGGATTTTTGGAGATATGTAAAATTCAATCCGTGTATCGGTATAGGAAAGCACAAGCAAGTAATAGAAGTACAGTGTCAGCGTGAATATGAGGGCAAAGGCGCGTACCCGATGTACATAGCCGACGGAGTAATTAACGGATTTTCGGAAAATAAAAATATGTTAGGGATAAAGGATTTTGCCGACAATCCGTTATTCAGCGGCATTTACACATGATCGCGCGGCGGAGGCTGGAACGGACCTTATATAAAAAATGAATTTTGGTGCGATATTAATGCATATGTCATAAGCAAATACGCTGCCGATACTGCAAAAACGGAAAAGGAAATATTTTTGGAGTATGCAGAAAGCAAAATGAAGCTTGATAAAGAAAATGCAGAGAAATTTCACGATTTTTGCTTAAAAATTCCCGACGCTGTCCTTCACGGCAGATATATCACACCGTATGATTTATCGCTTAACGAAAGCCTTATGCCGTGCGGCAATTGGATAAGAGATGATCGTATAGCAGGGCTTCAGAGAGATTTAAATAAAGTTTTCGATTATCTTGAGGCAAATAATTCGGTTGATGATGCACTGAGAGAAAAAGAGCTCGCAGTGAAGCTTTGGGAGAATTTAAAAAGCGACTTCGAAAAAATTGAATTTTCCGATAAGGAGCTGTGCCGGTTTATCGGTGACAGTATAGAGTACGGAATAAAATTTTATCGTATTATTAACATAAGCTTTCATATATTTGCAAAATGCAGACAGGATAAAAAAGTATCGGATTTGCTGGAATGTTATGACAGAGCATGGGCAGATTTCAATGAGTTTTTAA
>CAKSFY010000150.1 GCA_934454035.1 uncultured Clostridia bacterium | reverse complement strand
ATCCTATCTTTTGGGCGCACTTTTGGGACGTTCCAATCACTGCATTATGTCTCCGCCGGGCGGCTGCGATTTCGGAACAAGGCCTATAGACCAGCATATTAAAAGCTTCGAAGCGCTGGGCGCGTATGTGAAGATATCATATGGTAAAATACATGCAAATGCAGAAAAGCTTGTCGGAGCACATATATATTTCGATATTATAACTGTCGGAGGTACAATAAATGCTATTCTCGGCGCGGTAAAAGCAGAGGGCATGACAATAATTGAAAATGCGGCAAAAGAGCCGCATATTGTTGACCTTGCGAACTTTTTAAATGCAATGGGCGCAAATATCAGAGGTGCAGGGACAGATACCATCAAAATCCGCGGTACAAGCGTGCTTCACGGCGGAACATATTCCATAATTCCTGACCAGATAGAAGCCGGTACATTTATGATAGCCGCTGCGGCAACACGCGGAGATGTGACAATTTGCAATGTAATTCCGAGACATCTTGAGCCTATATCCGCCAAACTGACCGAGGCCGGCGCGAAGGTTGAGGAATTTGATGATAAAGTAAGAGTTTATGTTCCGGAAGGAACGATTTTTAAAAAAATAAGCTTTATGGCATTGCCGTACCCGGGCTATCCTACAGATATGCAGCCGCAGATGGTGGCGTTTTTATCCATAGTGGACGGGGTAAGCTCAGCACGTGACGGAGTGTGGGACAATCGCTTTAAGTATGTTGATGAGCTGAAGCTTATGGGAGCAAATATCAGGGTTGAAGGAAATCTTGCAATTATTGAAGGTGTTCCTAATCTTATGGGTGCGTCTGTGCGCGCGACAGATCTGCGCGCCGGTGCGGCTATGATAATTGCCGGACTTGCGGCGGATGGAACTACTGAAATAAGCGATATTTATCATATCGACAGGGGATATGACAATTTCGAAGCAAAATTTATCAGTCTTGGCGCGGATATAAAGCGTGTGCAGGTTTTGAGCGAATAGGGGTTATACATATATGTTTTTTTCACTTATAAGCGGCTCCTCGGGAAATGCTTCGCTCATTACGGATAAAAATACAGTTATATTGACAGATTGCGGAATGTCGGGGAAAAAACTTGAAGCGGCGCTTCATGAGATTGATTTGCAGCCGGCAGATATATCGGCGGTGCTTATGACGCATGAGCATATTGACCACACAAGAGGTGTCGGAGTTATATCGAGAAAATATAAAATTCCGGTTTATGCAACCGAGGGGACTTTTGAAAATGCGGAAATCGGAAATGTCTCCGATATACATATTATTAATCCCGATGAAGATTTTGAAATAGGGAGTATAGGTATTCATGCATTTTCGATATCGCATGATGCAGCGAATCCTGTCGGATACAGTTTTTTTGCAAATGGCAAAAAGACAACGATTGCAACCGATACCGGCGAAATAACAGATAAAATTGCCGGAAATATACTGGGCAGCGATGAAATCCTGCTTGAGTCGAATCATGATGTGGATATGCTTATGTACGGCTCATATCCGTACAGCCTGAAAAAGAGAATACTGGGCTGCTGCGGACATTTGTCCAATGACTGCGCGTCATCGGCATGTGTTGAACTATTAAAGAGCGGAACGAAAAAAATAATGCTCGGGCATTTATCAAATGAAAATAATACTCCCGAAATAGCATATACAACCGCAAAAAATGCTTTTGAAAAAATAGGTGCCAAGGTCGGCGACGACATAATATTGTCGGTTGCGGAAAGATATAAAATTACGAGGTTCTGATGAATATAACATTAATAACTGTGGGAAAACTAAAAGAAAAGTTTTTTAAAGATGCAGTTTCCGAATACTTGAAAAGATTGTCAAGATTCGGAAAAATTGAGATTATTGAAATCCCGGACGAAAAAATTCCCGATAATGTTTCGGATAAGCAGGCGGAAACTATAAAAATAAAAGAAGGCGCAAACATTCTGCGACATATAAAGGACAATTCTTTCTTTATTACTATGTGTATTGAGGGCAGGGAGTTTTCGAGTGAAGAACTGGCCGCCGAAATTGCCGGTATTTCAATGAAAACCGGTCATATAACGATTGCAATAGGCGGCTCACTCGGACTTTCGGACGAGGTAAAGAAGGCTTCAAAGCTTCGTGTGAGCTTTGGAAGGATTACGCTTCCGCATCAGCTGATGCGTGTTGTGCTGCTGGAGCAGCTGTACCGTGCGTTCAAGATAAATGCAAACGAGTCGTATCATAAATAAAATGCCTGATAACATGGCGGAAAGGCTGCGAATTACATGAATAATTTTCTTATATTTGTTTTTTTGTTTTTTATAGGGAGTATTTTCGGGTGGTGTTTGGAAACGGTTTTCAGGCGCTTTACACGTTCAAATACTTTGCGTAAATGGATTAACCCGGGCTTTTTGGTTGGCCCGTACCTGCCGCTTTACGGATTCGGACTTTGTACGCTTTATCTTTTGGCAAAAACAGAGGATTATATGCCGTTTTCAAATGTGATTTTGTCAAAATGCGCCGTGATTCTTTTGATGGGAATAAGCATGACATTTCTTGAGCTTGTTGCAGGATTGATTTTTATAAAGAAGATGAAGGTCAAGCTGTGGGATTACAGTGACAAACCGTTGAATTACATGGGAATAATATGCCCCGAGTTTACTTTTTATTGGATTATTCTGGCGGTTGTGTATTATATCTTTATTCATCCGCATATACTTTCGGCGCTTGAATGGTTTGCATCAAATCTTGCGTTTTCTTTTGTTTTGGGAGTGTTTTTCGGGGTGATTGTGATTGACGCGGCTTATTCGTTCAAGGTGGCCGCAAAGATACATAAATTTGCTGCGGAGAATGACATTCTCGTCAGATATGAAGAACTGAAATCGAGTATCAGAAAATACACAGAGGAACAAAAGGAAAAATATCGTTTTTTGTTTGCGTTCCACACAAGGGTTCCGCTCAGCGAACATTTGACAAGATATATAGACTTGCATAAAGTATTCAAAAAAAAGAAGTAAAAATATAAATTTTTTTAAAAAAAGGCTTGACTTCTCTTTATATTCCTGTTATAATAGTTTATGAAGAGAAGTGACTTCTTTTTTTTGTGTGTAAAAAAAGAAGATTCTTCCGAAAAGATAAAAGACGTAAAATACGGAGGTGTACTATCCATGAGAGTTAAAATTACGCTTGCTTGTTCTGAATGTAAACAGAGAAATTACAATACAATGAAGAACAAAAAAAATGATCCCGACAGGTTGGAAATGAATAAGTATTGCAGATTTTGCAGAAAGCATACTCTTCATAAGGAAACAAAATAATTGCTTTTAAAAAAAGCGGATAAGGAGTGTAAAATATGGCAGAAGCTACAAATAATACCAATGCACCGGTAAAAACAAAAAAAGGCGGATTGGTAAAATTCTTTAAAGAAACCAAGGCTGAGCTTAAAAAGGTATCATGGCCGAGCAGAGAACAGCTTGCTCACAATACTCTTATCATCGTAGTTTTTATTGCAATTGCAACGATAATCCTGTCAGTTCTTGACATTGGATTTTCATGGCTGTTTTCTTTAATCACTACACGATTCTAATTTGAGAAAGAGGAGTGATCGAATGGCTGAAGAAGCAAAATGGTATGTTGTTCATACCTACTCCGGTTATGAAAACAAGGTTAAAGCAAATATCGAAAAATCAGTTGAAAACCGCGGAATAAGTGACATGATTCAAAGTGTCGAGGTACCTCTTGAAGACGTTGTCGAAGAAAAAGACGGCGTTAAAAAGACGGTTAAGAGAAAAATTTTCCCGGGTTATGTAGTTATCAAAATGATAATGAATGACGAAAGCTGGTTTGTAGTCCGCAACACAAGAGGCGTTACGGGATTTGTCGGACCGGGTTCGAAACCTGTTCCGCTTACCGATGCCGAGGTTGAAAACATGGGCGTTGAGAAGGTTCTGTCTGCGGCAGATAAATGGAGCGCAGGCGATTCCGTACGCGTTAAGTCCGGTCCGTTGGAGGGCTTCTCCGGTGTAATCGAATCCGTAAATACGGAGACCGGAAAAATCACGGTGCGCATTTCCATGTTCGGGCGCGAAACTCCTGCTGAGGTTGATTATAAGGATATTGCCGAGCAGGAATAATTA
>CAKSFY010000149.1 GCA_934454035.1 uncultured Clostridia bacterium | reverse complement strand
GTATAGCTGTTGCCGATGATTAAATCCTCCAAATGACAGCCGTACTCGGTATTATCGTAGATAGGGTATCTGCCTTTCTCGGTTCGGAGTATTTTTTCTATCCATACTTTTACTGCATCGATGCCGTCGCACTCAATCAGCTTTCCGTCACGCACAGCAAAGTCGCCGTTTTCAAAATCAAACATATATGATTTTGTTCCGCTTGAAGTTTGAGTTTCACCGTTAAGCATTATATCAGTTGAATTCGGAAACATCAGATAACCACTCCAATCACAATAAATTTCTGACCGTTGGCATACGGGAGTAACACCACCGTTTTGCCGAGGTTTATATACTCGCCATCCGCATTTTGCTCTTTCAAATTTATACAAAGCGTGATGTGGCTGTCGGTCAGAATAACCTTGTCGCTTATGCGTATTTTTGTATTCGGCAGTTCGATGACCGTTCCGAACATCGGTGAGTAACCGTCATTGTTTTCTCGCTCTTTGAGTAACTTTGCAAGTTCTGTTATACCATTCATGCGTACCTCCTAAAAATGGGCATAGAAAAAGCGACTACCGAAGTAATCGCCTTAATTTGTTTTATAAACCGGAAGTTTATAATTTCTTTATAGGATGCCTAATAACCGTTTTCCACTTTTCCGGAGCAACCTTTCTTGCATCAGACAGATATATTTCATGGTGTAATCTTTCCATATTCATATCGTTTACATATCCGTTCTGCTTCAAATACTCATCCATAATTGCAACAGTTGCAGGCTCATCATCAAATGCTCCAAGGTGCATGATCTGAACACACATTCCTTCATCAATAGTCATAAACTCTGCCGATGAACAATCCATTTTTTTCTTTTTTGCTGCATTTTCAACTGCCCATTCAAAGTCCTCTTTCGTTATGAAATCAGGCAATCGAATAACGGAAATCCAATTAAATGAGGACTTATTGGTATAATCCACACCATTTGTGTTTTTCTGCCACCAGAAACCTTCAAGAGGTGGAACTACATATTCAAAAAATCCTTTAATTTTGTAATCTGTTTTATAGCTCATTTTCAGAGTATATGCAACAGCATATAACACACTTATTGCTTGCTGATATGTTCCGTCTTTTTCGTTTGGATCTCCTTCTCCTCTGACAGCAATATAATTTGCTTTAGGAACAATTACAATCTCTGGTTTATTTTTTGGCATATAAAATTCTTTGTATTCTTTCTTAAAATCAAAAGCCATAGTTACCTCCACAAATTCCGATTTATCGTTCTTCAACTTTCTTTATTTCATCTTCGAGCGCGGCAAAACGGTCAAAATCACTTTGATACAATCTGTCTTGAATAATACGATATTTTTCATATTCCGTTTCGGCATGAAGCTTTGCCTGTTCTGCACTTATTTTCCCGGCATCGGTCAAAAGCTCGTTTCCGTTAAATTCAAGAAAGCTGTCAAGCCGCTTTGCCCAATCTTCCATACTCATAGGGATATGCCGCTGTGCCTGAAGTTCAGCGTAATCCAAGTAAAGAGATACAATCCTTTCAAGATATCGCATTTCATCTTCACTCAGATAGTTTTTTGCAACCGTAACATCGGCTTTTATGATTTTTCCGTCGGGTGCGTTTTCCCATGTGGTAAGTCCCATATGCTCTTTTTCTGCGTCCGCTCTTTCATAAATCACCTCAGCGGCAGTATGGCGATGAACGGCAAAATGCATTTTATTCTGCACTGTCTGAAAAAACTTTTGCGTTGTTTTTGCATCTTTGTCATAATCAAATGCCGTTGCGTACAGATCGGTTATTTTTTGATAAAACTTGCGTTCCGACAGCCTTATTTCACGAATATATTGGAGCTGTCTTTCAAAATATTCATCGGTGAACATATGACCTTTTATAATGCGTTCTTTATCCATTGTCCAGCCTTGAATGGTATAATCCTTCACGATTTGCCCCGCCCATTTTCTGAACTGAACGGCTCGGTCATTGTCAATTTTGAATCCGACAGCTATAATCATTTGCAAATTATAGTGATTTGTATTATATTTTTTTCCGTCTGCGGCAGTTATTAAGTATTTCTTAATAACTGAATCTTTTGAAAGCTCACCATCGTCAAATATTTTCTTTATATGCTGATTGATTGCCGAAACGCTTACATCATAAAGCTCTGCCATCATCTTTTGCGTAAGCCAAATGTTCTCGTCCTCATACCGCATTTCCACGCTTTGTTCATTATCACCCACAGACGCAATAAAAGTTAAATATTCCGCTGTCGATGAATGAATATTTATCTCTCTTTTATTCTTCATACTTTTATTTCCTTTCCGGCAATAACAGATTTGGGCAATGCACTGTAGTTTTCTCAATTTGCCAATGATACATTTTATATTTACTATTCGGAATCCATCTACATTGTAACATTCCAATACCCATATCTTTTTCCACCAATTCTTTTTATGGTTTTGGAGTTTTTAAGCGTTTGAACAGTACGGCTTATTGTGGATAATGATACGCCGAGGGTATTTGCCATATTCATCTGCGTTTCCTTTGGGTTGTTTTTAAATATTTTTATGACTTGCTGTTCTCTTTTTGTATAAGCAGATAAGGGTCTGTGTGATTTATATTTTGTAATAACACCTATAGCGTTTTTTATAGATGTCCTTTGGCAACGGTCATTTTGTATATGATAAGTACCGTATTTTTTACGTGTGCCGTCATAATTTAATTTATAATCATTATGCCACAGCGAAACCTGTCCCGTACGTTTGTCAAGTAATTTAATTTTCCAGTTTTCATTACCGTATTGAATTCGAATGGTGGTTGAATCCGAAAGCCTTGTTTTAAATTTCAAGTCCACATACATTTTTCGTATTAGCGTTATATCAGCCTTCATTGCTTGAAAGAGTTTATCATACTCTTTGTATTTTTTATAGTCTTCCGCACCTATACGAAGATATGCCCGCAAAGCACAATGAGGGCATTGTTTTTTATCATTATCGTATAATGAAAGAGGGCGTAAATTTTCTGTTTTAATGCGTTTTAAATGCTCACAATGCTTTTCGTGTATCGTACCTTTTGATATTTGATAAAAGTACAGATTGTGTTCATCACTGAGCATTCTAAAGAAGTCCTTGCGATTTTCGTCAAAAGAATTATCGGTCGTGTTTGCCGAAACATCTTGCTCTATAGGGAACTCTGTATTATTTGTCTTTATTTCAAATAAAAGTTCAGAATAATCAATTCTATCTCTTATTTTTCCTCTCGTTTTCTTTGCCATATCTTGTTCGGACTCCTAATTTGGAAATCATATGTTTTTACACCTCTATGCTCATTCAGAACAAACAATCTATTTTTTATATTATACCATAAAATCATCCGTTTGTCCATTGACGGTTTATCCAAACTTTCTCAGCCCCGATTTCACATAGTGCATTCCGTTTTTTATGCTGCGGTCGGCGCTCTTGATATCAACCGGTAAACAGTGTAAGATCGGCACAAAAAAAGACGAACACGAATGCTCGCCTTTTTATAACTTTTCATAATATTTCAATTACTCTTTTACAACACTGATACGCTGTCCGATATGATTTCCGTTTTCAATTTCATCAACCATTGCGATTGCATAGTCTGCGTAGCTTATAACGCTTTCGCCTTTTGCGTTCGGTGTAAAATCTTCGCCGGCAAGAATATATTTTCCGGTTTTTTCGCCATCTGCCTGAAAGTCTGCCGCAGGGCTTATATAAGTCCATTTAACATCTTTAACGCCTCTCAAATAATTGAGCGCTGTCTGATGTACTGCCGCAAGCGGCTTGAAGGCATCGGGGAAGTCCTTGCCGTCCGCAACGGTGAGCG
Source organism: uncultured Clostridia bacterium (assembly GCA_934454035.1). Lineage (GTDB taxonomy): Bacteria > Bacillota > Clostridia > UBA1381 > UBA1381 > CAKSQL01. Next base: position 391 of record CAKSFY010000149.1, on the reverse strand, counting down.
TGTGTTCTTTATTCACATAAAGGCTGCCTGCACCGCCGACAATTAAAAGTCTTGTGTCTGTTCCTTTTAAGAGTTCACACAGCTTTTTAACAGCGTTCGGAATAGCGTCCAATGTTTCGGGCGTCCACGCACCGCAGGCGTCAACAACTGCGTCAAATCCGCTCAAATCTTCTTTTGTAAGGTCAAACAAATCTTTTACGATTGCTTTTGTTGCTTCCGACTTGTTTTCACCTCTGACAACTGCCGTTACATCAAAACCTCTCTTTACAGCTTCCTTTGTGATAAGCTGTCCCTCTTTACCGTTTGCGCATACTATTGGTGCTATACTAAAAAAGTAGACACAATCATGCAAAATATGATATAATAAAATAAACACAAAAACAGGAGGAAA
>CAKSFY010000148.1 GCA_934454035.1 uncultured Clostridia bacterium | reverse complement strand
GAGGAATGGTTGCTGACGGAATGGGCGGCGAAAATGCGGGGGAAATTGCCAGCTCTATGGCTTGCGATATTATCAAAGAATATATTATGAATGAGTTTAATCCCGAAATGGATTATTTTCAGCTTGCCGAAGTGATACGCCGTGCATTTATAGAGGCAAATGACAGAATATTTGCGTATTCAAAAAAAGATAAGCAGCTGGAAGGCATGGGAACAACCGCAACGCTTGCTATAATTTATAAAGGCAAGCTTATTGTTGTGCATGTGGGCGACAGCAGAGTATATTTAATTGATGACGAGGGAATCCACCGTCACACAAAGGATCATTCGTATGTGCAGGAGCTTCTGTCAAGAGGCGAAATAACAAGAGAGTTTGCCGAAAGACATCCGGCTAAAAATTATATAACACGTGCGGTCGGCTCAGAGGATATTTTAAAAGCTGATGTGACGGTGTCTGATTATCACGGCGAGACAGTTGTAATTTGCAGCGACGGTCTTTCAAATATGCTGAGCGATAATCAGATAGAAGATATAATCAGAGAAAATGATGATTTACAATTCGGTGCCGTAGAACTGGTTAAACTTGCCAACAAAAAAGGCGGACTTGATAATATTACGGTAATCGTTTTTTCAGATAATTAAGTAAGGTAGGTCAACTGATATGGAATATAATTTAGTCGGAAAAATACTTGGCGGCAGATATGAAATTTTAGAGGTTGTCGGGAACGGCGGCATGGCTACAGTATATAAGGCAAAGTGTAATCTGCTTAACAGATATGTAGCGGTAAAAGTTTTAAAGGAAACTTTAAAAAGCGATGAAGAAGTGGTAAAAAGATTCATAACGGAATCGAGAGCGGCGGCGAGTATGTCGCATCACAATATAGTTTCCGTATATGATGTGGGTGAAACCGATGACGGACTTAACTACATAGTAATGGAGTACGTTGACGGCATGACCTTAAAAGAATATATAAAAAGCAAAGGCTGTCTTGATTGGCGCGAGGCATGCGAATTTGCTTATCAGATAGCGAGAGCACTGGAATGTGCGCACGATCACGGGATTATTCATCGTGATATCAAGCCGCATAATATTATTCTTACAAGTGATCATACAGTAAAAGTTACCGATTTCGGCATTGCAAGAACAACTACATCAAATACTATAAAAATGCCGGGCAGCGGAGATGTGTTCGGGTCGGTGCAGTATATTTCACCGGAGCAGGCAAGAGGCGGATATGTGGATGCACGTTCCGATATTTATTCACTCGGAACCGTACTTTACGAAATGCTGACGGGGAAGCTTCCGTTTGACGGAGACAATGCTGTTTCGGTTGCACTTCAGAAGCTTGAAAGCGAGCCGGAGGATATAAGGGAAATATCCGAGGATATTCCGGACAGTGTTGCAGAAATTGTGATGAAAGCTATTTCAAAAGAGCAATATAAAAGATACCAGACAGCCGCCGATATGGCTGTAGAGTTAAGAGAGGCATTGGACGAGTCGGAAAATGAAGTATCTTCGAGGAAGAGAACAGTGAAAACAAAGAAAAATTCTAAAAAGGATTCCGGTAATAAGGTTGCAATATATGCAGTAATTTTGGCTTGTATACTCGGTATAGCGAGCTATATATATTTCTCGAGCGGAGTAAAGGAGTATGAAGTTCCGAGCCTTATGGATATGACGCTTGAAGAGGCAATGACAGAAGCTGAAAAAGCCGGGTTTAAAATTGATGAGGACGAAATAACTTATGAAGCCTCTGAGGAATTTGAAGAGGGCAAAATAATGCAGCAGGACCCGGGTGCAAACACATATGTAAGGAGACACAAACCTATCAAGCTCGTTATAAGCTCCGGATTGGGTACAGGAGATATACAGGTACCGAATGTAATCGGAATGGATTATACAAAGGCAGTAACAGAGCTCAGAGCATATAAGCTTAAGTATAAAAAGATTGAAGAAGATTCGGATAAGCCTTTTAACGAGGTCATTAATCAGACTCCGAAAAGCGGAACACAGGTGACGGAAAATTATGTCGTATTGCTGCATGTGTCTAACGGAACAGCCGAGCCGTCTGTATCGCCTTCGGCAGAGCCTGAGAGCATTAAAGTTCCGAAGCTTACCGATACAACACTTGAAAATGCCGAGGTTCTTATAAAAAATGCAGGATTTAAAAAAGGAAATGTAAGTAAAGAAAGCTCGGATAAACCGGCAGGAACAGTTATATCTCAAAGTCCGAAATCGGGAAGTGAATCACCAAAGGATTCATATATTGATTTGGTTGTAAGCAGCGGACCGAGCCAGGAAGCCACACCGGCACCGCAAACCGAAGAACCGCTTAAGAAAAAGACGCTGACTATTCAGCTTCCGCAGACGGAATCCGGGACGGTTCATGTTGAAGTTAAGGCAAACGGTTCAAAAATTTATGATAAGCAGCATCAATGCTCAGAGGAAAAGATTGATATTCCGGTAGCGGCAAGACATGATGCAACCGTAGAGGTGTACTTTGACGGAGTGCTTCAGCTTACAAAAACAGTGGAATTTTAAAGGCGGAGGATTTTGAACTTGACCGGAATAATTGTAAAAGGAATCGGGGGATTTTACTATGTAAAATCTCCCGATGGGAATATATGTGAATGCCGTGCAAAAGGGCTGTTCAGAAAAGAAAAAATCAAACCCATGATTGGTGATTATGTCACTGTGGAAAACGGCAGTCTGGCGGAAATTTCAGAACGAAAGAATATGCTTATCCGTCCTCCGGTTGCCAATATAGATAATTTGGTTATTGTGTCGGCGGCAGCTTCACCGTCTCCGGATTTTTTTCTTATAGATAAAATGACGGTTACTGCAAAAAATAAAGGCATAGACGTTATAATTTGCATTAATAAAACAGATTTGGCATCCGATAGTTCGATTAAATTGGCATATGAGGGGACAGGCTATCCTATAATAAGCGTATGTGCGGAGGAAAATGAGGGTGTTGATGAACTGATGCCATATCTGAAAAATAAGACGACCGCATTTGCAGGGCTTTCGGGAGTAGGAAAATCAAGTCTGCTTACGCTTATAACCGGACATAATATGGAGACCGGAAACGTCAGTGAAAAAATTCACCGAGGCAGGCATACTACGCGCCATGTAGAGCTTTTAGAGCTCGAAGGCGGCGGATTTGTGCTTGATACGCCGGGATTCAGTTTGTTTGAAGTGGAGAATATAAAGGCAGAAGATTTATGGGAATACTTCCCTGAATTTTCGGGCGGAGAATGCAGATTTAAAGGCTGTTCGCATATAAATGAACCGGATTGCGCTATAAAGCAAAAGCTTTTACAGGGCAAAATCGCACAAAGCAGATATGAAAGCTATAAGACGCTTTATAATCAGTTAAAACAGGTCAAGGAGTGGGAGAAATAACAATGGAAATGATTTTAGCACCGTCGATTCTATCGGCAGATTTCGGAATATTGAGACAGCAGGTGAAAGAGACTGAACAGGCAGGAGCAAAATGGCTTCATATTGACGTAATGGACGGAATATTTGTCCCGAATATCAGCTTCGGAGCGGTTGTCATGAAATCAATAAGAGCACATTCAAAGCAATTTTTTGATGTCCATCTTATGATTACAGAGCCTGAACGTTACATAGACGATTTTATAAAAGCAGGGGCGGACGGGATAACAATTCATGTTGAAGCAACAGAAAAAACAGATGAATGTCTTGAGATGATTCACAAGGCAGGACTTAAGGCAGGGCTTGCAATTAATCCCGAAACGGATGCGTCGGCGGTTATCAATTATCTTGATAAAGCGGACATGATTCTGGTTATGAGCGTTCATCCCGGACACGGAGGGCAAAGTTATATAGAGGATGTCAATGAAAAGATAGAATATATAAGAAAGCTTGCCGGAGAAAATTATCATATTGAGGTTGACGGCGGAATAAATTCCGCAAATATAAAAAAGGTGTATAAGCTCGGAGCGGATGTACTCGTTGCAGGGTCGGCGGTGTTCGGCGGAGATATAGAAAAATCGGTAAAGACGCTAATAGCGGAATGTGGTGACAATTAATGAGAGCAGTTATAATTGCAAACGGGAAGATAACGGATTTTGAAAAAATAAATAAACTGATTCGGGATGATGATTATATAATATGCGCGGACGGTGGTTATGACTATGCAGAAAAGCTCGGAGCGGTACCGAATATAATTATCGGAGATATGGACTCTGTAAAGTCTGAAGATTTACAGCTTGATAAAATAGTGTTCCCTGCAAAAAAGGATTTAACGGACAGTGAGATAGTATTGGAGTACGCTGCGGAAAAAGGATTTGATGAACTTTTGCTTTTGGGGTTTACCGGAGGACGTGCAGACCATATGCTTACAAATATTATGCTTTTGACAAAATATCCGCATATTGATATTACAATTGCAGATGAATAC
>CAKSFY010000147.1 GCA_934454035.1 uncultured Clostridia bacterium | reverse complement strand
TAAAAAGTATTCAGAAGGCAAAATATGTGATTTTATCTCGAATGAATGTGATAATTCCAACATCGAAATAGATACAACAACTTTGAACAAAACATATCGTAATAATAAAGAAATTTGTACTTTTGCAAACTCAATCTATACTGATATGACACCATGTAGTTTTTTTAATAAAGAAAAAACAAATCACGATGGCGTTTTCTTCATTAAATCAGAGGATGTTGAAAAATATTTGGATGTATATAATCCTATGCAATTAAGGGACAAAGTTAATGTTAGTGTTAACGAAAACTACTTAAAAAGATAAATTGAGCATTAAAAACTATCTGAAAGATTTAAATAATTTTGATTATTTCCGAGCTGTTCAAAAGATTTTCCCACAATTTCTATTGCGGCGGCTCTGTACAGCTTACAGAGTAAAGAAAGAATTATATGATACATGTATTGTGTGGATATTCAAATTATAATAGATGCATATAAAAAATATGCAAAGTATAAGGATAAAAACCTGAGTCAGCTTATGAAATTTTCAAAATTGGCTCGGGTTGAAGAAAAAGTTAGAAGGTATATGGAGGCGCTTCTTTAAACAAATTTAATTTTGTCAATTTTAGTAAAATGACTAAATATACTTGACAAACACAAAATTACACATTATAATATAATTGTGTCAAAATATAAGCAAATGACTAAATTGAAAGGTGGTATTATGAGAATATATAACTATAAGAATAAATGGGAACAGTTTTTAATACCGGATATTGTGTCAATGCTTACACAGATACATGAATATAAAGGAAAACAAAATTTATTTATTGAATCAAGCGCTGATGCTCTTATCGGGCTTGTTGAAATTGCCAAAATACAGAGCACCGAAGCTTCCAATAAAATTGAGGGTATATATACATCTGACGAAAGAATAAAGAAGCTTGCTTTGGCGAAAACTAATCCGAAAAACAGAGCTGAGGAAGAAATTGCAGGATACAGGGATGTTTTGAATACAATTCACTCTAACCATGATGACATTCCGCTTAAGCCTAATATTATTTTGCAGCTTCACAAAAATTTATACAGATTTAATACCGTAACCTATGGTGGGCAATACAAGAATATGGACAATATTATGGCTGAAGAGGATTCGGAAGGCAATAAGTTTGCCTGCTTTCAGCAGGTGGAAGCATGGGAAGTCCCTGAGAGTATGGAGAATCTTTGCTTGGCATATAACGAAGCTATTGCATTGGAAGCAATCAATCCGCTTCTTGCAATTCCTATGTTTATACTTGATTTTTTGTGCATACATCCGTTTAATGACGGAAATGGAAGAATGTCAAGACTTCTTACACTTTTATTGCTTTATCGCAGTGGGTATAATGTAGGAAAGTATATCAGTATTGAAAAAATGATTGAAACAACAAAAGATAGCTATTATGATGCATTACAAAAAAGCTCGTTTGGATGGCACGAAAATAATAATGATTATGCACCGTTTGTAAAATATATGCTTTCTGTTATTCTCGCGGCATACAGAGAATTTGCATCTCGTGTGCAGATAATGATTGAAAGCAAGCTTTCAAAATCGGAAAGAATTGCAAAAATAATTGAAGGCACTCTCGGCAGGATAACAAAGAAAGATATTTTGGAAAAATGCCCCGATATAAGCGAAACAACGGTGCAGAGAGCATTGGCAGATTTATTAAAAAAACATAAAATTATTAAAATCAGCGGCGGAAGATATACTTCCTATACTTGGAACGGAGAGGACGAATAACGGATGATTACGGGTGAACTTAAAAATAAAATAGACAGTCTTTGGGATACATTCGCATCAGGGGGATTGGTTAATCCCCTCGATGTAATTGAACAGATTACATATCTTATGTTTATTCATGACCTTGATGACACGGATAATTTAAGAGCAAAGGAAAGCGCTATGCTAGGTCTTCCGCATAAAAGCATATTTGCAGATGAAGTTACAATCGGAGAACGCAGCATTGACGGTCAACAATTAAAATGGTCAACTTTCCGTGATTTCCCTTCAGGTAAAATGTATACAATTATGCAGGAATGGGTATTTCCGTTTATCAAGAATCTTCACGCAGATAAAGACAGTGCATATTCCAAATATATGGACGATGCAATTTTTAAGCTGCCAACACCGTTGCTGCTTGATAAAGTGGTAACAAGTCTTGATGATATTTATGAACTGATGAAAAAGTCGGTCGATACCGATGTGCGCGGCGATGTTTACGAGTACCTTCTCAATAAGATTGCTCAGTCCGGTTTGAACGGGCAGTTCAGAACTCCCAGACACATCATCAAAATGATGGTTGCTATGATGCAGCCAAAGCCGGATGATGTTATCTGCGACCCCGCGTGCGGTACAAGCGGATTTTTGGTGTCTGCCGGTGAATATTTAAAAGAAAATTACAAGGAAGAAATTTTCTTTAACAAGCAGAAAAAAGACCATTATATGAATTCAATGTTTTATGGCTATGATATGGACAGAACGATGCTTCGTATTGGTGCTATGAACATGATGACGCACGGAATTGACAGTCCGTTTATCGAATACCGTGATAGTCTTTCCGACCAAAATGCAGACAGAGAAAAATATTCTCTTATTCTTGCAAATCCGCCGTTTAAGGGCAGCCTTGATTACGATATAGTTTCCGCTGATTTATTAAAAATGTGCAAAACCAAGAAGACCGAGCTTTTGTTTCTTGCATTGTTTTTGCGTATGCTGAAAACAGGCGGAAGATGTGCATGCATTGTTCCTGACGGTGTGCTGTTCGGTTCATCAACCGCGCACAAGGCAATCCGTAAGGAGATTATTGAAAATAACCGCCTTGAGGCTGTTGTATCTATGCCGTCGGGCGTGTTTAAGCCGTATGCCGGAGTTTCTACCGCTATTCTTGTATTTACAAAAACAGGTCACGGCGGAACGGACAAAGTGTGGTTTTATGATATGAAATCGGACGGATTCTCGCTTGACGATAAAAGGACGCCCGTTGCGGAAAATGATATTCCTGATATTATCGAAAGATTTCATAACCTTGGTAAGGAGACGGACAGAGCAAAAACCGAACAGTCTTTCCTCATAGACAAGCAAAATATTGTTGATAACGATTATGACCTCTCTATCAATAAATATAAAGAGATTGAATATGTACCTGTTGAATATCCTCCCACGGCAGAAATTATAAAAGAGCTGAAAGATATGGAGAACGAAATTCAAAAAGGTCTTGCCGAGCTGGAGGGAATGCTTGATGAATGAGGAATTTAGATTTTTACTGTATAAAGCAGAACAAGAGGATATATCTGTTGACGCATTGATTAAAGATGAAACTATTTGGCTGACCCAAAAGGCTATGGCGGAATTGTTTGATTGTACTTCGGATAATATATCTTTGCACTTAAAGAATATTTATGCAGAAGGGGAATTGCAGCCGGAAGCAACTGCCGAGAAAATCTCGGTAGTTCAAAAAGAGGGAAATAGGAATGTCAAAAGAAGTCTTGAATTTTATAATCTTGATGCCATCATTTCCGTCGGTTATAGGGTTAATTCAATTCGAGCAACGCATTTCAGAAAATGGGCAACAAGCGTTTTAAAAGAATATATGATAAAGGGTTTTGCCATTGACGACGAGAGATTAAAGCAAGGGAAAACCGCTTTCGGAAAAGATTATTTTAAAGAACTGCTTGAACGTATTCGTTCTATCCGTGCAAGTGAACGCCGTATTTGGCAGCAGATTACCGATATTTATGCGGAATGCAGCATTGACTACGATAAAAATGCACCTACAACAAAGGATTTTTATGCAATGGTGCAAAATAAATTTCATTATGCGATTGCAGGTCAGACGGGTGCGGAAATTGTGTATTCACACGCCGATCACATAAAGGAGAATATGGGTCTGACAACATGGAAAAACTCCCCCGACGGCAGAATTTTAAAGTCCGATGTTAAAGTTGCAAAGAATTATTTGAACGAAGAACAAATTCATAAATTAGAGCGCCTCGTTAGCGGGTACTTTGATTATATAGAAGATTTGACTGAACGTGAAAACACTTTTACCATGCGGGAATTTGCAGACAGCATAAATGAATTTTTGGCTTTCCGCCGCTATAAGATTTTGCGCGATAAGGGAAAAATCTCTCGCAAAGAAGCAGAGGAAAAGGCCTTTGCGGAATATGATATTTTTAATAAAACCCAAAAAATCGAATCGGATTTCGATAAAGAAACGGAAAAATATTTGAAGGATACAAAATAGATTGGGGGTGATGTGAGTGAAAATAGGTGATTTATGTACATATGCACCGAAGTCGTCAATTAAAGCCGGAGATGCTATAATTGATGGGAGGTATATGTTTTTTACATCAAGTTCAGATGAAAATAAAAGGTATAGTGACTACCAGCTAGACTGTGAAGGAATTATTATGGGTACTGGTGGTAATGCGACATTGCATTATTATAATGGCAAGTTTGCTACATCAACAGACTGTGTTGTTTTACTC
>CAKSFY010000146.1 GCA_934454035.1 uncultured Clostridia bacterium | reverse complement strand
TTATTATACCACATATTTGAAATAAATGCAAGCTTTTTCGGAAAATTTTTATTCAAGCTTCAATATATCCCCCGAAAGCTTTTCAATTGTCCTTACGGGAGCGTCTTTTGCACTGCCCCACTCCATGTCCTTATTGCGGTAATCAAATTTAAGCGTAAATTTATGAATATCATTCTGTATCCGCTCAAGCTCGGCATTTTCTTTCTGCACCATCATAGCAAGAAATTCCCCTGCTTTTTTGCTGCCGAGTTTTTTCTCCGCTTTTTTTGCCAGCAGGCTCAAATGCGGCAGGCACAGTCCCTTTGACCTTTCAACCTTTTTCCGGAATTCCTCCTCTTCTCCCCACATTTCAAGAATCAAATCCGTATATCTGTCCATTGTATGCTCTGTTTTGTCGCATACTACGCACGAGTTTGTGTGCTTATCCAAAAATGTACAAAGCTTATCCGCAAATTCGGCAGAAGCCGGATTTTTCTTGAACAGGCCTCCCTTTGAGCCGGCAAGCTTATCGGCATTTTTTGTTACATCGGCAAGTTCTTTGCGTATTTGTTCGAGATGCGTATCCAATACAAGTGCCAGGCTGAGCTTATTTGTATTTGCAAAAAGCATGGAATAATGCTTGCTGCAATAGCCTTTTGCATTTGATTCTATCCTGTAATCGGGTTCCATCATAGCCGCACCGAGCGCATACTCTGCCGCTTCATTTTCAAGCCTTGTTTTAAGAAAGCACAAAGGGCATTCACAATCTGCGTCATATGCTTCATTAATCGGAATAGTGTATATAGTCTCTTTCATTTTTAAAAATCCTTTCTATTTAAAAAGTGACAAAAGCTCATCTCTCGTAAGTGCAGACAACAGGCTGCCGTTTTGACGGATAACATTATCGGCAAGTCCTCTTTTTTTCTCGGACAGCTTTAAAATCTGTTCCTCAATTGAATTTTTCGTAACAAGTTTGATAATCTGAACCGCCTTTGTCTGACCGATTCTGTATGCACGGTCGGACGCCTGGTCGGTTACTGCCGGATTCCACCACGGATCGTAGTGAATTACCGTGTCCGCTCCGGTAAGATTAAGTCCCGTGCCGCCAGCTTTAAGCGATATTAAAAACACCTGCCGTTCCCCACCGTTAAACCGCTGCGCCATGCTCACTCTTTCCGATACAGGTGTCGAGCCGTCAAGATAAAAACAGGATATATCCTCGCTTAAAAGAGATTTTTTGATTATTTCAAGCATTGAAGTAAACTGCGAAAAAATAAGTATTCTGTGTCCCGACCCGACTGCCGGACCTACAATATCTTTAAGCAAAGTCAGCTTGCCGCTTTCTTTTTTGTAATCGGGATTAATCAGCCCCGGGTGGCAGCAAATCTGCCGCAGTCTTGTCAAAAGCGACAGAATCCTCACTGCATTGGAACCGGTCTGCGTAATCTCGTCCAATTCACCGCGCGCGGCACTCAAAAATGCCGCATATATATCCTTTTGCTCGCTTTCAAATTCCGAATATATTGTATTTTCGATTTTTTCCGGCAATTCTGCCAAAACATCCGATTTCATTCTGCGCAGAATAAACGGGGCAACACGGCTTCGCAGCTCTTGGAGCAAATGTTCTCCGCCCTTTTCGTATTTTGCGGAAAACTCCGAATTCGGCGGAAGATACCCATGCATGATAAAATCGAAAATCGACCATAATTCCGAAAGGGAATTTTCTATCGGCGTTCCCGTCAGTGCAAAATACCTGTCCGCATTTATGGTTTTCACCGCCTTGGCATTTTTGGTTCGGGCATTTTTGATATTTTGTGCCTCATCTATAAAGCAATAGGAAAATTTCAGATTTTTATATTCCTCGCAGTCCCGTCTTAAAAGTGCATACGAAGTAATTATAAAATCGTAATTATCAATATCTTCAAGGCTTGAGCTTCTTTCCTCTTTTTTCCCGTCTATAATTGCTGCGCGTGCTGTCGGCGCAAATTTATTAATTTCATTCAGCCAGTTATAAGTAAGCGAACTCGGAACCACAATCAGAGCAGGCTTTTCAGGATTTTCGCTCATTACAAATGCAATAACCTGTATGGTTTTACCGAGTCCCATATCATCGGCAAGTATTCCGCCCAGCCCTAAAAGCGAAAGCTGCTTCATCCAATGAACTCCGCTCTTTTGATAATCTCTCAGCACGTCTTTGAGATAATCGGGAATCCTTGCATAGGTGTGCATTGCTTTTGAAATCATCTTTGAAAAACTCTTATCCGCTCCTACAATACCCTTTTCGCTCTCAGCCGCGAGGTAAAGCGCGTAGAATTTTGATATTCTGTGTTCACCTTTCAAAAGTCCCGGTGAAAGCTCGGATATCTCGGACAAAAGCCCCATTGTTTCTTTTTCCCTCGAAAAATCCAGAAAGCTCCCGTTTTTAAATCTGTAATAACCGCAATTTGAGCAGTATGCTCTTAAAATATCCTTAAGCTCCTTTTCAGAAAGAGAACTGCCGACGGTAAATTTCAGCAAATCAACCTTGTCATCATATCCGACCGCCGCGGATATATCGGGCATAGGAGTTTCGGTCAGTGCCTTAAACGAATCGCTTTTAATTATCTTTGCTTTTGCGGAAAGATCCGGCAGTGATTCCGTCAAAAATTCAAATATTTTTTCCTCATCGGTGAGAATGAAACGTTCTCCGGATATATGAAACCCGGAAAAATATGACAGAATCAGTGATTCTTCTTTTTCATTTCTTATCAGAATTTTATCCGTTACAACCGAATCGGAAGGCTCGGTTACAGATATGCTTCCGTAAATTATTTTTATAACGGCTGATATTCCGCTTTTAAAAGTATCGGTATATATTTCAAAGCACGGTTTTTCATTTACAACAATTTCATCCACATTATAGCAAACAACACCCGGTTTTGATTTAATATTGGGCAGAACATTTTTTGCAAATTCCACACTGTTTTTCCCTGCAAATTCCAGCTCGGTTCTGTGAACCGAAATCATATTCCGATAAAAAGGCATAAACCATTGCCGCCACTCCTGCGTGGTATAGAAAATTCTTCCCTCGCAGAAGAAAATACTCCCGTCCGGAACGAGCGCGATACCGCTTTCGGTAAGCGACACCGTTATACTTTGGTTCATTGCCGTCACATCCAAAAGAATATCCGGATTTTCATGCAAAAATTCCATGTCCCGATAAAGCGAGCCGTCTATTATATACTCGCTGTCCACCGCCTCGGAAAGCCGCAAAAGCTCCTTTGCCGCCGCAGGGCCGACGGTTATTTCCCCGACGCACGGAGTATATATCTCACTTTCCGCCCTGCTTTCGTATATTTTCATCAGCAGATTTATTATTTTTTCCGATGATTCGTCAAATCTGCATTTGCCCGGTTCAAAAAGCAAATTTCTGCCGAGCAAATACCCGTCGCCTGCGCAAAGAGCGGCAAGAAAATTTTCCGGTGAGTCAATGCGGACATCGGTCTCGGAATTGTAAATTCTTATTGACACGCCGCAGCTTGTTCTTCCGCTTACCGGCGTAATACGCACCGTAATGCCGACATGATATATTTCGGTCTCATACGCTTCAAACTCATTGCACAAATCAGCTGCAAGACGATCGTTTTCACTGCTGTAATCCTCCGACTTTTCAAGCTCTTTTCTGCGTGTTATAAGAGCCGCCACAATATGCTTGCAGGTATATCCCATTGTGCGATAGTAAGGGCATGTACAAATCGAATCTGTAATTTTGTCCCCGTCGAACTTTACATGAACACTGTAGCGTTCGGTTCCGTCTACCGTCGCGGTAAATTCATCGGGCATACGCGTTTTTAAATGCACCCTGCCCTTTTTAAAATACTCCGTTCCGCGTTTGTATATAGTCTGCGAACAAATCCTTCTTATCTCACTGTCTTTGATTTGCATATCCTCACCGCCGTTCATTTTGGTATCTTATTATTATAGCACTTTTTTGAGAAATTTTCAATGTTTTCGGTCAAATTTTTTTATTTCTTTGCTAAAAAAAGAAGGCGGTGGCTAAACCGTCTTCTTATAAAAAAAACAATCCAAATATTTTCATTCTATATTATATGCAGTCTCTCTGCCTTTGCCTTAGCTTCCGAACGTCTGCTCGCGCCGAGTTTCTGGAGAATATGACTCACATGGCTTTTTACGGTTGCCAGCTGAATATTCAGTATTCTTCCTATTTCGGCATTGCTTTTATCGGCACACAAAAGCCGGAGAACCTGCAGTTCCGCTTCGGTAAGCTTTTCGTAAAGGCTTTTTTGCGGTTTTAAATAGTCGGGATAATATACCGCCTGAATTCTTGCAGCTTTTATGACATCTTTAACGAATGCGGTCTGCTTTTTTTCATACATCTCCTCCAAAAGCGGCAAAACCGCCGCACCGTACGTTGAAACTGTATGTACAAAGCCGAATTTTTCCGCAGTATCCATTGCCTTAGAAAGTTCCTCTCTCCATGCATAATCGTTCTTGCGGTAACGGGCAAGCGCCGCCAATACGTTCAGATGAATTCCGTCAAT
>CAKSFY010000145.1 GCA_934454035.1 uncultured Clostridia bacterium | reverse complement strand
CCTAAATTTTTCCACATGATAAACAAATCAGACAACATATATTTTTATGTGTATATAGACGATTTATCGGTATATGCGCTTGACAGTGAAGGAAATGTTACAGGTGATAACCTAATCAAAAACGGCGGCTTTGAAGAATACACAACATTTACTCCGAGCATGACTTTAACCTCGGGTGATTCCGAAATCAAAGTTGATTGGACAAATCCGCCGGTTGCAGCAACGGCAGCAAAGGTATATCTTGACGGTGAGGAAGTAAGCATCTCGGGTATTGATTTGACAGCAAGCGCCGCAAACAGCATTATTTTGACAGGTCTTGAAAACTTCAAAACATACTCTGTAAAGGTTTCGCTTACAACAGCCTACGGCGATATGTCCGCAGAAAAAAGCGCAATGCCGAGAACAACAGAGCTTGGACAGCCGGCGTCATGGAGAGGAAATGACTCTTATGTTGTTACAACAGAGGATAGCTACAGCGGAAAAGCAGCGCTCAGAATGAGCGGCGAATGGGATCAAACAGAACTTTTGCAGGATGTTGAATACGATTCAAACACAACCTATAAGATTTCATTATACGCAAAAATAGGACCGAATGACGACTACATTGCAAATGTACAGCCGTGGCTCGGCTCGTTTGACAATGCGGTAGCAAATCATGTTCAGCGTTTGGGCGAAACAGGTTGGACACAGAGCGCCGCTGATGCAAACGGCTGGAGAAAGTTTGAAACTCAATATAAGCCGGGAATGGAAAAGGATGATGTTTACTATTTCCATCTGAAAAATCAATCGACAGATGCTCAATTCCATGCGCTTATAGACGATTTGGAGGTATATGCTCTTGACGCAGAAGGAAATGTTACGGGTGATAATCTAATCAAAAACGGCGGCTTTGAAGAATATACCGCATTTAATCACGAAGAGGGTGTAAAATACGGATATGTGAACATTGATGAGGAAGCATTGTACTGGACAATAAACGAAAATGCCAATCCGTCATACTTTAAGATTTACACTCTTACAAACGGCGAGCTTGTTAATATCGGACAAACAGAAAATGGCAGCGAGGATTATTTTATGCCTACACCTTTTGACGAAAGTGCAAGATATGTAGTTACCTCAGTATATACTGCAACGAATACCGAAACCGCAGGAGTTGAATTAAAGGATGAGGTTATCATTTCGGGAATTTTCGGCATTGGAACACTTACCGACGACGGAACGGTTACAATTGACAAAGAGCTTTCAGATATTCAAAGCGGAACTATTTTTGCCGGCGCTGAGATAATCAACAATACGACGGCAGAAATTAACCCAAATGTGTATATAGCGCTTTACAGCGGTACAAAGCTTGTAAGCATTCAAAAGCTTGCGGCAGATATGGCTGCACGCGACAATGATACAGGTGATACAAAAGAGGTTAAGCTTGCCGCAGGCGTAAACGTGCCTGAGGGCGGAAATTACAGCATAAAGGTTATTACGTGGAAAAACGGAGAAATGACTCCGTTGGGTGGAACGAATATACTTAACTGATTTTTAAAAAAAAGTTGCCGAGGGGACGCAAAAAAGTCAGGAACATTTTTTCTGTCCCCTTTAAAAAAAGGCGGTGTACTTTTTATACACCGCCTCGGCAATGAACAAAAATTTTCGGAGCGGATAAATGCGTTCCCCGTGAGCATTTCATTTCCATGTACCCTTACTTTTTATTAATCTTGCGGGGAATGGATTTATCCGTTCCGCTCATTTGACAAATTCAAGGAAAGGAAGCACAAAATGAACAAAAAAGTAAAATTATTCGGAATACATATTTTAATTATTTCGCTGCTTTTGAGTATTTTCTCGCCTCTCGGAGCTTACGCCGCAAAAAAGCTTGAGCTGCCGGAATGGAAAACCGAAACAAGCGGAAAGACATCAATTGAAGTTGATACGGATATTCAAAGGAGCGGACGTGCACTGAAAATATCCACAGAAGGCTCGGCTACGGTATCGGCAACAGTCGATGTGAAAAACGGAAAAAGTTATTCGCTGGAGTTTTATAACAAGGCAACCAATCTGGGAGAGGCTTATGTAACAATTCAGGGAGTAAACTATTCATTGAAACCTCTTGAAAAAACATTTGACTGGGCACATCATAAATTTAAGTATACCCATAACGGTGATGACGGAAAGCTGACAATATATTTCAGAGTTTCCGGCAAAACCGACTCGTATTGGATTGATTATCCGATTTTTAAAGAGAGCGGAGGAGACAATTTAATCAAAAATCCGCTTTTTGAAGAAAGCATAAAAAGACCGGTATCGGTAGGCGGAGATACCCTTGAGGAACAATTTTACAATATACAGTCAAGCGACAGATTCACAGCCGAAAGCCTTGAAAAGGTGCAGGCAGGTTTTAAAACAATTCCCGTAAAGGAAGCTAAAAATATTGTAATTGACGGTGACGGCGGCGACTGGGCGGACTATGCGGCAATGGATATTCCGGTGCTTTCGGAACAGACGAAGGTTATGATTGATTCTCTTGAAGAAGAAGCGAGAAAAAATCATGCGTCCGTAAAGCTTGCATATGATAATGAAAGATTTTACTTTTATGCCGAGGTTTATGATGAAAACCATGTCTATGAGGACAGCTCAAACTATTGGCAAAAAGACTCGATACAGTTTACTCTTTCAAGACTGTCCGATTCGTACGGTTATGAAATAGGGCTTATATACAATTCCGATGAAGATAAAGGAAAAATTTATACAACGGCTCTTACCGATACCGAAATACAGGCAATGGACTTTGCCGCAAAGAGGGACGGAAATATTACAAAGTATGAAATTTCGATTCCATGGATGATTTATTACGGCTCTGTACGTCCGGACGATATGCTTTTCGATATTCTTGTGAATGAAAATACCGGTGAGGGGAGAGCACTTTCCTATGAATTTGCGCCGGGTGGAATATGCGAATACAAAAGCAACGAAAAATTTCCGTATATGCAGTTTTTGTCAAACGATAAAAATTGGTACGGCTGGCTTGAGGGCGAAAGAAAGCCGACCGCCGGAGATGAAGAAGAGTACAGCTTTTTCCTTGTAAATTACGGAGAGGAAAAAAGCTTTGACATCACTTTGCCGGACGGCGAAAAAACAAATATAACGGTAGGCAAAAACGAGGGAATAAGAGAAGAGGTAAACTATAGCTTTACTGATTCGGGAAAGCAAAGTATGTCTGTGAAAATAGACGAATCGGATGAAGTTTCGATTGACGTCATAGTAATGCCGGGGATTGAAAAGGTAGAAAAATATACTGCCGTATTCCAAAAAGAGCTGAAAGAAATTGACGCTCTTATCAAAAAATGCGATAAAAAAGGAATAAAGCATGACAGTGAAACGGCTTATTATGAAATAATAACCAGATTTTTAAAATATTTTGAAGAAGACGCAGGCAGAGGAGATTTTTCAAAGACAGATTATTTTATTGAAAAGCTTTCAATGCTTTGCGAAAAAGCAAAGACTAATCTGAACGCATATATTTCGGGAGAAAAAACACCGGTATCCGTACCGAAGTACGTGGTTGACGGAGAAGACGAAATAAGCGGACAGGACATAATTGCAACAACGACCTTGGATAACAAAACCGAAAAACGCCCTGTTTATTTTATAGGGTACGGACATTTCTTCGATTCGGGCGAGGACATTCCTCTGTTCCCGAAGCTTGGAAACAACACAATTCAGCTTGAAGTCGGACCTGACACATTCCTGCGCCCGAGAGGAAAAGTACCGTATTGGGGCTTTGACCTAAACGGTGCGGACGCGTCGGCTGTTGTTACAAACGATGAAAAGGTATCGGGAACAAGCTCGCTTGCAATAACCAATAATACTCCGATTACTCCGAATGTATTTGGCGCCATGTTCCAGGAGGTTACGGTCGAGCCGAATACGGAATACAAGTTCGGATTTAAAATTAAGGCAAAGCAGACGGATGGATTTTACTATTCAATGAACGGATATAACGACAGAAACTTTCTGCCGAAGGATATATCCGACTGGACAGAGGTTTCCGGGACATATACAACCGGTCCCGAGCAGAAATCCTGCGTGTTCAGAATAGGAATTGACGGCACAACAAAGGAATGTTACATAGACGATGTATATGTTCAAAAGGTGTCAGGCGGCGACAATCTAATAGAAAACGGCGGCTTTGACAAAGAGGACGACGGAAAGCTATGGGCAAAAACCACTATTTATTCCGGAGCGATACAATATTATATCAAGCAGGCGGAAAAAAATAATATAGCGCTTACACTGCTTATATCTCCGCATTATCTTACATCCGGTCTTTATGACGCTTATCCGGAATTAAAGGTGGGAGCAAAGCACGCAAGTCCCGGATACAATGTCAATTCGGATATTGCAAGAGTTTACATAGAGGATTATTTAAGAATACTTATGCCGCTTGTGCAGGATTCAAAAGCGGTGCAGAGCATATGTATGGCGAATGAGCCGCACCTAGCAACTGCAAGTCTGCCATGGTTCTATCAAACCAAGTG
>CAKSFY010000144.1 GCA_934454035.1 uncultured Clostridia bacterium | reverse complement strand
AATGCGGGATTATTGGGATATTATAGAAAGCTGTCCTAAGCTTATAGGCGGCTGCATATGGGAGTGGGCTGATCATAAGGGCAAGCTGGGAAGCGGCGAAACGCAGCGGTATTTTGTCTGCACCGGTAAAAGCCACTTCAAAACTTGTAAAGGTATAAAAACAACACTGTACGCGGATAGCCTGGAAGAAATGGCTTACAGAGAAATTTCGCTTAAATTGGATAGCTTAAAACATATCCGCCAGAAAGAGAGTAATGCTCTGCACCCGGAGCTTAACGAACTCCGGAACAAGCTGAAAAGTATTGAGCTTGCACAGGAAAAGCTGGCTGATACCATGCTGAATGAAACTGTCAACTCAGATTTGCTTGAAATTCTCGGTAAGCGTGCTGCAAAGCTGAAAGCGGAGCGGACAGAAATCCTTCTTAAAATAGACGAGCATGAAAGCAGCGAGATTGATACCAAAGCTGCTATAAATCTATCGAAGAAGTGGAAAACAGCGTCCTTTGAAGAAAAACGCGGTGTTTGCAATATTCTCATAAATCGTATCATAATTTATGAAAATGGCAATGCTGAAATTGTATGGAATGTATAATTTCATTTTGAACTATTGATTTTTAATAAACGATTTGGTATAATAAAATCAGAAAACGATTGAAAGGAGCAATGCAGTATGTGTGATACAATCTATTCTGTTGATGAAATAAAAAATGTACTTTACCCTGTATTTGTACGACATAATGTAAAAAAAGCCGTCCTTTTCGGTTCATATGTCAAGGGAATGGCAGATAAAAACAGCGATGTCGATTTGCTCCTTGACAGCAGGCTGCGAGGCTTGAAATTCGTTGGCTTAATTGAAGATGTTCGTTCTGCACTTGATAAAGAGGTTGATGTGTTTGACGAGACTCATATCATACCGGGTTCAAAAATTTCTTCCGAAATTCAAAAGGACGGGATTGTGATTTATGAAGAATAAACAAATCGTAGAAAAAATATTAAAATATACCGCTAAAATTCTTGATTATACAAAGAATGCGGAATATAATGATTTTATAAATAATTCAATCTTGGTAGAAGCCTGTGTTTTTAACCTAAGCCAGATAGGTGAGCTTGCAAATAAGATTGACAGAGAATTTGAGGAAAACAATCCATCAATCCCATGGCGTATTATGTATGGACTTCGTAATAAAATCGTTCACGACTATGAGGGTGTAAATCTTGTTTTAATATGGGATATCGTTAAAGAAGATTTGCCTGAACTTAATAAACAATTAGAGAAATTATATCAACAAATATAACCAAATATATGCTTGGACAGTTATTGTCCAAGCACGTTTTATATGCAGAAATTCTCCTTAAATTAGTATGGTTTGCTTCACCGAAATTAGTAATTTAAGTAGAGTGCCGCAAACCTTTAAAATATCAGGGATTGCGGCTTTTCGTTACTGTTTGAAAAAAGAGAGTTTTTACTGTTATTTGAATATGAAATTATATTAATTTTAAATACTCATCCAACTGTTTTTCTTCCAGTTCAGAAACAAAATCCGCAAACGGCTCTAAATTGCCATATGCCGCATATTGTTCGAGTGCGTTATAGTAATTGAGCCTATCCTCTTTATCTACCGATACGGGCAGATAGCCGTTAATCATGAGCTGATAATTCATTAAAAGTCTGCTTGTGCGGCCGTTGCCATCCACAAATGGGTGGATAAGCACAAACTCAGCATGAGTCCATGCCGCAAGCTCTATCGGATTTAAATCTTTTTTATACTTCAAATCCTCATAAAAGATTTTTATCTGCACATACATTTCATTCCCGGCAGGCGGTGTAAATCCCGCTCCGCTGATTCGTACCTCTTGATTTCGATAGATACCGCCCGCAATAATGTTTTCCGTTAGGATTGCGTGCAGGTCTTTTACGATATTTTCTGTCAGCGGCTTATTTTCAGCAATACACTTTTTCACGTATTCATATGCTTTTTTATGATTTACAACCTCGTAAATCTCTCTAAGCTCTTTTCCGCCGATTGAAACGCCGTCCTCCAATACAACCTTAGTCTCCATAAGAGTTAAAGTATTTCCCTCAATTGCAGTAGAGTTATGAATAAACCGCAGTTCAAAGTCCTTTTCATATGAAGAAAGCGTGACAGAATTTATCTTTGATTTATTCTGCTCATATTTATTTTTTTTTGCTGAAATTCTTTCAAAATCCATTTCATTCTTCCTCAACTTTTTTGTATCCCCAATGACTTCCGATTCTCACCTTTACCGCAATACCGGATTTAACCGCTTCGGCTAAAATTCTTGTTGCGGTTGCGGACGAGACGCCAAGCAGCGTCTGCACGTCGCTGTTTGTGATATATTCATGGTTCTTTAAATATTTGCATATCATATCCATACGCGATTTTTTCTTCGGAGTTCGCACACCGTCCGACTCTTTTAGTGCCGTCTTTATAACCGACAGCATAAACTCGATAAACACAGTAGACTCCGCCTGTGCATTTGAAATATTGATTGCCTCATAATATTTATCCTGGTTATCGTGTATGATTGATTCAATCGGCAGCCATGCAAAAACCGGATTCCATTGCGACAGCAGCAATGTATGCCACAATCTTCCGCACCGTCCGTTACCGTCTGAAAACGGGTGTATTACCTCAAATTCGTAATGGAACACACAACTTTTAATCAGCATATGCAGAGCGGATTTTTTCGTCCAATCGAGCAGTTCTTCAACAAGCTGCGGAACATACTGCGGCAGCGTTCCGAAATGAAGTATTTTGCCGCCGGAGTCAACAACACCGACAGGCCTTGTACGAAATTCTCCTGCATCTTGCGTCAAGCCCTGCATCATGATTTTATGTGCTTTCAAAAGGTCATTCATATCATACGGGTCAAGCAGATCCATATGCTCATATATCTCATAAGCATTTTTAACCTCTGCAATATCCTTTGGCGGTGCAAGCACACGCTTACCGGAAATCACCGCCGTCACCTGCTCTATGTCAAGCGTGTTTTGTTCAATTGCAAGCGATGAATAGATTGTGCGTATTCTGTTTGTTTTTCTGAGCTGCGGACTTTGCCTGCCGCTTATGCTGATTCTGCCGACCAGCTCGCATATATCGGCAATATCCGCTATCACTTTCTCCGTTATTTCGAACGGCGGTTTTTTATTTTTCAAACTGTTCACCTCATAAATTCAGTATATCACATCACATTTCATAAATCAAGTCATAAATCAATTATTTGTGCATTATGACAGATGAGTTGTCTGCTGTATAAAAAAGACAGACCCGCGGTTTTGAAAGCCTGTCATTTAAAATTTAGCGTATTTGTTCATAATGAGACCATATAGAAAGGATTTTTATCTTCTTTTCTTCTTTCGAAATTTCGTAGACCAACTTATCGCAAAAATTTTGTTTAGTATGTCGATTGAAATTGCATTTTCAATGTGATATCATTATAACGGCAAAAAAGGATAAGATAAAAAATGTATCGGTTTTGAATTTTACCGATGTCGGAATGTTGAAAGACTGTTACGCACAAAAAAAAGGAACGTTGATTATGTCTTTTTCCGATACTGAGGGTGCATATACTGTCGAAGTTGATCCGTCGGGGGAGGAAGTCAAAATAGTCGGAGAAAAACAAAAAGGATATCTTATCAGCGAAAATATTACTTATTTTCCTGAATTAATTCATGATAATGATGAAACAAGCCAACTCAAAGCTACCGTATATAAATCCGGGGAGGAAATTGACAAGTTTAGGATTGGCACATCAGAAAAACACAGAAGCGTGGCAGGACTTAGCATTTACGGTATATCAAATGATAATTGGTTTGGCATACTTCACGAATTTGTGAATTACAGCGGAAATTCCGATGACGAGGAATATATACAGACATCGGTAAGCTTTAATACGAAAGACGGAAATATTAAAACATCCGATAGCCGTTTTAATTATGGTGAAATTATTAAACTGTCAAAAGATGATACCTATTGTATGAGTTTTACGGACAACGCATTGACAATTAAACCAATCAGTGAATATTTTTCGGATTGGGGCAATAATGAAAGATATTTCTTGGCAAACGACTGACCGTGAATATATGGTACAATTAATATATTATGGACAACCGAAAAATCGGTTGTCCTTTTTCAGCATACAGAGTATGGAACACTCTCAAAATGTAACTTGGTTTAAAATCACACATGATGCGATAATCATTCTTTGTCAACAAAAAAGACAAAGCAAAAGCCTCCGAAATGATATCTTCTCATATCATTTTGGAGGCTTTTTAAAGAGCTTGTTTGAAAATTCAGGATTTTTTTATGCTATCAGCTTTTTGAAACTGAAACGGATTTTTTTCTGCAAAGATTTGACTGCATTCTGTCCAATGCTTCACCGAAATCAGCAGATAAATATGATTTAATTAAAAATACCAAAATTAACTACACATGCTGCTTGCGGAACTCTTTCGGGGTAATATTTTCAGACTTTTTAAACTGCTTTATAAAATAGCTCGGGTTTTGGTATCCGATTTTTTCGCCGATATCCGAAACCGATAAATCACGCTGTACAACGA
>CAKSFY010000143.1 GCA_934454035.1 uncultured Clostridia bacterium | reverse complement strand
GATATATATCCGTCCGGCACCCACCTTTTAGTCAGGGAGGGTTTTGCATAAACTCCCGTCTCCATTGCCTAAAGGACTGAACCGCAAAAGCAGTGGCGGAATTTTAAAAAACCATAAAATTAATCCGCACTTTTTATTCATGAATTTTAAAATTATATTAATAATTAAAATCCAAATGTTCTTATATAATTACAAGGATATAATCCCATACAAATATTATAGCATATTTATTGTAATTTGTACAGTTTTTTTGCAAAAAAACACAAAAAATTCATAATTTAAACATTTTTTATTTTATTTTTTCAGCAAATTAGTCCAAATAATCCTTCAATTTTTTACTTCTGCTGGGGTGTCTCAATTTTCTTAAAGCCTTTGCTTCTATCTGACGAATACGTTCTCTTGTGACATTAAACTCTTTTCCAACTTCCTCCAAAGTTCTCTGTCTGCCGTCATCAAGGCCGAATCTTAATCTTAAAACCTTTTCTTCTCTGGGGGTTAAGGTTTTTAATACGTCAACAAGCTGCTCCTTCAAAAGCACAAAACTTGCTGCCTCGGACGGTGCCGGTGCATCGTCATCGGGAATGAAATCACCCAGGTGACTGTCCTCCTCCTCACCGATAGGTGTTTCCAAAGATACCGGTTCCTGTGAAATCTTGGAAATTTCTCTTACCTTATCAAGCGACATATTAAGTTCCTTTGCCAGTTCCTCAGGAGTAGGCTCTCTTCCAAGCTCCTGTACAAGCTGACGTGATACTCTTACAAGCTTGTTGATTGTTTCCACCATATGAACAGGAATTCTTATTGTCCTTGCCTGGTCGGCAATTGCTCTTGTGATTGCTTGTCTTATCCACCATGTTGCATAGGTACTGAACTTATATCCTTTTGTATAATCAAACTTATCAACAGCCTTTATAAGTCCGAGATTTCCTTCCTGTATTAAATCCAAAAACAGCATTCCTCTGCCGACATATCTTTTCGCAATACTTACAACCAATCTTAAATTCGCTTCGGCAAGCTTTTTCTTTGCATGCTCGTCACCGTGCGCCATTTTTTCGGCAAGTTCCATTTCCTGTGCCGTATCAAGCAAATCCACCTTACCGATTTCCTTTAAATACATTTTGACATGGTCGTCAATGCTTATACCCTCCGGAATGGACAAATCCTCAAGTTCTTCCTTACTGATTTCAATGTCCTCAAGCTCCTTGTCCATATCCTCGACAACCTCAATGCCTTCCTTTTCAAAGACATCGTAAGCCGTTTCCAGCTCTTTCGGTGTTATTTCGAGTTCTTCAAATGCCATTGCGATTTCCTTGTTTGTCAGGACGCCTTTTTTCTTACCTCTTTCAATCAACTCTTTAATTATGCTCTTTTTGGTTTCAATATCTGCCATTGTACATTCATCCTTTCAAGGTCAAGTCATCTTTTTGAAAGCTTTGCCTGCTCGGCAAGCAGCTCTTTAAGTTTTTCCGGATTTTTTTCTTCTCTGATTTGTTTTTTTATTTTCTCTATTTTTATGGTGTATATTAAATCATTAAACGTTTTTTCATTATTTTCATATACTTCCATATTATAAAATACTTCCGAAGCTTTTTTTACATTTTCACTGTCAAACAGATTCAAAAGCAATGCAGGTTCAGATTCGATACCGTTTTTACAGTTTTCGTATATTTTTTCCGCCAAAAGCCTGTATGTCTCACACGAAAAACTCTCCGGCGGAAATATCTCCATTGTTTTTTTGCATAGTTTTTTATTCTGCACTATCAGGTTCAGAAGTTTCTTTTCAGCCTTTTGAGTGACCGTATCATCAGAAACCGCAGTGATTCCCTGCGAGTCCTGCTTTATGCTTCTGAGTTCTCCCGATTGCTTTCTTTCTTTGAAAAAAGATGATTTTTTAATCTTTTTATACTCACTGTAAATTGCATCCTTGCTAATCTCCGTCTCGTTTGATATTTTCTTTATGTAAGCATCAACCTCGACCGCATCGCCGATGCCGCTTAAAATTTTCGCAGCTTCCGCAACAAACTGAATTTTCCCCTCTGTAACATCTGTGTTGAATTTGGCTTTTGCCGCCGCCAGGCTATACTCGGTTGACGGAACTGCTGCATTAACGGCAGCCCTAAAGCTCTCGGCACCGTTTGCTTTTATGTATTCGTCAGGGTCTTTTGCACCTTTGAGTCTGATAACTCCGGCATGTCCGCCCACAGAATTGATAATTCCGATTGCACGCGCCGTTGCCTTTTGCCCTGCTTCATCCGAATCATAGCAAATCAGAATCTCATTGCAGTATTTCATCAAAAGTCTTGCCTGATCCTCCGTAAGGGCTGTTCCGAGCGTTGCGACCACATTTATTATACCGGCTTGAAATACCGATATAACGTCCATATATCCCTCAACCAGAATCAGCTTTCCGGAACTGTCCTTTTTCGCATTATTAAGAGAAAAAAGATTCTTGCCTTTATTAAATACCGGGGTTTCTGCCGAATTTAGATACTTCGGAGGTTTATATCCGTTTATTTCGTTTTTTTCAGATAAAATTCTGCCGCCGAAGCCAATTATATTCCCCCGCAAATCAATAATCGGGAACATCACCCTGTCTCTGAAACGGTCGTAAACACGTCCCTCACGCGTTGCTGCCAGCCCTGCTTCCAGAAGCTCGCTGTCGGTATAGCCAAGCTCATTCATATGCTTTTTTAAAGCGCCGTAATCGTCGGGAGCATATCCCAATCCGTATATTTTTATTGTTCTGCCGCTCAACTGCCTTTTTTTAAAATATTCCCTGGCGTATTCTCCTCTTTCAGAGTTGAGCTCACTGTAGTAAAAACGTGCCGCCGCCTTATTCATTTCATATATTTTTTTCTTTTTTTCATAAAAAGCATAATCGGCATTTTCCTCGGGCAGTGCAATGCCGGCTCTGTCGGCAAGCAGCTTAAGTGCCTCCACAAAATCGATTCCCTCGCTCCGCATTACAAACTGTATCAAATTTCCGCTGACTCCGCAGCCGAAACAATGAAACAACTGCTTTTCGCCGCTGACATGAAAAGACGGTGATTTCTCTTTATGAAACGGGCAAAGACCGCTGTAATCCCTGCCGCTTTTTTTCAAATGAACATATTGTGATACATAATCTATAATGTCATTGCCTGCAAGTATTTCACTTATGACATCATTTGAATACATCCGCTTCACTCCCATAAATCTATCATACTACTAAATTCGACATAAATATTAAAAATCCTTTTATCAAATTATTTTTTTATTATGATTGCCTGTTTTATGGAATTTATTCCCGTTCGCCGTAAATTGCCCCTGCCGCTCCGTAATATTTAGGTACAGTGCCCGAAATTATTGTCTCCGAAACCGGTACTGTTGTCTTAACCGTTCTGCTCCGGTTCATTGCTGCCGACACTGCGCAGAAATTAACCGAGACGTCAAGATAAATTTTGTGCCTGACTTGATTTATGCCGCAGGATTCAAAGCTGTCGGCAAAATCACATTTTATAATACCGTTTATCTGAGTTTTTATCCGTATCATCGGTCCCATTCCCGAAAAAATTTCATTTTTTAATAAGCTTCCCAAAGGCATGACTACATATCCCGGTTCGGTTTCATTTACAATTTTATAAAGATTCTCCGTATATTTTGCCTTGAATAGATTCATCGCATATGTGTCGCCCTCAACCAAAGTGATTTTTCCGTCCGA
Source organism: uncultured Clostridia bacterium (assembly GCA_934454035.1). Lineage (GTDB taxonomy): Bacteria > Bacillota > Clostridia > UBA1381 > UBA1381 > CAKSQL01. The sequence continues at coordinate 1,067 of CAKSFY010000143.1, read as the reverse complement.
ATCCGACTCAGAGTTTCCGAAGTTCTCAAAGCTTTCCTTTTTCATAGTTTGGGCAAGTGCCGAATTTATTGCGGCATTTGCGGCATTATCCATATAGATATCTACTCTTGCTATGTAATTAGGATATACCCTTTCAAAAAAAAGAAAGCATATGTATAATAATGCTGCAAAAAAAACGGCTGCATATATTTTTTTATCGATTTTTTTTCTGTAAAGATTAGCTCGCATAAATTATCACCTGCCGATTATATATTATTCAAGTGATAAAAAAAGGTGAAAAGCATGATATGAATTTGATAAAACAAAAAATGCTTTAATGTGCACAAAGCAAACCATGAGGTGTATTTTTATACCTCCAAAAGTCCGTCTTATGCGCAAAAAAGCACTTTATTACATTTAGGTTATTCGTACATTTTTAATGTAAGTCTTATTAATTCTCCGTAAATAACATTTCTGTAATCTACATCGTCTATATATTCTTTTCCGATTTTTTCAAAATATGCGTCTTCTTTCGGGATTCTTTCTTCAACTTTCTTTTTACGTTCCGCTATCGGCATATCCTCCTCATACTGCCAGAGCATAACGTCTCTGTCAAACAGTTCAATATTTCTGAGTTTCTGCTCTGCCGCAAAGCGCCGATTATTAACATCGGAATATTCGCATATATTATCCCGGGTATCAATTGTGTCAATTTCACCTATACCCTTTAAAAAGCTCTGTGCCATAATATGATGCCCGTATTCCGTCGGGTGTACTCTGTCAATGCCGATAACGCCGTTGGTTATATTTTCAAGCAATGCGCTTCTCATATCTATGTAAATCAGTCCATGCTTTTCAGCCGTTTCCTCAGCATATTTTGTGCAGGCTGCCAAAGCACAATCCGCATGATAATTTTCTCCTTTTTCGGCTGAATATTCATCATAAGGAGTCGGAGAACAAATTATTGGCTCCGCCCCGTACTTCCGGCACATACTGATGATAAACTCAAGCGACTCCGGAAATTTTTTCAGTTGATTTTCTCTTCTTTCAACCTTATCAGCCTCGGTATTATCAGGGTTATATAAATG
>CAKSFY010000142.1 GCA_934454035.1 uncultured Clostridia bacterium | reverse complement strand
GTATTGCTGCTGCTCATGATGAAGGTGCACCCGGTAGGCATCCGCAGCCGCAATATATGAACTTGTAATAAAAATATTATAATTTTTTTATAAAATCTATTATTGTGTCAGCTAAAATTTTATGTCCCTCATCATTAAAATGAAGTCCGTCACAAGTATATTTCTTTCTGTCGGCTTCAATATTCGGATTAATAGAAAAATTATTAAATAAATCAAGAACCGGAATATCATATTTTGCAGCAGTTTTTATAATTGATTCAGCATAAACCGAGAGAGGATTTTTTTCTGCGTATTATCCTTCGCATGTTTTATCTCACTGTTAAATTGTGACTTTTTCATTTAAAAGTTTTCCTTTTTTATCATGACAATGTTTCCTGATTCAACAACAAATTTATTGCTGTTTATTTCCGATAAATCGGTACCGTTTACAACCACACACCCCTCTGTCGGATATTCAACCTCAACGTCATAATCATTATAATTTGCCAAAAATTCTGCCCATTCCCCGTCAGCCGAAACCCACTTGCTTTGCATCAGCTTATCCGCAAGCAAAATATCACCGTTTTTCTCAACAACAGAATTTTTCTCCAAATTCAAATTCGTAGGTTTAACCATTTTACCCTCATGAAGAAATTTTCCCTCGCGCTTTCTGAAACCGTTTGCAATACGGGCAAATTCCAAAATTTTATCATTATCGGGCAAATAGTCAAAATTCTGCAATCCCCAATTCCATACGGTTTTGCCGTTATCTGTGAGAATCAAAGTAACAATATCTCCTGCACAGAAAGAATAGGCCATTCTCATCAGCAAATTTTCAGGATTTTTCTTATAATCAAATACTCCATCCATGCATACCTGGTTCCCCATGAAATTATTTACATACTCATGATATATGTAAGCATAAGCCGGAACCGGTGTTCCTATGCAGTAAACGCAGTTAAACCTGTTATCGCTGAATTGCAGATTGCTTATAAATGTCTCTGCAGCGGCAGACTCACATCCAAGAAGTACTTTCGTGTCTTTAATAGCTTCTGTAAGAATATCCTTTACCGCATCAAGCTGCCATTTGCCAGGAATAGGCGGATGACCATGATTTTTACTGTAACAAAAATATGAATTACCTCCGTGATTTTGATCAAGCAGTTGTATATAATCAATTCCTGCTCCAATCATTTTTCTTGTCTGGTCAACCAAAGTATCTTTTGTGAACTTTTGAGTTGGGCACATATCGTATCCGTCGCGCTCAAATGTACAAATTTTACTCTTTAAAAGTTCTTCTTTGGGAGAACGGCACATAATTTGTTCCAAATGATTTTTTTCAAAATCATCATAACATTCGTAGCTTTCCAATACACAGCTTTTTAAAGTATATCCCATACCGCTGCAATATACACCGATTAAATGTCCCTCTTTATGCAGTGCGTCGACATATTCGCGAAAAGCTTTTTCTCCGCCGTAAGGAGGCCATACGTACGGGGGTGCCCACGGCGCTGTACCCTCCCAATGCATAAGAATTACAAGTATTTTACTGTCCGTTTTCTCTGCTATTTCATCAATTGCAGAAAGACCTTTAATATATGGGAATAAATTATTCGGAGTCATTACATCGGTATCAAAACGTCCTCTGACCGGATAAGTCACAACAATCGGTGATTCTCCGTACCAATCAGGCAGAGTTTTGTTCTTTGCAATCGGTGTCAGGCTGTCGTTTGCCGAAAACCACTCACGGTATATATCGGCAGCTTCATACCAGCCTCCTTCATACGGCTTAATAACAAGCGGAAAATTCATTGAAAAATCCGCACCGAATTCCGCACCGGTATAAAACCGAAAATACATTTTTATTCCGTCATCATTATGCGGAACAAAATCTATTGCCTTAAGACCGCCCTCCGGGTCATGTGCACCCATATACAATCCGTTCTTCTCATCATAATATGCCATATACGGCATCTCAATAATTGCCGGAAACAGCGGCATAACGCCCATTCCCGGGAAATCCGGTTCAAAAAATCCAAGACATCTTTTTCTTTTTTCTAAACTATCCACGACAACACCTTCATTAAATCCCCAAAGGATTTTATGTTTACCGAGATTTTCTTCAACACAAATAGCAGTTTCAATATATTCCGGCGCATCATCGGTATAGTTCTTTATGCTTACCGAAATATGTATTTCATCTTCTGCAGTAATTTTCGCTTCTGCTGAAAATGATTCGCAAGTATATTTAAATTCTGCGTTGTTTCTGCCTGCATACTTCATTTCTGTTGAAGCTTTTTTTCTTAAATCTCCGTTTTTCGTACGAAATGCTGCTTCGAATATAGGAAGTTCGTATTTTAAATATTCTCTTCCTGCATAATTAAGCGATTTAATGGTTCCTTCTTTTTCGTTAATAGTTAAAGTGTAATTATTGTTTTTTATTTCCGTCATTGTATTGGTCTCCCTATTTTTTCTGAAACAATTCAAATGATTTTATTTAATACTCCATTCCATAAAATCAGTCTCTGTAACAATACCGTCTTTTATCAAAAATGTTTTAACTTCATTATGTGTAAAAGATGCATCAAATTCATTATCAAAAATTTTTATGTGCACATTTGTATCCTTATTTTCGGTTTCATATAAACGCAGCACAATTCCTTTACCGTCTTCAGCTTTTTTTATTGCCGTTACAATTACATTTGGTGCTGAAACTGATATTGCGCAAAACTCTGTCGGAAGCATTCCTTTATGAAATGTTTCAACAATAGCAAACGGTTTACAGTTGAGCTGCTGTGCTTTGTGCTTGCAGTCCGCAAAAGTATCGAACGGAAAAAGCGAATATTCAAATCTGTTGATTCCCTGATCCATATGTTCATCAAATTCGTCCCTTACGGCAGTATGGTCTGCATAAGTTGCTCCTCTTAAAATGGTAAGCGTCAGAATATTCTGATCGGCATCAAAACTGTATTTTGCATTGCTTGCCATTCCCATACCGTTTTTGCCGTCAGTCATTGCAATCCACTCTCCGCACGGTTGCTCGCTTCCGTCGGTTGGTCTTTCAATGAATCCGAATGGAATTTCCGAGTATGCCTTTGGATTTTCTACATTGACCGGGATACTGAATTTCAACATTTTTTGTTTTTCGTGAAAATCTATTGTAGTTTTTACAATAACAACTTTGCTGTCGGCTTCCAGGCTATAGTCACGTACAATACTTGTTGAAAACATATTAATTTTGCTCCGCACGGTTGCCCGTACCGGTCCATCTTCAATCAATTTGACGCTGCCTTTTGAAGCAATACCTATAATTTCTTTGAATTCTTTGACATCGTGCGCCCATGTATCGCATTTTGATTCATCCGCAAAAACAGTTTTTGTATCTTGGCTCAATAGCTCCATATCATTTTTTTTATCATAGTAGGATGTTAATTCTCCGCTTTCTTTATTGAATTCAAGCCTTACAAATTCGTTTTCGATGCTGCAATCCGTGCAGACAAGCTTGCTTTTATGTGTTTTTTGAGGTTCGCCGTTAAAATACATTCTGTATACCGAATATCCCATTGCCGGAATATCTGCCAAAAAAGCAGTTGCATATTTTACAGTAGGGTTATTAATTACTTTCTGAATAGGTATTTCGTTCCCTTGTGTATCTGTTACATACTTGGGCGAATCCTTAATCGCAATAACAGTCTTTACCGGACTTGCAAGCGGATTGAATATAACAATCGGAGTTCCGATATTTTCCTCGGATTTCCATGATGACGAGGAAATACCATCTCTTTTGTACGGCTTTAACTCTTTACCGTCCATGGTATCAATATTCCATGAAATTTGCTGAAGTGCAAAATTTATATTTTTATCCGCAACGGAAAATACTTCCGAATACATAGTTTCTGCATCTTCACAGACTTCGCGGGTTGAACAACCGCCCATGACATCATGAAAATGGTTAAACAATATATTTCCCCAGGCTCTTTTATAATCCTCCGACGGATATTCTGTTCCGATCAGATATTCTGATAAAACAGAATATGTTTCTGCTGCAAGCATTTTATTTTCGGATTTTCTGTTATCTGCTTTAATTAAACTGCAAGCGCTGTAACAGCCTTTTGCATGGAATTGCAAATCATCTTTTACAGTCGGGAGTGTTTCATTTTTTATATGTTCAAAATATTCATCCGGCGTTGCGTAGATATATTCTTCACCCAACTCCCTCTTCATTCTGTCCAAAAGTTCAACAGTAGGTCCGCCGCCATGATTTCCTACTCCGAAAAATCCCATTATATCATAATTTTCGTCTTTATCAACTATTTTATAAAACTCATCAAATCTGCTTGTGTCAATATTATAAAAATGCGGAAGACGGAAAGTTGTTACGCGGCTTCCATCCATGCTCTCCCAAATAAAAAGGTTTTGCGGCAGATTTTTTTCGTGAGGCATGGGGCGCATAAATACATAATTTGACATACCGCTGTTTTTCAGTATTTTAGGCATATTTGCATTATGCCCGAACGAATCCACATTATAGCCGGTATGTGCAATTACTCCGAATTTTTCCTTAAAATAACGCTGGCTTACAAGTGAATGTCTTGCAAAGGATTCCCCGCTAGGTGCATTGCAGTCGGGTTGTATGAATTGCCCGCCCACAACCGACCATCTGCCCTCTTTTATGCGTTCGGCAATTTCGTCAAACATTTTTTTATCACTTTTTTCAATCCACATATAATATAGACTGCATGCTGATACAAATTTAAAATCTTCAAATTCTTTCATTCTGTCCAAAGCACTGCGAAATGTTGCTTTTATTTCGGCAAAGCCTTCCTGCCACTGCCACATCCATGCAGGGTCAAGATGGGCGTTGCCAATAAGATAAATCTTTTTCATATAAGTGAAATCCTCTTTCCATTAAGCTTTATATCATTATATAATAAATATAAATTATATTCTATGCTTTTTTACAAAAACATATTGCATTTCTTGCGATAATGTGTTATTCTAATTTAAAGACCAGCTATAAAAAGTCAAGAGTTTTTTGAGAAAAAAACAAAAAATTTTTTGACTAAAAAAAGACAGCAAAAG
>CAKSFY010000141.1 GCA_934454035.1 uncultured Clostridia bacterium | reverse complement strand
TTATGCCGGTTGAAGAATTAAAGTAGTTTCAGAAATTTGGGGTAAATTTCGACTGCACTTTTATTGACATTTCCAAAATTTATGCTATAATTATTATAAATAAACCAACTAAGGGAGAATGTTATATGAAAAACAAAGAACGAAAGCTCGCCAGAAGATATGATACACCCAACAGATGTTACGCCGTTACAAGTACCGTATACAGTGGTCCTGCAGAAGACAGAGCAAAAAAATACAAAGAAGCAATGGATCATGAAAAGGATTTTTATCCTGAAAAGAGCAAATATAATATTTATATAGGTGACATTCACGGTCACAGCCAATTGTCCGATGGCTACCCCGATGTAGATACATATTACAAAGATATCCGTGATAACGAAAAGCTTGATTTTTGTGCATTGACCGACCATGATCACGGCGGAGTCGGAGCGGACGAGTTATTTGGAGAAAAATGGGAAATCGAAAAGGCAAAAGCGAGGGAATATAATAATCCGGGGAAATTTACCACAATTCTGGGATATGAGCGTGACTCTTATCCCTGGTACAACAATATGATTATTTATTATAACAGCTATGACGGCGAAATGGTTCGCAGTGATTTTGACGGAGAAATATCCCGTGCCGATCTTTTGAAAACACTTAACCGAGATGATGTCATTGTTGTTCCTCATGATACATACAATCTTACAGCTGGTGCTGATTTTAACACAATACCTCCCGAGCTGTTTACTCCGCTAATTGAAATATATTCAAGAGGCGACAGTGCCGAATACTTCGGCAACCCATGCAATATTGAAACTTACAGATGTGAAGGCGGTTTCTGGCAGGATGCACTGAAAAGAGGCGCCAAAATGGGCTGTATAGGCGGTTCGGACAATCATGCCAGAGGTGATAAGGATTACGAAAAAAATTATAAGGGGATTGATGTATTCGGCGGCAGAACCGGAGTTTTGGCAGAAGAAAACACTTTAAGTTCAATCTTTTCAGCACTGAAAGCAAGACGCTGCTATGGATTTATGGGCGGAAAAATGTGGATTGATTTTCGTATAAACGGACATTATATGGGTGAAGAATTTACAGATGATTCAGACAGGGCAATATATATAAATGTAAAAGCCGATGCTCCCGTCAAAATGATTACAATAGTGAAAAACTGCCGTAATTACATTGAGTCAAGAAACCCGGAATTTATGATATTCGACTACAAGGCAGAAAACGAAACAGATTATTATTACCTCAGAGTTGAATTAACCGACGGCCGTTTCGGCTGGACAAGTCCCATCTGGATATCAAAGAAATAATAGAATTTCTCAATTTTAATGTATAAATTGGAGCCTTCGAATGACATGGAAAACACATAAAGTTTACGTTAAGGCAGAGTCACAAATCACTCCGCCTTAATAACTCTATAGGATAAAAATCATCACCATATCAAATCTGCGAAGCTGTTGATTTTACCATTTATTCAATTAGGTGGTATGCAATTGGGCTTTACCATAAAAAGTGAACTGGTTGATGATTATGAATGCAGTAAGTTTTTCGGGGAAAATAAGTTGGATAGATTTATGTGCCGTTCGCCGAAAGAGGAACTCTTAAAAAGCAAGATATGCACTATGCAGCGTGATGGATATGATATGTGCCCGGCACAGAAATTTACAAAAGATACCCTTGTTGACCAGACTGGACATATGATTGAAGCCGGAATAGATTATATTCAGCTTCTTGACCAAAATCACGGCGGTAATGCTTATTTTTGCTACAGTAAAAACCACGGACATCCGCCTGTTCCGGGTAAATGGCAGATTGATGCGGTAAAGGATATTCTAACGGATGCTGTCAAAGGTACAAAAGTTTTTTTGGGATGTGAATCTGCTGCCGCAGAGACATTTATCGGTAATCTGCAGTTCAGCGATAATCGCTTCAACTGCGTTTATCCTATAGGCACACCCGTTCCGGCATATGCTTATATATATCATGTATATGTGAACAATTTTATGGGTAACCAAGTGTGTGTTAATAATATATTTGATTATGAGAAAAATCCGGAAAATTTATTGATGAGAATGGCGTATTCTTTCTGTGCCGGAGATATTGTGACTTTAGTTATTACCAACAATGGTAAAGTTGTATGGAATTGGGGACTGAAAGATTTTGAATTCCTTCCGGATAATGAAAAGATTCTTGAATTTGCACGTATTGCAAACGGTTTCCGAAAGCGTGAGGGAAAATATCTTCATGAGGGAAGAATGGTTAAGCCTGCAAACTTGAATCGGAGCAAAAATAAAATTGTCGAAAAAAGCGGAGATGTATTGTACGCCGACGAACTTATGCAAAGCAAATGGCTTGCCGCAGACGGAACATGGGCAGAATTTTTGGCAAATTATAACGATTATGATATTGAGGTTAATTATCCGTCGGATGAATCATGTATTGTTGTTGACGGAGCTGATGAATCGGAGTCGGAAAATATGAATTTCATTGTCAAATCAGGCAGTATCGTGATGATAAAAAGTAAAAAATAATTATGATAATGAAGTTTACAAAAGTAAACGCATAATTCAAGCGGACATAAAAATAACAGGTGCTCTCTATGCTGATTTGTTCGGCAAAGTGAGTACCTGTTATTTGCGTTTTTAAAGAGCTGCCGTTTTATGCATTATTTTTTGAAGTAATATTCTTTATTACAAATAATACTGCAAGAGTAAGAATGATCTCTATTGCCAAAAGTATTAATGCATTTTGAATAAATGCTGCCAGCAAATATCCGACAAAAGATAATGCCGCAACCGTAACAGCATACGGAAGCTGGGTCGAAACATGGTTAATATGATTTGACATTGCTCCGGCCGATGACATAATGGTTGTATCGGAAATAGGTGAGCAATGGTCACCGCATACGGCACCTGCAAGGCAAGCGGCAATTCCGATGATAAGGAGTTCGCTTGTAGGCTCAAAAATTGCGGTTACAATCGGAATCAGTATTCCGAAAGTTCCCCATGAAGTACCGGTTGCAAAAGCAAGCAGGCAAGCAACGAGGAATATAATAGCAGGCAGGAAGTTTGCAAGTCCGCTTGCGGCGGAATCCATAACTGCTCCAACGAAATCCGCAGCGCCCAAAAGACCTGTCATATTTTTAAGTGATGTAGCAAATGTCAGAATAAGTATTGCAGGAACCATGGCTATAAAGCCTTTCGGTATACAATCCATTGCTTCTTTAAAGGTAACTACACGTCTTGCAACAAGATATATAATTGTCAGAACCAATGCAACTATGGCGCCCCACGGCAATCCGACTGTTGCATCGGTATTGGCAAATGCAGTTACAAAATCGGAACCGGAGAAGAATCCGCCGACATAAATAAGTCCGATTACGCACAATACAACAAGCAAAATTACAGGGAAAATAAGGTCGATAACTCTGCCCCTCGGATTTGCCTTCGACTCATCACTGTTTTCGTCAACTCTTTCACCGCATGTATAAAGGTCGCCTTTTGTTTGTGCATTATATTCATGCAGACGCATAGGACCGTAGTCAAGATTCATTACAGAGATTGATATCACAAATACTAAAGTAAGTAATGAATAGAAATTGTAGGGAATCGCCCTTACAAATAATTCAATTCCGGAATATCCTGTACCTTTGGTAAATTCGGATACTGCCGCAGCCCATGACGAAACAGGTGCAATCATACAAATCGGTGCTGCTGTTGCATCAATAATATATGCAAGTTTTGCGCGTGAAATTTTGTGTGTATCGGTTACGGGCCGCATAACGCTTCCGACTGTAAGACAATTAAAATAATCATCAATAAAAATCAGAACACCCAGCAGGAAGGTTGCAAGCTGAGCACCTACTCTGGTTTTGATATGCACGCTGGCCCATCTTCCGAACGCTGCACTGCCGCCCGCTTTGTTAACAAGAGCAACAATAATTCCCAGAATTACAAGGAATAAAAATATTCCGGCTGTATCGGATACAGCGGCGATAAGTCCGTCATTTAAGAGATTGTCAAGAGTTGCAACCGGCGCGAAATCGGCCGAAAGAAGTCCGCCCAGGACAATTCCTATAAATAATGATGAATAGACCTCTTTTGTTATAAGTGCAAGCCCGATTGCGACAATAGGCGGAACAAGCGCCCAAAATGTTGCATGGAACATGCTTACAACAACTTCACCGTCTTCGCCTGCTGCGAATGCAACTGTTGAAATCAGCATACAAATCGCAAAGACAAAAACAACGGCTACGGATTTTTTGTTCAAAAGTTTTTTCATTTGAATCCCCCTATGTTATTTAATCACTACTCATAATATCATAAAAGCTGACCTATGTCAAGAAATTTATGCATTTTGTGCAAATATTTTCATAAAATTCGTCGTTTTTTGTATTGCAATTATGACTAAATTATGTTACTATATTTATAACCGTACATTGATGTACGATTACATTCTGATAGGGAGAAAGGCTAATGTATACAGGCAAAAAAATGTTTTCGATAGGGGAAATAGCACATTCAATCGGAATTACAAGAAAAATTATACTTAATTATGAAAACAAAGGGTTGGTAATTCCGGATATTAAAAACGGAGAAAACGGCAATCGTTATTACACTGTTGATACATTTACAAAAATACATACAATCCGTATTTTGCAAAAATCAGGGCTGACTCTTGATGAGATAAAAAAATATTTGGACGGCACAACGGAGTTATCGCCTTTGATTGACCGATTGATTAAAATGCGGGATGAGATAGATTTAAATATTCGTAAGCTCAGTGAACTGGCAGACGCTGAGCCGGAGGAAATAAAGGAGATTTATCTGGATCGGCAAACGGTTTACAGGCATTTGATGAGAGCGGAAAATGTTGAAGCTAAAACAGAAATACTCAGAAATGTTGCTCTTGAAGCAATAAATTTATACGGTGCCGATGTGTCAAAAAGACTTTACTTTATTGAATACGGACTCGATTCGCCCGAAAACATATTTTTCTGCGCATCCGTCCCTGAAAAAAGCGAGGGGAAAAATGTGCTGAAGCTTCCTCCTGCAAAAGCAATCAGTATTTTTCATCACGGACCTTATGAAAAAATCGGCGAAACCAGGGAT
>CAKSFY010000140.1 GCA_934454035.1 uncultured Clostridia bacterium | reverse complement strand
TCGGAATTTGGCAAAGGAGTGTGATTGTATGAAAAAGAAATTCTTTGTGGTAATTGCAATTATAGTTGTTTTAGTAATCCTATTAACCCCTGTTCGTATGAACTTAAAAGACGGCGGAAGTGTTAGGTATAAAGCATTAGTGTATGAAGTTACAAAAATACACCAACTTGCACCAGAAGTAGATGGTTTAAAACCATATATTGATGGGTTCGAAATCAAAATACTCGGAATGACAGTTTATAGAGAAACATACGAATAGAAAAATTACGATTTATATACCGGCTATCAAGGCAGCCTGCACGGGTTGCCTTTTTTCGTTTCAGAAAATTTTTTGACGGTCTTTTGTATGATGATAAAATAATAATACCGAAAATAAACTATCGAAACGAAGGAATTTCAAATGAAACGAACAGTATTTGCAAGCTTTGCGGCAAGGCGCTATTTATAAGCCGCTGTATTCCTTAAAGGACGTAAAAATATCGTCCGATACCGAGTATTATTCCGATACAACACTCTACGCACATTGGAGTTAGTGACACGCACTCTCGTCCTTGCCGCAGAGGACTGCTCGTATATTGATTCTGCTGCAAAACAGCTTGGCATTGCAATATCCTCTTTTTATTCCGACAAGATACTGCTAAACCGGGCAGAAATAACATATTTATCAAAATGCAAAAAACCTTCGGGAAATCCATAAATGACCTAAAATAAGTTGACTTATTTTAGATTTTGTGATAAAATTTATAGTGTATAGTTATAATCGGCGGAGATATTGTGAGGGAATATAAGCCTTGCAGAGCTGTTTCTTAATATCTGAAAAAGGAGGTGCCGGCAAATGAACGCTGCTGTAAAAAAAGAAAATTATAAAACTTCTCTTATAAATAACAGGCGATATTTAGGTAACAAATATAAGTTATTACCGTTTATAACGAAAGTTGTGGATAAGGAATGTTCAGATATACAATCTATTGCTGATATTTTTGCCGGTACCGGAGCAGTATCATCTGCATTTACGGATAAAATTATCATCACAAACGACCTTATGTATAGCAACTATATTTGCAATTATGCTTGGTTCGGGAGTGAAACCTATAATCAACAGACAATCATAGATTCTGTTGTTTATTATAACTCATTATCAAATTTAAAGGACAATTATATGACCGAAAATTTTGCGGATACTTATTTTAGCCGTGACGATTGTTCCAAAATAGGATTTATCAGAGAAGATATTGAAAAAAACTATAAAAAGAAGAATATTAACTATAGAGAAAAGGCAATTTTAATCACATCTTTATTATATGCAATGGACAAAATTGCAAAAACCTGCGGACATTACGACGCATATAGAAAAGGCGCGGAATTTGATAAATCTTTGGAATTATTGGTACCATTAGCAGAAATGCACAATAATCCGAATAACCGCTGTTATAATAAGGATGCAAACGATTTGGTCAAAATAATTAACACAGATTTGGTTTATATAGACCCGCCGTATAATTCAAGGCAGTATTGCGATGCATACCATTTGCTTGAAAATGTTGCACGGTGGGAAAAACCGGAGGTTTTCGGCGTTGCAAGAAAAATGGACAGAACAAAATTAAAAAGCAAGTACTGCACCAAGAGCGCGGCAGAAGCGTTTGAAGAACTTGTGAGGAATATTACCTCTAAATATATATTGCTTTCATATAACAATATGGCCGAAAAAGGAAATGACCGTTCCAATGCAAAAATATCTGATGAAGATATTATGCGGATTTTAGAGAAAAAAGGTACAGTGAAAGTGTTTTCCGAAAGCTATAAACCGTTTACAACCGGAAAATCGGATATTTCAGAAAACGAAGAACGCCTTTTCTTATGCACTGTAACGAATTAAGGAGCAAAATAATGATACAATCACCATTGAATTATACAGGCGGTAAATTCAAACTATTGCCGCAAATACTGCCTCTGTTCCCTAAGAATATAAACACTTTTGTTGATTTATTCTGCGGTGGTTGTAATGTAGGTATAAATGTTGACTGTAACAAGGTTATATTTAATGACATAGACAAAAATTTATTGTACTTATATCAGACTTTTAAGCTTTCAGGTAAAGAATCTGTTTTAGCATTGATTTATAAAACTATTGAAAAATACGAATTGTCTCTTGTCAGCAAAAACGGTTATTATTATTATAATTGTGACAGCAGTAAAGGTCTCGGGGATTATAATAAAGAAAAATTTCTGAAATTGAGAGATGACTTTAATCATTACAATACCGCAGATCAATATTATTACATAATGTTATATGTCATGATTGTATATGCGTTTAACAATCAAATCAGATACAATGCTAAAGGCGAATTTAATTTGCCTGTCGGAAAAAGAGATTTCAACAGCAAAATGGAGGAAAAATTATCTGATTTTATAGAAGAATTAGAAAAACGTAATTGTATATTTACAAACATTGATTTCAGAAACTTTGAAACAGAAACACTGACTGACAATGATTTTGTATATGCTGATCCGCCATATTTAATAACTTGTGCCACATATAATGAGCAAGGCGGCTGGGGTGAACAGGACGAAAAAGATTTGTTGCGGTTTTTAGATAATTTACATAAAAGGAATATAAGATTTGCTTTATCCAATGTTTTGCGCAGCAAAGGGAAAGAAAACACACTTCTGATAAATTGGCTTGATGCAAACAAAGATAAGTATAAAACAATAAACTTGAATTACAGTTATTCGAATTCTAATTATCAGACGAAAGACAAAACCTCACCAAGTGAGGAGGTTTTGATAATTAACTATTAAGGGGTGTAAATATTGATTGTTGTAAAAAATCAAATATTTAATTTAATGGATACAAACGGCAGAAGAAGCGATGTTTTGAATGCTTTGAAAATCTATTTGGAAGTTTTGGAGGACTTAAAGGAAAATTACCCCACAGAAAATTGGGAAAAATATCCCGCAAGTATTTCTCAATTTTTATTTTACGAAAAAGCATTAGAAAAATCGAAAGATGTTTTTAGAAAACATGATAACTACGATAAATTTATAAATCAATTAGGTGATAGTTATCAATTGTTTATTGAGAGAAATAATGAATGGGCAGGAAATAATTTTCATAAAGTTTCCAGATTATTAGACGAATCTATTGAAAACAGGTCCAGGCATTATACGAGCACTCTTGTTAAAATAGGTTTTACCGATGCAGGCAGACAAATTACGGAAGCAGGATATTCTTACTTAAAAGGTTCTGTTGTCAGAGATGATTTAGAGGATATATTACCGCTTGACAATGTAAATATTGCTCTTTTCAGACAACTTGCAAAACTTAAAATTTTTACCTCTTCAAAAAACGGAAAAAGAAAATACTATTCACCGTTTATTATGGCTCTTGTATTGCTTTTAGACGGAAAAACTGTAGATTTACATACCTTTGAATTTATTGTGCAGGGGCTTACTCCTTACAGCGACGAAAAAATCAAAGAAGCCATTCGCACAGATTCAATCAGTGTTGCTGAATTGGAGGAAACTATCAGGGATATAAATATTGTTATCCCGAAAAAATTATACAATAAAAATGATATTGAATACGAAGAGTTTCAAAGCATTTTTAAAAGCTCTAAAAATACTGCAGAAGCATCTAAGGCTTATTATGATTTTTTCTGTGCCCTTAAAAGATTCCGAGACAGCAAAACCGATGAAACTTACGCTGACTTAATTAAATGTTTAGAAAAAGGAAATGAATCTTCACTGAATAAAGCCTTCGGCTGCGGCAAAAACATCTTTGCTGCCGGAAACAGCAGAAACAGATATAACCTTGAAAAATTTATAGAAGAGAACTCAAATCATCCGCTATTAACGGCAAAGGATTTTATATGGGAATTTTATTCGGCTTATTTTAAATCAAAATGGGTTGACGGAATACGGGAATACTCAGATACAACAATCCGATTGCTGAGTGCAACGGGTTTATTTAAGTTTGAAAATTTACCGGAACTCTCATATAAAGAAATTTTGTCTTTAATATTTGATGCAGATCATCTCAGAGAAAGTATATTCGGAGAAATGAGTGAGGAAGAATATATACAATATGAGGTAAGCGCGAAATGCTATTACGGCAGAAGTGTATCAATTTCCAACATTTTTAAATTTTCATGCGCAGACGTATCAAATATAAATAAAAATATTAAAAAACGGCTTGGAGTCAGTAATTCCGAAAATGCCAAGAAACTGCTTCAGAAGCAAAAAAGCATTGAGTTTATCAAACATATCAGCGATAAGTATCCAAAAGAAAAAATTATGGAATTACTTCCGTTATTTTCAGATAGAAATAAAGCGAAGGATGATAAAATAAAGAAAGAAGTTAATGACTCTGCCGGTGTTCCGACAATATATGAATATATCATAGGAATAGCCTGGTATTATATTTCCAACAAGGAATTTGATTTATACAACAGCTTGAATCTGACTTTAAATGCTGATTTTGAGCCGGTTATTCACGCAGGCGGCGGAGATGGTGATATTGTAATTCATTACGAAGAAATTATAATTATGCTGGAAGTAACTCTTATGAATAAACAGGCACAGAAGCGCGGTGAATGGGAGCCGGTTCTGCGTCATTCTCTCAATCTTAAAGCGGCAAGCGAGCCAAAAGAAACAATTACATTTTTTATTGCAGATGAGCTTGATTATAATACGATTAACATTTGGAGGGCAGTTGCGGCAGTACCACTGGAATCCACAAATACACATAAACCGGTTGACGGTGTTATAATAACACCTTTTACTAATAAAGAAATATTAAAATTTCTTGAAAAAGACATATATTATAAAGATATAGTTAACGCAGCAAAAAAATCATTTGCTGAAGTTCCTCAAATTACGAATGTAAAATGGCAGCAGGATATTCTGGACGATATATTTGCTTAACAAATAAGCAACAAACCGATTCCCGAAAGTCAGGTCAAAAAACCTGCTTTTGAGAATCGGTTTGTTTTATAGCTCCGGTTTTAGCCGTTTTTATGTTCATAAAGCATTTTTTCGTATTCTTCCGCCGGGACAGGCTTGGAAAAGTAATAGCCCTGCATATATTTGCAGCCGTGAGACAAAAGAAGCCTTGCCTGGAGTTCGGT
>CAKSFY010000139.1 GCA_934454035.1 uncultured Clostridia bacterium | reverse complement strand
TTTCCTCCTGTTTTTGTGTTTATTTTATTATATCATATTTTGCATGATTGTGTCTACTTTTTTAGTATAGCACCAATCCTGCATTATTTAAAAAGGAAAGCAGACAGGCGGAAATAAATCAAGTAAAGCAGCGATTATTAAATTATGCTGCAATGCATAATAAAGGAGGTGCGAACAATGACACTTGAAACACTGAAAGTAATTATATCAGCCGAAACAAAAGGGCTTCGGGAAAATGTAAAAAGAGCAAAACAACAATTAAGCGGAATGAATAAAATGCTTGATGTGACAAGAAACAAGCTGAAATCAAGCTTTTCGGGTAAAGGTATGGACACACTTAATCAAAAATATGCGCGCCAGTTAGAAAGTATCAAAAAACAGCAAATTGAAATTGATAAGCTTCGACAGAAATATGAAAAGCTTACATCTGGTGAAACAGAGCCGAAAAAAGTTATTGCAATGAAAAAGGAGCTTGAAAGAGTTTCAAAAGAACTAGACAAGGCTGTCGAAAAAAATATTTCACTCGGGCAATCAATGGACGCGCTAAAGGCAGACGCCGCATTGGAAAAGCAGGCAGGCGGCAATTATACCCCTGAGACAAAAGGAAAAATGAGCAGTCTGCAGAATGAATTGTCACAAAGTGAAAGCATAATTGAAGAATTACGCGCAAAAGCGGAACAACTTAAAAAATCTTTGTCAGAAGCAAGACTGAATCCAAATCAAAGCGAAGAAGCTCAGGAATTGGCAAAAAAGATTGATTTGGCTACAGATAAAATGCAGAGGTTAAAGAATGAAGCCGAATCCACAAAATACAAGTTGAATGAAGCTGGAACGAGCGGTGGAGATTCTTTTTCGAGATTTGGAGAAGCGGCAAAAAAGGCAGGTAACGGAATCTTAAAAAAGGCTTCAAGGCTTGCGAAACGTTTAAAAAGTGTTATTGCTGGGGCATTGATTTTTAATGCAGTCAGTCAAGGCTTTACAAAAATGAGGGAATATCTTTCAAATGTCATAAAAACAAACAGTCAGCTGACGGATTCGCTTGCAAAGGTCAAAGGTAATTTACTTACTGCTTTTCAGCCTATTTTCTCGGCAGTAACTCCGGCATTGCAAAATATGATTAATTGGCTTGCAAGAGCTACCGCACAGGCAGCAGCCTTTATATCGGCTTTGTTCGGCAAAACATATAAGCAATCACAAGCTGCCGCCGAAAAACTTAATAATCAGGTTGATGGTTTAAAAAAAGAAGCAAAAGAAGCCACAAACGCAGTTATGGGATTTGATGAACTGAATGTTATATTCAAACAAAATGGCAATGATACGAATGGAATTAAGCCGGATTTCAGTATGGATATCGATACAAGCGAAACAGAAGAAAAAGGCGAAAAGGTTCGGAAGGTTGCAGAAAAAATAAAAGATAGCGTAAACGGTATTATTAATCAGCCGGAAGTGAAAGAGAAGATAAACGGCGTTTCTACTGCTACAAGCAAGCTTAAAGAAAATATTAAAGGGCTGCTTGAAAATGAAAATTTTCAGAATTTTGCGAAAAGTTTTGCAACAAACGTTGTCGCCGCCGGAGCTGTATGGACCACCGGATTTGTTAATGAAATATCGGGGGGCGTTAAAATTATATCATCTATTTTTAGCGGAGATTTAAACGGAGTGCTGGAGGGTGCTGGGTTAATGCTTCAAGGTTGGGGGCAAAAATTTGAATCACTCTTTACGCTTATATTTGGTCCCGGTATAGTTGAAAAAGTAAAATCAACGTTTGCCAACATAGGAACATCAATTGCGGGATTTTTCAGCAACAACATCGCGCCATGGTTCACCGCTGAAAAGTGGGGGAATTTATGGAATGATACAAAAGCGGCATGGGCGAACGGCTGGGCAGCTATTGGCGAATGGTGGAATAATAGCGCAATCGGACAGTGGTGGAGTGACAATGTGGCTCCATGGTTTACATCTGAAAAGTGGTCCGCCCTTTGGAGTGACACAAAAACAGCATGGACAAATGGCTGGGACGGCATAAAACAATGGTGGAGTGAAAGTGCAATCGGGCAATGGTGGGGCAATAATGTATCACCATGGTTTACTTCCGAAAAATGGTCAGAGTTGTGGGATAGCGTAAAAAATGCATGGAGTGATGGCTGGAGCGCTGTCAGCGAATGGTGGAGCGGCGAAGATGGTATTGCCGGATGGTTTGAAAACAAGGTGAAACCGTGGTTTAGTTCAGACAAATGGGGCGAAATAATTTCCGGTGTCACTGATGGTATTAAAAACGGATTCAAAGCAACAGCCAATGCAGTAATCGGCACCATTGAAAATATGATAAATTCGGTGATTGAGCTACTCAATAAAGTAAGTTTTGATTTACCTGAGTTTTTGGGTGGCGGACATGTTGGCTTTAATCTCTCAACCGTAAATCTTGGCGGATATGCATCCGGGGGATTCCCTAAAGCAGGCGAATTATTTGTCGCACGTGAAGCAGGCCCTGAAATGGTAGGCTCAATAAACGGGAAAACGGCAGTCGCAAACAACGGACAAATCGTATCGGCTGTATCGGCAGGAGTTGCAAAGGCAGTATCAAGTGTTATGGGTACCGGCGGAAATAAAGACATAAGCGGAACATTCAAAATTAAGGGTGATGATCTTGTTTATATCATTGACAACGCAAGAAAGAAAAAGGGCACGACAATAAGCAATAATTTTGCATATGGAGGAAGATAAAGATGGCATTGGTTACGATAAAAGGAATAGCACTAAAAACCCCGAGCAGCTATGACGCATTGACGGCAGATATAGTTGATGACGGACGAAACGTTCAGGGAAAGGGCGTTTTTGATATTATACGGACAGATGTGGCGAAAGTTGAAATGACATGGAATTATTGCACTTGCGCAGAATGGAGTACAATATTGAAGCTCTTTAACCCTAAATACGGTGGCAGCTTTATAAATTCTGTAAGATATTTCGACCAGTGCGCGAATGCATATGAAACACGTTCAATGTACGTGTCGGACAGAAAATCGGGGTTAGTTAATCTCAACCCCGATGGAAGCCCGAAAGGCTGGTCGGATTGTTCGCTGAGTTTGGTGGAGGTGTAATAATGGCGGTACAAGTGAGTCAAGCATGGGAAGATAATCAAAAGGCTGTTATAAGAAAGCGCGGTTTTGTAGATGTTGAACTCGGCGATGATAACACAAGATACACAAGCGGATATACTGTCAGTTCTCGAATCGGGGGCACATCAAACGATGATTATGTTTATATTTCAAACAACACAATGGGAAATCTCAAGAGTGCCGGAGTAATCCCGGCAATGGTTTTTGATTTTCCGAATCAAGAGGAGACCGCATACAGAACAATTTATATCGAACTGGAAACCGCTTCAACCAAAAGCAATGTAAATTATTCAAATCAGGCAACTGTCGCAGCTACACAAATGACCGAGGAATATTCAGATAATCGCACAATTATATCCTTTCCGATTCCGGAAGTCTGCACAAGCTATAAATTGTGTATAACAAAATGGTTTGATGATAGCGAATATGTTAAAATTAAATCATTATCGTTCGGGAAAAATATAACTATTCCGTCAACGAGAATAAAAGAATGTACACACAAACGTTCATATGATCCAATGGGCTTGGAGCTTCCTCAAAACAGTATTCAGATTGATATTTTTAATTATGATGATATGTATACCGGATATTATGAAGATTATACAAATGAACGCATAAAAATAAATGTTAAATACGGATATGTGTTTGACAGTTCTACAGAAATAATACAAGGCGGTATTTTTTATACAAAGGATATTCAAAACAGTGACGGCATTTTCTCGGTAACAGGGGATTGCTCGCTGACATTGGTTGATGATGATAAAGAATATGAGCTGATTGAAAATAGTAATGTTTATTCAGACCCGGAAGCGACAAAGGATACGGTGTATTATTATGATTTGGACGGGGATATACCAAGCATTAATTTCGGCAGCATATTGTCAGATATAGAATCTGCATGGAATATAGAAATTTCGGCAAATGATAATTTTAAAAGCAAAAATTCATATGTTAATACAGTTAGCGGCAAAAGAATAGATATTATTCAAAAAATGATTAATGCTTCTGCTCAAAAATGCATAATTGACAGAGAGGATACTGTACAAATATCAGATGTAATTTCATCATCAGCAACGGGCAGCCTTTTATTGCTTAACAGCTTGGAAAAGCCTATACTGAGCATATCTAAAAAAATAAGGAATCTTCAGATAAAGGCATTTGATCTCAGCAAATGCACGCAAGGTAGAACGCTTACAAAGAAAAGCTCCAGCAGTAGCAGTAAAATTTCATCATATACAATATCGGGACTTGATTTTTCTAAGGAGCGGATTTATAAAGCACAACACGAACTTTACAATATACAGACTATTACAAAAGATAAAAAAGCTGGTTCGTATATCATAACAGTCACAACAGCATCATCAAGGAAAATGAGTTTACAAGTTTTAGATATATCAACCGGTTCCATCCCATCAATATATCCTGTAAATGATACAGGTGAAATATGTGATATTGAAAATGATGTTGCCGCTCCGGCATCTCCTGAAAAGATAGTGTCATACTTTTCAAACAGACGAATGTATGATATGTATGTAAGAGGTGATCCTGCACGTGATGTAGGGGATTATGTTATGGTATCGCTGACAGATGATACTGATAGTACAAGCTTTAAAAAAGGGTTGGTATTATCTTCGGAATTAAAATTTGATGGAAGCTTCAAGGAAAACATAACTTTAAGAATAATTGAAAATGAATTTGAGGGGACAGAGGAGGCGTAACAATGGATATAAATTTCACAATAGAGTCGGACAAACTCACATCGGACATAGCAAAGCCGATATCGGGGAATGTGAACTATTACAAGTGTAAATTCACATTTTCGGACGAATGGGCGGAGCTTGCAAAATTTGCGGTCTTTTCCAGAAAGGACAGGACATACACAATTGAGATAAAAGGCGGAAGCTGCTTAATGCCGAAAGAGGTTTTGGAGGAGAGCGGCAATATCGCAATCGGAGTGTTCGGAACGAATGCGAGCGAGACGGAATACATTCGCATTTCAACCAATCCGGTCACTGCTTTAGTGAGTATCGGAGCATACAAA
>CAKSFY010000138.1 GCA_934454035.1 uncultured Clostridia bacterium | reverse complement strand
TTTCCTCCTGTTTTTGTGTTTATTTTATTATATCATATTTTGCATGATTGTGTCTACTTTTTTAGTATAGCACCAGATTTGAAAAAAATCTACAAGGAAGAAAATTTCCCTGTCGTTGATATTGTTGACGCAAAAACAGGCGAAGCTGCTTACAAAGTAGAGGTAAATGTCGGAGTATATAACGGCAAACTGATTATCAATCTTGATAACTTCTTAAAGGACAGAGACGTAAATATCTATGTAAACGGAGAAAAAGTCACAAAGGCATACGAACTGCGTGACGGGTTGGATTTGGGCGATACATTCACTTTAAAAGAGTATGTTCCGATTTTGCTGCAGGTTGATATTGACACTCCGTTTTTGGACACATTCAAGCATTGGTCGAAGGATGAGGTTTCCTCACTTGCAAAGACAGGAATTATCAGCGGTGTAACAGCTTCGCGCTTTGACCCGGATAAATCAATTACCCGTGCGGAATTTTTAGCACTTCTGACTCGTGCGGCAGGTTTTGAAAGTACGGAGTATACCGGCGGTGTAGCAGATGTTGATGCCAATAAATGGTATTCCGGTAATGTAGCCGCAGCCTTGGCAAACGGAATTATTGATAATTCTGCCTTCCGCCCGAATGACAAAATCACCCGTGAAGAAATGTGCACACTGCTTGTGCGTGCATATGAAAAACTTCACGGAGAGATGGGCACCACGGCTGTAAACTTTACGGATAAAAACCAAATCAGCGATATTACATCAGTTTCAAAGGCTGTTAACTGCAATCTGTTCAGCGGTATGACCGACGGAAACTTTGCTCCGAAAGCAAATTCCACAAGAGCGGAAGCGGCAGCAGTTATTTCAAGATTTTTAAAGTAAATAAACAGGGAAATCATCGGATTTCGATGATTTCCCGATAATAAAATAATTGGAGGATAATTATGAATTTCAAAAAAAGTATTGCTCTTGCCTTGGCAGCGGTTACACTTATTTCTGCAGGCGGCTGCTCAAAGACTAAGGACGTTGACGGAAAAGTTAATATCAGTATAGGCAGATGGCCGGATGAAACAAACAAAGAAGCTTTGACTATTCAAAACAAATTAAAAGATGATTTTATGGCAGCAAATCCCGATATAAATATTATTCCGGATACATATGCCTATGATACAAAAACATTTACAATGAAAGCTTCGGCAAACCAGCTTCCGACAGTATACGGAACATATTTTACAGAGGTTTCGCAAATCATAAAGCAAGGATACGCGGCAGATATTACCGAGTATATGGATAAGCATAATTTCACAAAAAACCTTAATCCGGTGCTTTTAAAGGCTGTAACCGGTGAGGACGGAAGAATTTACGGTATTCCTTTCTTCGGATATATTCAAGGTCTTTACATTAACAAAAAAATGTTCAGAGACGCAGGACTCGTAAACGAAGACGGCAGTATTAAAATTCCCGATTCATGGCAGGAAGTAGCTGAATTTTCACAAATAATCAAAGAAAAGACAGGAAAAGCAGGATATGTTATTCCGACTTCAAGCAATGCCGGCGGCTGGCATTTTATGAATATTGCATGGTCATACGGTGTTGAATTTGAAAAACAGAGGGAAGACGGCACATGGGAGGCTACATTTGATACTCAGGAAGCAAGAGACGCTTTGCAGTTTATTAAAGATTTAAAGTGGAAATATAACGCGCTCTTGGACGACACTGTAATTACTCAAAACGATATGTATAAATATTTCGGAACATCACAGGCTGCCATGATGATTCAAAATCCGCCTTTTGACGGCTATACATACGGATTGGACAAAAAAGAACTTTACCTTACAAAAATTCCTAAAGGTACTAAAGACAGAGTTGCTCAAATGGGCGGCGACCTTTGGATGTTTAACCCGGGATCAACTCCGGAACAGATTGAAGCAGGATTCAAATGGCTTGAATTCGGCGGATTGTCACCGACTATTACAGATGAGCAGGCAGACCAGTATAAGCACAATTTTGAACAGGCTATTGAAAACAACGGTATTGTTTTGCCGAGAGAGGGTGTGGAGCTTTGGTCAAATCCTGAAACACGTGACAAATTAAGAAGTCTCAGAGATGAGTACAAAAATGTTGATGATGCCGATTATGCCACCTATTTTAATGCCGATGATGTAACAGTTCAGGTTGAACCGGCTGCATGCGCACAACAATTGTATTCTATTTTGGACGGCTGCATTCAAGAGGTTATCACAAATGAAAACGCCGATGTTGCCGCTTTAATTACACAAGCAAACAACGACTTCCAGGTTAATCATTTAAACAAAATGTAATTTTAGAAATGGCGGTATATTTTCATAATGCACCGCCTCCGTATTATAAAGGAGTTAAAAATGAAAAAAAGATTACAGGCGTTATTGCTTTCTTTGGTTTGTATTTTTTCTCAGGTTCAGCCTATTAATGCCGCCACTTTGTACAGTTCATATATTTCCGAATTGGAGAGTCTGCTTTCACAGTGCGAAGCAAAAAACATAGATACAAATTATGAAAAAATCAACTATGCAGTCATAAAAAAATTTGAAAGTTATCTTAATGAGGATGAAGCGCAGGGAGTAGCCGTCGATCAGCTTACTTACAACCGCGCACAGATTGAAAGTTTGTACACCGAGGCAAAAAATAATCTTA
This sequence comes from uncultured Clostridia bacterium, assembly GCA_934454035.1. Taxonomy (GTDB): domain Bacteria; phylum Bacillota; class Clostridia; order UBA1381; family UBA1381; genus CAKSQL01. The sequence continues at coordinate 2,583 of CAKSFY010000138.1, read as the reverse complement.
CTGCTTATTTAAGCGGTGAAAAGCAGCCGCTTTCGGTTGAAAAAAATAATTTGCAGAATGTGGTGCAGGATGGAAAAAAGCTTATTGATGCGAACGGGAAAAATGTATATTCCGTAGGATATATGGGCTGGGGACCGGTCGCTGACGAAATTGAAAATTATCAGAATTATGCAGCGGATAACATTATGCTTGAACTTGGACCGACTGCTGTTGCAAGCGGAGTTGACGGCTGGGAAATATCGGATATCAATAGTACAAAGCACAAAGTAATTTCAGACAAAAATATTGCCTCAGACGGAAACAGAGCCATAAGAGTTGCGGTTGGGGCAAGCTCATGGTCGTTTATTATGCAGACAATTGAGTGTGAGCCGAATACGGATTATGATTTCAGCGTTGATTTAAAAGGCAGCGGCATAGGGCGGATTGCACTTGCAGTTACCGGAAGAAATGAACAGCAGCTCAGTGCCGGTTCGCAATGGACAAAAAATACTGTTAAAATCAGAACCGGTGAAAATGAAAAATTTTTGACATTTAATATTTTAACATACGGTACAACCAATCTTCTTTATGTAGATAATGCAATCTTAAAAAAATCGGGAACAGATGAGAATTTGTTTATAAACGGAAGTTTTGAGGATGACACCGATTTTGCCGGTGCCGCATATTGGAATAGAATCTTATTAAGAGCACGCTCATATAATATCGGGGTAACGCTTATGCTTTCTCCGCATTATATTCCGGCTGATTTGCCGTCAGAGGTATACGGAGACTGGCGCGCTCCTTATAATATCGATGCAAATGAAACGCGTGTGGTAATAGAGAATTATATCAGAACGATTATGCCGCATTTTCAAAAAATGCCGCGTCTTGTAAGCATTTGTCTTTCAAATGAACCGCGGTATGATACGCGTGTATTTGAGGAGTTTTATACGCCGAGTTTCAGAGCGTATTTACAATCGGTTCACGGTGATATTGCAACACTTAATAAAAAGTACGGAACAAAATATACTTCTTTTGATGAAGTCACAATGCCGCTGGCTGATGAAAATAATGTAAGTCCGAGCACACCGCAGTTTTACGACTGGATGGAGTTTAATGATAAAACTTTTGCCTCATGGCATAAATGGATGCGCGATATAGTAAAGGAATATATGCCGAATATTCCGATTCATGCAAAGGTTTTGCATTATAACTTTCCGTGGGGCGGTGACGGACTTGAAACTCTGACACGCGGAACCGATATAGAACAGTTTAATGATTTTTGTGACTGGGTCGGACAGGATCTTTGCGATTATACAACAAATACTGAGCTTTACTATACTGTTATGATGACGTATGATTATATGAATTCAATAGATAATAAGCCGATTTACAACTCTGAAGATCATATTATTCCGGATAAGCTGACCGATTTTAACGAGAAAGAGAAAAAACATCTCAGAAACAATTTGTGGCAGGGTGCCGTGCATGGCAGAGATATTTCGTCACTTTGGGTTTGGGAACGCAGCTATGACGAAAATATGGATATGCACAACAGTATTTTACATCGGCCGGATTGTGTTGCCGAAGCAGGAAAGACCGCTTTGGATTTAAACAGACTTTCATCAGCTGTTGCAGCGCTTGACCACAAAGAGCCGGACGTTGCACTGTTTTACTCAAAGCCGTCTCAGGTTTATGATAACGGTGCAAGAGTGAGATTGTGGCAAACCTACAGAACTCTTATCACCTGCGGTCTGCGCGTTGGAATTGTCTCTGACAGATCAATCGAAAATTTGAGTAAATACAAAATATTGGTAATTCCGAGAGCGTATAACTGTAAAGTGGAAACACTTGCCGCAGTGAATGAATTTATTAAAAACGGCGGAAAAGTATTTATGCAAACCGGAAGTTTTGCAAAGGATGAATACAATCAAAAGCTTGATAATTCATATCTTACAAAAAATGCCGATACATTCTATATATATACATATTCTACGGCTTTTTCGGCATTTCAAAAATACTTTGAAAATATCGGAAAGCTGAATATAAAAGTATGCGGCAAGGATGGAACAATTCCGGAGGGGATAGAATGGGAAACAGCAGAGAAAAACGGTGCTTTGCTTGTGAATATTACAAGTATTTCGGATGATACGGAAGGGCTGCATGTAGAAAGAAACGGCGAAATTCTGAACGGTGCAACGGATCTTATTACCCAAAATTCTGTCGGGGAAACATTTACCGTCAAGCAATACACCCCTATGCTGCTTCAATTCGGCAGAGAAAAAAGCGGCATAGATCCTTCAATTATATCAATTTGGTCGGAAAATCAAGTTGCAGAGTGGGAAACAAAAGGAGACGCAGATGGAGCAAGGATTTATAAAATTACAAAAAACGGTTTAAGCGTGGACGGAGAAACCTTATCAAACAGTTATCCCGTGCAAGATTCAACAATTTTTGTAAGACCAATGGATTATGACAAAAAAGAGTACGGCGGTGCAATAATATCTGTATTTGACAGTAAGCCGATAGAGCTTGCTTTCGAAAATATTACAGACGGTAAAACAAATGCTGCGTATACACTTTCTGTCAGAAACAGTAAAAACG
>CAKSFY010000137.1 GCA_934454035.1 uncultured Clostridia bacterium | reverse complement strand
GTATTATACACCGATTCTGACTGCAAAAGAATACAAAAAGTCACAGGTGAAAAACCTTATAAAAAATCTGTTTGACGGCTCTGCCGAAAATTTGGTCGCCGCACTTTTTGAGGAAGAACAGTTTTCGGATAAGGATATACAGGAGCTGAAAGCGATTTTTGATGATAAGGAGGGACGGAATTGATCAGCGAAATATTTAAAGCATTTTTAATTACATCACTCGCCGGTTCTGTCCTTGCAGTTGTTATCAGCCTGCTGCGCCTGATAACGAAAAAGATTTTCGGGTATTCGTGGCATTATTACATATGGCTGTGTGTGCTTTTTGTAATGTTTATACCGGTGCGATTTAATGTAAATCCGCCGTCTGCACCGAGCATTACAACACAAACGGTACAGATACAGCAAACAGTTGTCAGCGAACAACCCGAAACAACCGAAAATATTGTGCAGACAGACAGAACCCAAAAGCCGCAGCCTATATATATTGTATGGGATAGAATGCTTTATAACAGAATGGATATTTTAGCGTATTTGTGGCTTGTCGGTGCAATATCTTTAATATTGCTGAACATTGTGCGGTATATAAGTCTGAATAGCAAAATATGCAAAAACGGTGAAATTATATCTTGTCCCGAAACGGAAGAGTACACCGACAGGAAAATTGATGTTAGGGTGTTGAAAAATACCGTGTCGCCGTTTATGACGGGTATTTTCAAACCCATGCTGGTTCTGCCGGAAACAGAGCTTTCAAAGGAACAGTTACATAACATACTGCACCATGAGATGACGCATTTTAAACGACATGATATTTTATATAAATGGTTTGCCGAATTTGTAAAATGCATACACTGGTTTAATCCCATTGCATGGTACGTTTCAAAGCAAATTGCGGCAGAGTGTGAAATATCCTGCGATATGGCGGCTACGAAAAATATGTCGGACGATGAGAAAATGAGCTATATCGGTACAATTTTATTCCTGCTGCCGACAGGTAAATCGATCGGGCTTCCGCTTACCACACAAATGGCAAGCAATAAAAAAATTTTGAAAAGGAGATTTATTATGATTAAGAATAAGAAAAAAACGAACATATTTGTGTCGGTCATATCTGCTGTTATTGCAGTTGCAATGTTTTCAACAATGGTATTTGCAAGCGGCGTATTGTCAAATTTGATGACTGATGATTATACTATTGAAATTACGAACAACGGCAAAAAAATTGAACTCACGAATAAATCTTTTATCGAAAACGGCGAGGTATATGTTCCGCTTAGGGAAACCTTCGAGAAAGCAGGAGTTTTGAATAATCCGCAAAGTCATATTGAATGGCAGAACGGAAAAATAAAAATTTGCCTGGCATATGGTGAAAACATATTGCATTATTATCATATCGAAATAGGGAATTCGGAGATGTATTTTGAACAAGGAGAGTATTTAACAAAGACACCAATAAACTTTAATGCTCCAATTTTGAGAAAATCTTTGACATATATTTCTTATTCAATGATTGATTATATGTTAAGGCGCGATTGGCTGATAGATTATAATGTTTTTGATAGAAATGGAAACATTATTGATATGAGGAGTAACCCGGAACTTGATTCCGATTCGTTAACGGTTATAAAAACAAGCAAATACGATAATACGACGCCCGAATATACAATAGATCAATTCTTTTATTTATTTGAAAGAGGTGATTTAGGAAATATGAAAAGATACTGCACTCAAAACTGCATAGATAATTTCTTTGGTGATGGTTATGTTTTCGGCATGAACAAGGCTGCGCTTCAAAACATTAGAATAAGTATCAGTACAATTGATGATTCAGCTTCAAAAGACTTTACTGACGGTAAATGGGCAGCACTTGTAAACGTAACAATGACACCCGATGAAAATTCTGTTTATGATCCTGATCAAAACGAAGCAACGTTTTATGTTATATTAAAACAGCAAGACGGCATATATTTAATTGATGAGTTTGCGACAGGGCTTTAAAAAAACAAAAAGGCGGTGTATAGAAAGTACATCGCCTTTTTGTTTTTTTATTCAAGTTCAAATGCTCCGGTATATAACTGATAATACTTACCCTTTTGAGCAATCAGCTCATCGTGGCTGCCGCGTTCTATAATTCGTCCGTGGTCAAGTACGATAATTACATCGGAGTTTTTAACCGTGGACAATCTGTGTGCAATTACAAAAACGGTTCTGTTTTTCATAAGCGAATCCATACCTTTTTGAACAATTGCCTCGGTTCTTGTGTCGATACTTGAGGTAGCCTCATCAAGTATCATAACAGGGGGATCGGCAACTGCGGCGCGTGCTATTGAGATTAACTGGCGCTGCCCTTGCGAAAGTCCCTCACCGCTTCCGGAAATAACGGTATTATATCCGTCCGGCAGCATTTTTATGAATCCGTCTGCATTTGCAAGCTTCGCCGCTGCATAAACTTCCTCATCCGTTGCATCGAGACGTCCGTATCTTATATTTTCCATTACGGTTCCGGTAAACAAATTTACATCCTGCAAGACAATTCCGAGTGAACGTCTTAAATCAGGCTTTTTAATTTTATTTATATTAATATCGTCATATCTTATTTTACCGTCTGCAATATCATAAAATCTGTTAATGAGGTTTGTAATTGTTGTTTTACCTGCTCCGGTAGCGCCGACAAACGCTATTTTCTGATGCGGAAGTGCATGTAAATCGATATTGTGAAGAACTGTCTTATCTTCTGTATATCCGAAATCGACATCGAAAAATTTTACGTCACCGGTTAATTCGGAATAAGTCGTACTTCCGTCTTGATGCGGATGCTTCCATGCCCATTCGCCGTCTTTTCCGGTAGTTTCATATGCATTTCCGTGCTTATCCATACCGATTTTAACAAGAGTGACATATCCGTTATCTTCCTCGGGTTCTTCGTCGATAAGCTCAAAAATTCTTTCAGCGCCGGCAAGAGCCATGATTATTGCATTAAGCTGCTGCGATATTTGCCCTATCGGCTGAGTAAAGCTTTTTGACAGAAGCAAAAATGCGGAAATTGTACCTACCGTCATGAACCCGTGAACTGCGAGCAGTCCGCCAACTGCGGCAAGGACAACGTATTGCAGATTGCCTATGTTACCCATAATCGGCATAAGGATATTTGCATATTTGTTTGCTTCGGTTGCATCGCTGCATAGCTCATCGTTCAATTTGTTGAATTTATCAATTGCCTCGTCCTCATAGCAGAATACTTTAACAACCTTCTGACCGTTAATCATTTCTTCGATATATCCGTTTACCGCAGCTAATGCGCGCTGCTGTCTGATAAAGTATTTGGAGGAGTTTCCGCCTACGCTCTTTGTGACTCTGAACATTGCAAAAACAGTTAATAAGACAATGCATGTGAGCGGAATGCTCAGCCGTACCATAGAGATGAATACTGCCACAACGCTTATAAGCGATGAAAATGTCTGAGGAATACTTTGAGAAATCATCTGCCTTAAAGTGTCAGTATCGTTTGTATAGTAACTCATTACATCGCCGTGAGTGTGTGTGTCAAAATATTTGATCGGCAAAGTCTGCATATGTGCGAACATATCGTCACGGATTTGCTTTAATACGCCCTGCGAAATTATTACCATTATAAAGTTAAACAACCATGTTGTGAATATTCCGATAAGAAATATTCCGCCCATAAATATGAGTGCACGAATCAATCCCGAAAAATTCGGAACAGCTTCCGTAAGCAGGGGAGTGATGTAATCATCAATCAGCGTCTGCAGAAAAAGCGAGCTTGCAACGCTTGTCAGCGAGCTTATAATTATGCATATAAAAACAACCGTAAAATGTATTTTGTAGTTTTTTGTTATATAAGAAAGCAGCCGTTTTGCGGTTTGGACAGGATTTTTGCTTTTCCCGGGATTTCCCTTAATTCTCATCGGAAACACCTCCGTTCTGAGAGTAATACACTTCTTGATATATATTATTTGTTTTTAAAAGCTCATCATGTGTTCCGAATGCAACCACAGAGCCGTTATCCATAACGATTATTTTATCAGCCTCCTGTACTGAAGCGATTCTCTGTGCAATTATAATTTTTGTTGTTTCGGGAATGTATTCCGAAAAAGCTTGTCGTATAAGTGCATCGGTTTTTGTGTCTACGGCGCTTGTGGAATCGTCTAAAATGATAATTTTCGGCTTTTTTAAAAGTGCGCGTGCAATACACAGTCTCTGCTTTTGACCTCCGGAAACATTTGTACCGCCTTGCTCTATATAAGTGTCATACTTGTTTGGAAATTCATTTATAAAGCCGTCCGCCTGAGCCAGCTGACAGGCATGAATAAGTTCTTCGTCCGTTGCATTCTTGTCGCCCCAGCGTAAATTTTCTTTTATTGTTCCGGAAAAAAGCACATTTTTTTGCAGAACCATAGCGACCGAATTCCTGAGTGATTCAATATCATATTCTTTAACATTTCTGCCGCCTACATCGAGTTCACCGTCAGTGACATCGTAAAGTCTCGGAATAAGCTGAACAAGAGTTGATTTTGATGTTCCGGTTCCGCCTATAATGCCGATAGTCTCACCCGAGTTTATTTTAAGATTTACATTTTTCAGACATAGCTTATTCATGTCATCTTTGTAGCTGAAACTTACATTTTTAAATTCTATCGAACCGTCGGCTACATCAAAAACAGGCGACGTACGATTGGAAAGACTGCTCTCTTCCGAAAGGACTTCCGTGATTCGCTCTGCTGACGCTCTTGAAATTATTATCATAACAAATATCATTGAGAGCATCATAAGGCTCATAAGTATTTGCATAGTATATGAAAAAAGGCTTGTCAGCTCGCCGGTCATCAAAGCGGTTTCATGCGTTGTTACAATAATTTTTGCGCCGAACCAGGAAATTAAAATCATACATGTATACACTGAGAAAAGCATCAGCGGTGAGTTGAGCGTAAGCAATTTCTCGGCTTTTGAAAACAATTTATAGATAATATTGGATACATTATCAAATTTTTCGATTTCATGGTCTTCTCGGACGAAGGATTTAACAACGCGGATTCCTCTTAAATTCTCCTGTACAACATTATTGAGTTTGTCATATGTTTTAAAAACTTTTTCAAAAATGGGGTGAACATTCATAATGATAAGGTAAAGACCGATCCCCAAAATAGGAACAATAATCAAAAAAATCATAGCCATTTTTGCATTAATCAGCATTGTCATTATCAGTGCGAAAACAAGCATGAATGGTGCTCTTACCGCTATTCTGATAATCATTTGATATGCGTTCTGCAAGTTGGTTACATCGGTTGTAAGTCTTGTGACAAGACTGGATGTCGAAAATTTGTCGATGTTTGA
>CAKSFY010000136.1 GCA_934454035.1 uncultured Clostridia bacterium | reverse complement strand
GTATCCCAAAGCTAAAGCTTTGGCTCAGTTTGTTAATTCCGAAGCATTTTTTCCTATCCCCTAAAAAGGCGGTGTACTTTTTTTACACCGCCTTTTATTATTATTGTTTTTTTATATCTGAATACCTGCATTTTTCGTTATATTTTCGGTCAGAATTTTATAAATATTGGCAGATAAAGAAACCTGCATTAAAAGGTCGCCGATAGCGTCTGCATTATCAGTTTCCTCAGATATTGCCGGCATTGCCAGCTCGCGTACATTTTCGGTTACATACACAAAAGCCTTATGCTGATTTTCAACGAATGAATTATAAATTTTACGTACCTCGTTACCGTCAATATCGGGCGGTATTATTTTCTGAATTGTCGCCATATCCAAAGTTTGCTTTAGGGTACATATTATTATCAGATAGGCAAGATGTGTACGCGAATACTTTTTCTTTTTCGGCGGCGGAAGTATATCAAGCTTGACATAGTTGTTAATCATCGACGGTGTGATAAGCTTTTCCGTGCCGACAGCGCGGCAGTATATATCCAGATACTTTGTTATAAGTGAAATTACCTGATCCATATAAAGCTCAATATCGGGAAACTGCTCCCATTTCGGCAGGGAATAATTTTTCATATTTTCTTCCAATTCATTGAAAGAATTAATCAGCTTGTCCTTATCAATAAACATGTTTATATCCTCAATCCTTTTTATAGGTGCAGAACGTGAATGTATGACCGTTTTCGCAAATCGGTTCGGACTTTTTCTCCAAATGCCATTCGGGATTTCCGTCTAAATCGGGCAGAAATTTGTCCGCTTCGGCATATTCCTCAACCTTGGTAATATACGCGGTATCGCAGTCCTCCAAAAAGAGTGAATAAATTTCCTCTCCGCCGATTACAAACACATTTTCATATTCTTCGGCTTTTTTTAAAACCTCGTCCTCGGAATGACAGACAACCACACCTTCACGTGAAAATCCGTAATCATGAGTAAGTACAATATTTACCCTGTTCTTCAGCGGTCTGCCGCCGGGAAACGAATCAAGCGTTTTTCTGCCCATTATAACGGCTGCTCCGTCGGTGGTTTCTCTGAAAAATTTCATATCGGACGGAATTGAAAAAAGCAATGCCCCGTCCTTTCCTATTCCCCAGTTTTTACTTACTGCCGCAATTAATTTCATATCGTTTTCCTCCCTATATTGCTACCGGAATTTTGTGATTGAATTCAGAATATTTGTAATCTTCAAGCCTGTAGCTGTCCTTCGTAAATTTATAAAAATCGGTATTGTCGTCCGTTTTAATCAGTTTTGGTGCGTCATACGGAGTATTTTTAATGATTTCTTCCACAAGCGGAATATGCCTGTCATATATATGAGCGTCCGCAACCACATGCAAAAGCTCCCCGGCTACAAGACCGCTCGCGTCCGCAAGCATATGAAGTAGCACAGCATACTGACATACATTCCAGTTGTTTGCGGTAAGCATATCCTGCGAGCGCTGATTCAATATTCCGTTCAGAGTTTTGCCGCTGACATTAAATGTCATACTGTAAGCGCACGGATACAGATTCATTTCGGACAGGTCGTGATGGTTGTATATATTTGTCATTATTCTTCTGCTGTGCGGATTGTTCTTTAAATCGTACAAAACTCTGTCTACCTGGTCGAAATCGCCTTCCGGGTAGTGGTGCTTGATTCCGAGCTGGTATCCGTAGGCTTTACCGATTGAACCGTTCTCATCCGCCCATTGGTCCCATATGTGGCTGGATAAATCGTTTATGTTGTTAGACTTTTTCTGCCATATCCACAAAAGCTCGTCCACCGCGCTTTTAAAAGCGGTCCGTCTGATTGTCATTATCGGAAATTCCTCTCGCAGATCATATCGTGTAACCATTCCGAATTTTTTTATGGTATGAGCCGGTGTTCCGTCCTCCCATCTGGGGCGGACATCAAAATCGGTATCCCAAACTCCGTTTTTTAATATATCCCTGCAATTCTCTATAAATTTAGTATCGGCATAACTCATTAATATCAAATCCTTTTCTTTTGTTCATGACTTTATTTTATCATAAAAATATAAATTAATCAATAGTATAATAGTAAAAAAGACAGGGGGAACAAAAATGAATTATATTTGGCCCTTATGCGCAGCATTTGCGCTTTTGGTATCTCTTTTTAACGGTTCGGGAGCAGAAACCGCAGCGGCTGCTCTGGAGGCCGCCGGCGAATCGGTTAAGGTTGTGCTTTCGCTCGCCGGGATGCTGTGCTTTTGGTCGGGAATTTTGGAAATAGCGGACAGGAGCGGACTTTCCGCAAAGCTTGAAAAGCTTTTAAGTCTGCCTGTGCGTATGCTTTTTCCGAAGCTGAAAAAAGGAAGCCGCGCTTCAAAGCACATAACCGAAAACATTGCGGCAAATCTTTTGGGAATGGGCAACGCGGCAACACCTGCCGGAATTGCCGCAATGAACGAACTGGACAAACTGAATCCTCATCCGGAAAAGCCCACGGCGGAAATGTGCATATTTACCGTACTTAATACCGCTTCCCTGCAATTGATTCCAACCACGATAATCTCGATGCGCGCCTCTGCCGGTGCCGCGCGTGCGGCGGACATTATCCCTGCGGTATGGATAAGCTCGGTACTGTCGCTTTTAGCGGCGGTTATATCCATGAAAATAATTTTGCATTTTGGTAAGGATTAATGATATGACGGATTTTATTCTTCCGGTTGTACTTATCGGAATAATGCTTTTCTCAATACGAAAAACCGAAGTCTATTCGGCATTTGCGGACGGAGCGGCAAAGGGGCTTAAAACAACTGCGGCAATATTTCCGGCAATTCTTGCCATACTCACTCTGACCGCAATGCTCAGGGCCTCCGGAGTTTTTGATATGCTTTTTCGGCTGATTGCGCCTTTAACTCACAGATTTGGTATTCCGGAATCGGTTATGCCGCTTGCGCTTGTGCGTCCGCTTTCGGGCGGAGCGTCTTTGGGCGTGCTTTCCGATATACTTGCAAAATTCGGTGCGGACAGTACGGAGGGCAGATGTGCGTCTGTTATGATGGGTGCAACCGAAACAACATTTTACACTCTTTGCGTATACTTCAGAAATACACGGATAAAATATACAAAAAAAATTATCCCGGCGGCGGTAATTGGTGATATTGTAGGATTGCTTGCCGCCGTTTATGCCTGCAAGATAATTTTTTAACAATTTTTAATAATAGTGTAAAAAATGTCTTGAAAAAAAGCAAAAAATGGGGTACAATATAAGAGGATTATAAGTTTTCGCTTATATAAACTATTTTTAAAGAGGAGTGTAAAACCTATGTTAAACAAAAAAAGCATTGAAGACATCGAAGTAAAAGGCAAAAAAGTCTTGGTACGCTGCGATTTTAACGTACCTTTGGATGCCGACAGAAACATAACCGACGAAACAAGAATCGATGGCGCATTGCCGACAATCAACTATCTTGTCAAAAACGGCGCAAAGGTTATCCTTTGCTCGCATTTGGGCAAGCCCAAGGGCGAACCGAAACCCGAGCTTTCGCTTGCACCCGTTGCAAAGAAACTTTCGGAAAAGCTCGGAAAAGAAGTTGTGTTTGCTGCTGATAACGAGGTTGTCGGAGCAAATGCAAAAAAAGCAGTTGCCGAAATGAAGGACGGAGACGTTGTTTTACTTGAAAATACACGCTATCGCAAAGAAGAGACAAAAAATGAGGACAATTTCAGCCGGGAGCTTGCTTCATTGGCTGATGTGTTTGTAAATGACGCATTCGGTACCGCTCACAGAGCTCATTGCTCAAATGTCGGTGTTACAAAATATCTCGACACAGCTGTTTCGGGATATCTGATTCAGAAAGAAATCGAATTTTTAGGCAATGCCGTAAACAACCCGGTAAGACCGTTTGCCGCAATTCTGGGCGGTTCAAAGGTTTCGTCAAAAATTTCGGTTATCAACAATCTTTTGGATAAGGTTGACACACTTATTATCGGCGGCGGTATGGCTTATACTTTCATCAAGGCTATGGGCGGCGAAGTAGGCGATTCACTTCTGGAAGAGGACTATATCGATTATGCTAAAGAAATGATGCAAAAGGCTAAAGATAAGGGCGTAGAGCTTCTTATTCCGGTTGATACCGTAGTTGCCAAGGACTTTGCAAACGATGCAGAGCACAAGACGGTTAAAAGAGGTCAGATTGAAGCCGGCTGGCAGGGTCTTGACATCGGCGAAGAAACAATCAAGCTTTACTCGGATGCAGTTAAAAAAGCTAAGACAGTTGTTTGGAACGGGCCTATGGGCGTATTTGAGATGCCGACCTTCGCAAAAGGAACAAATGCAATTGCACAGGTGTTGGCAGAAATTGACGCTACAACAATTATCGGCGGCGGAGACAGTGTTGCAGCCGTAAATCAGGCAGGATTGGGAGATAAGATGACTCATATCTCAACAGGCGGCGGCGCATCGCTTGAATTCCTTGAGGGTAAAGAACTTCCCGGAATCGCTGCACTCAATGATAAATAAGAAAATTTATTTAGGCAACTGCGCCGAAAAGAGCGCAATTGCCTAAATCTTTTGAAGAAAAACGAAAGGAAAGATGAAAAATGGGTAAATATATTATTGCAGGTAACTGGAAGATGAACAAGCTTCCGTCAGAAACTTATGAATTTGTAAAATCCGTAGCAGAAGCAACAAAGGACGCAGCTTGCGAAGTTGTTTGCTGCACTCCTTACGTATGCCTTTCGGAAGCTGTTAAGGCAGCAGAGGGAACACACGTAAAAATCGGTGCGGAAAATCTCCACTTTGAAGATAAGGGCGCATTCACAGGCGAAGTAAGTGCAGATATGCTCTGCGATATGGGTGTTGATTATGTTATTATCGGTCACTCGGAGCGCAGACAGTATTTTGCCGAGACAGACGAGACTGTTAACTTAAAGACAAAGAAGGCTCTTTCAAAGGGACTTATTCCTATAGTTTGCGTAGGTGAGAGCTTAGAGCAGAGAGAAGCCGGAATTACAATGGACGTAATTGCCATTCAGATTAAAAAAGCTTTTGCCGGAATTGAAGCTGCCGACGCCAAAAAAGTTGTCATAGCTTACGAACCCATTTGGGCAATCGGCACAGGCAAAACAGCTACCGCAGAGCAGGCAGAAGAGGTTTGCGGCGGAATCAGAAAAATCATTGCAGGTCTTTACTGCGAAAAATGCGCTCCCGAATTTACAATTCAGTACGGCGGCAGCATGAATGCAGGCAATGCTGCAGAACTCTTGGCAAAGCCCGACATCGACGGCGGATTAATCGGCGGCGCTTCTTTGAAAACTCCCGATTTTGCCGCAATTGTTGCAGCTGCAAAATAATCGTAAACAACACTAACACAAAAGGAAGGATAAAAAGATGT
>CAKSFY010000135.1 GCA_934454035.1 uncultured Clostridia bacterium | reverse complement strand
GAAAGAAATATATTGACAATATAAGATGGATTACGGTGGCTTTGGTTGTAATTTATCATGCATTTTATATCTTTAACGGCTCGGGTGTTCTCGGAGGTGTTGGTTCATTTTTACTGCCTTGCGGTCAGGAAAAATTAAATCTTATGGAGGGAGGTACAATACAAAGAGGTTATAGAATGAAGAATTATACACAAGTATATGTAAAAAGCAGTTTAGTGGGAAAATATGACATTTAATGTTTTTGAAATGGAAACTGAAAAAACAGTTTATAATGCTTTTCGGGTTTTGAGCGATGATGGAGTAATTATCGAGCCTATCGGAGAATTTCCATGGAATAAATATTATGCTACTGTTATAGACAAAATTGGAGTGTGCTGGTGGATTTCAATTTATACATTCAAGATTATAAGACTTAGATAACTATAAAAACGAACTGCAACACAGACTTGAAAATATTTAATAATTTCATATTTACAAGCTATTATTTTAAATACACATTCTAACTCAGATAAATCGTAGTTTATCTAACTTAGATTTATTACACCAAATAACTCCCTATTTTCAATTTTTTGGCAAAAGCAATGAAAAATCAATATATCCCACTCTTTTCGCACGGTTTGCGGCGCAAAAAAGCAGGCTGTCTTGCCCCTGCGGCAGACAGCCTGTTTTTTTGCAGAGTCTTACATCAGACTTCTGTATATTTCAGCAATTTCTTCCACGCTGGTATCTCTCGGATTTCCCGGACGGCATGCGTCTGCATAGGCAGATTCTGCAAGAGCCGGAATATCCTCCTCTTTTACAATTCCTTTGAGGGTGGACGGAATGCCGACATCCTCGGAAAGTTTCCGTACTGCGTCTACAGCTGCTTTGCGGTATTCTGCCGGAGTCATGCTGTCAACTCCCTCAACACCCATTGCCTTGGCAATGTCCTTATATTTTTCGCCGGTATATTCTGCGTTATAAGCCATGACTGCCGGGAGCAGAATTGCACATGCCTTGCCGTGCGGTGTGTCATAATATGCGGAAAGTGTGTGTGCCATAGAGTGGTCAACCCCCAGTCCGACATTGGAAAATCCCATGCCTGCAACATACTGACCAAGCGCCATGCCCTCTCTGCCGTTCTTTCCGTTCTTCACAGCGTCGCGAAGAGAACGTGCAATAATTTCAATTGCCTTAATGTGGAACATGTCAGAAAGCTCCCATGCTCCTTTTGTAATATAGCCTTCAATTGCATGTGTCAGTGCGTCCATACCGGTTGCAGCAGTCAGAGAAGCCGGCATAGTAGACATCATGTCCGGGTCAACTACGGCAACCACTGGGATGTCGTGTGCATCCACGCAGACAAACTTGCGCTTTTTCTCCACATCTGTGATGACGTAGTTAATGGTAACCTCTGCCGCAGTTCCTGCTGTTGTCGGCACTGCAATGATCGGAACGCATTTGTTCTTTGTCGGTGCAACACCCTCTAAGGAGCGTACATCTGCAAATTCCGGATTGGCGACAATGATTCCGATTGCCTTGGAGGTGTCCATGGATGAGCCGCCGCCGATCGCAACGATACAGTCAGCGCCGCATGCCTTAAATTCTTCCACACCGTGCTGAACATTTTCAATGGTCGGATTCGGTTTAATGTCAGAATAAAGCTTGTACTCAATTCCGGCCTGTTCAATTAGATCGGTAACCTTTTTCGATACGCCGAATTTTACAAGATCCGGATCGGACGCGACAAACACTTTCTGAAAGCCACGGCTTTTAATTTCCTCCGGTATTGCGCAAATTGCGCCTGCACCATGGTATGAGGTTTCGTTAAGCATAAATTTGTTCATAAAGCAATCACCTTTCTATATTGTTTTTTTACATAGTACTTCTCTATGTATTACCTTCATTTTACCTCACAAAACTGAAGTTGTCAAGGGTAAAATCAAAGTTTTATATTTAAAAATGTTCTAATATATAAATCATTTTTATACAATTTTATTAATTACTCAATACTTTATAAATAAGATAGCTTCTCCCTTTCATAACAAAGCTGCCGTCCTTAAAATCAACATCTTTATTATCAAGCATTTTTCCGTCAGGCAACTCTCCGATATTATATTCTCTTTCGGACGGATTTAATGCGATAATTATTTTTTCATTATCAAATGTCCTCTCATAAATTGCAGGATATCCACCGTCTATAAGCTTAAAGTCTCCATCCTCTTCTAATGCCGGATTAGTTTTTCTGATTTTAATGAGTTTTTTCATATTTTCCAAAAGAGAGTTTTTGTCATTTTCCTGCGCTTCTACTGTTGGCGCATTCTCTGAATTATCAGTCGCAATATATGTTTTATCAGCTGCGGAAAATCCATGATTTTTTCCGGAATCCCATTGCATTGGGGTTCGTGAGCCGGTTCTGTTATATGTTCCTTCAACCGAGCGCATATTCTTTATATATCGCATACCTATCTCATCGCCGTAATAAATTAGCGGAATTCCCGGCATTGTCATCAAAAATGCCTGAATAACCTTCAGATCATCTTCATCGCGTCCCAACGAAGTTCTTGTCAAATCATGAATACCGGACGGAATTGTAATATATCCCTCGCCTTTAATCTTATTAAGCTGATCTATATACTCATTTGCAAAAATTGAAAAATCACCTTTTCCCTCTTTTCGGAAATAACTTTCTCCCAGCCAATTGTCATGATCATTTGTTCCCTTTTCAAACCTGAATAAAGAAGTATATGCTTTCAATGAGGCGTGAAGCAAAAAATCAATGTCAAATCCTGCTTTGATTGCACGCTCCGGGTATCCCCATTCTGAAAGTAGTAGAGAATCCGGATGCCGTTCTTTGAATATTCGTATCATTTTTTGCCATAGTCTAATTGTAGCAGCGTTATCCTTGTCGTTTTTAACCAATGAAAATGCCATATCGACTCTGAATCCGCTTACACCATATTCAGTCCAATACTCCATAATTCTTAAAAGCTCGTTCTGCGTAGCAACGCAATCCGGATGATTGACCGGCAGCTGCCATGGCTTGTCCGGGTGAGCGAAACCATAGTTCAAAGCCGGCTGACAATAGTAAAAATTTCTCATATATGAACCGTTTCTTTCGGAGTATCCGTTTATAAAAGACCCGTCATATTGATCCGAAACGCTATTCGTCCATATGTATCTGTTGGAATATTCGTTTTTGTCATATTCAGCAGACTTTTGAAACCACTCACACTCCAACGAAGTATGTCCCGGCACAAGATCAAGGATAATATACATATCTTTTTCCTTTGCTTTTTTGCATAAACTCCTCAAGTCCTCATTCGTCCCATATCTTGGCGCAATTTTATAAAAGTCAGTGACATCATAACCGGCATCTCGAAACGGACTTTCAAAAATTGGATTCATCCAGATTATATCACATCCCAAATCCTTAATATAGTCAAGCTTTTCAGCTATTCCATTTAAATCTCCGATACCGTCTCCGTTCGTATCCATAAATGACTGCGGATACACATTATATATTACTTTGTTTTTAACCCATTCTGGCAGCATATTATTTCCTCCATGTTGTTAATTCTGATATATTATTGCCTTTGTTTCGGCATCATATATAGTTACTTCCGCCGAAGCTGCATTTTCGGCATTTATTGTTCCCGAGAAAATATTTTCGGCATTTTCCCGTACATTTTTTTGCAGTAAGCTATTCCGACAACTTTTCCTGATTCATCCCTTGCCGTTGTTGAAGTAATCAGCTTTTTATTTGAAGTATATGAATATTTAATATTGAAATTTACATACTGTGGCTTTATATCGATATTCTTGTTCACTGTCGGCCGATCGACCTTTTCTTTTAATATCATCGGTTCATACGGCGTTAACTCAACGATTCCGTCATATTCGGATAAATCATATAAATTTATATATTTACCACTTATTGAAATCGTCTTATTAGTATCTGTCACATTTGTAATTGCAACAAGATTGTCGCCGTCATAGCTTGCTCTTTTTAAATCAATTCCACTCGCCGGATTTCCGTTCTCGTATGCAATTGATGTACTCTCTCCAAAGCCCGAATATGCACGGTTAAATTCCTCGACTGTTCTCGCATTTACATAATATGCATGATTTCTGATATATGTCCTGTCGGCACTTGAAGCAGCACGCCCGTACTCCGTGCAGGAAACAGCATCGGAACCGTCAATAATTACATGTCCCCCGTTTTTCATAAAGTCAGCAATTTCCGAAACAGAGTTTTCCGGAATGTATTTTACATTTGGCAGAATAAGCGTTTTATATTTTGAAAGCTTTTCGGGGTGTCTTTCTGTCACAAAGCCGATTTTATGTCCCAAAGCGTTTACCGCCGCATAGTCCTCCGCTAAAGCTTCCTCGTATGAATCTGAGTAAGTGTTATACAATCAAACGATTTCAGAATTCGGCTATGCATAGAAGGAGATACATCTGAGATAAAATATACAAAAAAGAAAGACACATTTATTATATCTAATGAAAATATACGAATTATATTTTCTGCTTCATATATTAAATTTGATGAAATGTCTGCAAAATTTTCCGTTTCCAAATATAAAGACGGCATTTATTTTGACATTTGTCTTATTAAATGTACAAAACCTATAATCCTTGATTTTAATAAATTTAATGAGGCAATATGTCAATTCGTTCTAAAACTGTGCGACTATTCACCTGAAATAAATACTCCGGTCAGCGAAAAAGATAACCGCGCGCTGATAACAACGCTTATTTCCGACGAGCAGGAACTAAAACTGCAATCTTTATACAAACCGGACTACTATGAATATTCCGATGTGTTCGATAAACAGTATATAAACGGTACGTTATTGCCCGAGTATACATATATAGTTCAAAAGAATGCCGAACAATATAATTTTATAACATCATCAGGCAGTGATATTCAAAATGTTACCGCTTCTTCAAAAAGTGAACTTGACAATTTTTATGATATGCTTAATGCGTGCACATTTGATAAAATGTCCGATTATATACCGCTGTTTTTTGATACGCTTGCAAAATGCAGATTTCCGCTTGTCACATTTAAAAGACATGCCGTTGAACTGTTAAGATGCATATATAACAAAATTGAAAAAAACATACGGACTGCTAACACAAAACTACGCAAGGCAGCACAAAAATCTTGTCAATGATGTTATGTTAATTCTTGAAAAAAATTATAGTGACTCTTCCCTGTCACTCAAAAAGGTTTCCGAAATGCTGGGAGTCAGCGAATCTTATACAAGCAGAATAATAAGGAAAAAAACAAATATGCCATATATCAAACATCTAATGGGGATTCGTATCGAAAAATCAAAAGAGCTTCTTCTTTCAGGTATATCAATTGAAAATGTCGCCGCACAATGCGGGTATTTGAGCATTTCCGGATATAAAAAAGCTTTTAAACAATACACCGGTATGTCCGTTTTTGCATGGATTCAACAC
>CAKSFY010000134.1 GCA_934454035.1 uncultured Clostridia bacterium | reverse complement strand
GATATGAAAGCCGCACAGAATGAAAAGAAAATTGCTGCTTTTATGTCCCTCGAAGGTGCATATTTCATAAAATCACCCGAGGATATAGACTATATTTATAAGAAAGGCGTCCGCATAGCAACACTCACATGGAATCCTGACAGTGCGCTTGCCGGCGGTGTTGATTCTGAAAACGGGCTTACACCGCTCGGGCATGAGCTTATTCCCGTTTTTGAACAAAAAGGAATTATTCCGGACGTTTCACACCTTAATGAAAAATCGTTTTGGGATTTTTCCAAAATTGCAAAAAAGCCATTCATAGCTTCACACTCCTGCTCAAAGGCACTTTGCTCTCATAAAAGAAATCTTACGGATGAACAGTTTTTGAAAATATGCGAATCGGGCGGCTGCATCGGTGTGAATTTTTACAGCAGCTTTTTGTCCGACTCCGAAAAGGCATCAATTGACACAATTATTGAACATATAAAGCATTTTAAAAAAATCGGCGGCATTGACTTTATCGGTCTCGGCAGTGATTTTGACGGCGTTGATGTTTTGCCGGAGGGAATATGCGGCGTTCAAAATATGAGAGATATTGAAAACGCACTGGAAGGCGGCGGTTTTTCTTCTGAGGAAATTGACAAAATCACGCACAAAAACTTTGAGCGCGTGGTGAAAAACATACTCTGACATGGGCATTTTTTCCGTTTTATTTGCATTTATTGACATAAAAACAAAACTATTTTATAATAAAAGCGGAAAGGAATGATTCAGTTTGGAAAAATATATAAAGCTTATAAAAGAATACTCAAAAAATGAATATACCAAAATGACAAGATGCCCGAGCGGAAATCTGAAATATCCGTTTATTGTCCCCGGCAGCAGCGATTATTCCGATTCCCTTTGGGATTGGGACAGTTGGCTGACAGATATAGCCGTCAGGCAAATTATGGCGGATAATAATAATTACGACCCGGAATATTTGAAATGCGAAAAAGGCTGTGTATTGAATTTTTTTGAACATATGGACGGGAATGGGCGAGTACCTATAAGTATTATGCCGGATAAAACCTTGCCCGAGCTTTCAAACAATCCCGAAACAAATATGCATAAACCTTGTCTGGTTCAGCATGCCGCGTTTATTATAAAAGAAAGCGGCGACAGTTCATGGCTTGAGCCTTATTTCGATAAACTGGAAAAATTTGTTGATGCCTACCGCAAATTTTTCTTACATAAAGATACCGGTCTGTTTTTTTGGATTGACGATATGGCAATAGGAGTTGACAACGACCCATGTACATTTTACCGTCCCCCGAAGAGCTCTGCGTCCGTTTTTCTTAACTGCCTTATGTATAAGGAATATGAGGCAATGGAATACATATGCAAGCTATTTAAAAGAGACAGTAAAAAATACAGTGATTACCGTCTTAAGCTCGGTGATTCCGTAAGAAAATATCTGTGGGACGAACGGAACGGATTTTACTACAGTGCGGACATAAATCTTCGTCCGATTGATACCGAAAACGAATGGCTACACAGCGGCATGCCCAGACATTGGTCCTCCGTAATACAAAAAATTGACGTGTGGGCAGGAATTATGGCTCTTTGGTCAGGAATAGCAACAAAGGAGCAAGCTGAAAGAATAATAAAAGAAAATATTTTGAATGAAAATACTCTGTGTGCAAAATTCGGAATACGTTCACTGTCCAAGCTTGAGCAAATGTATCTGGTTGTAAAATCGGGTAATCCCTCCTGCTGGCTCGGTCCGGTATGGGGAATTGTAAATTATATAGCCTTTAAATCACTCGTTAAATACGGATATGAAAAAGAAGCAAAAGAGCTTGCCGAAAAAATTATAACTTTGTTCGGCAAAGACATAGAAACCTGCGGCGAAATGCACGAATATTACGACCCCGACACAGGTGCCGGAGTAAACAATCAAGGCTTTCAAAGCTGGAACATGCTTGCAAACAATATAATTGCATGGTATGAAAACCGTGATGTAACAGAAGAATTTTAAATACTTATATAAGGGCGGCCTTTCGGACCGCCCTTGACTTTTTTTTCGGATTATGATATATTAATTATATAGTACCTATTGTATAATTCTTCTTCACTTTTCACTTTCCAAAAATCGGCACACAAAATTCAAGTGAAGAGATAATAAGCAAAATCGACAAGCACTGTCGCACTTGTCGATTTTTGGTACGCCGGAAGGGATTCGAACCCCCGACCTTTTGGTTCGTAGCCAAACACTCTATCCAACTGAGCTACCGGCGCATACCATATTTAACAACGTATTTAATTATAACACTTTATGAATACTTTGTCAAGTGTTTTTAAAAATAAATTCAGAAAACAGGGATAAAAAATTGAAAGAAATAATTATTAACAAAAATGACGCAAATCAGCGCATAGATAAATTCATAACAAAATTTATGCCGTTTCTGCCGCAGGGTATGCTTTACAAAGGCTTTAGAAAAAACTGCATCAAAGTCAACGGCAGACATATAAAGGACGCTTCATATAAACTTTGCGAGGGAGATTTATTATCACTTTATTTTAAGGATGAGTTTTTTGAAAAGCCGGAATATGACGAAGCTTTTTACAAAATCAACCCCAAAATTGACATAATCTATGAGGATGAAAATATTCTGCTTGCCGATAAAAAACCCGGAATGCTTGTGCACAGTGATGACACCGGAGACTATGACACGCTGATTGAGCACATCAAAGCACATTTGTACCAAAACGGAGAATATTGCCCGGAAAAAGAAAATACATTTGTTCCGTCTCTGTGCAACAGAATCGACAGGAATACCGGCGGCATTGTTATTGCTGCAAAAAATGCCGAGGCTTTGCGCATTATGAATCAAAAAATAAAAGACAGAGAATTGGTAAAAAAATACCTGTGTATTGCCGAGGGGTATTTCGGTAAAAAGCAGGCAATACTTGACGGTTATCTTTTTAAAGACGAAATAAAAAAAAGAGTTTATGTCACCGACAATCCGCAAAAGGGCGCAAAAAGAATAAGAACCGAATATCGCGTGCTTGCCCAAAAAGACAATATGTCACTTTTGGAAATTGATTTGCTGACAGGAAGAACTCATCAAATCAGGGCGCATTTGGCTCATATCGGGCATCCGCTTGCAGGCGACGGAAAGTACGGAAAATCACGAAACGAGTATAAACACCAAGCATTATATTCATATAAGCTGGAATTTAAATTCACAACAAATGCCGGATGTCTGGATTATTTTAACGGCAAAACATTTACTGTTAAGAATGTAGAATTTGCAGAAAGATTCGGTTATGCAATATAAGGAGGCTTAATTATGCCGTTTTACGAAAGAGAAAAGGAACTGCTCTCTGTCATAGAAAAATCGGAATTTATATCAATAAAAACGTTGCTGAAAAATCAATATACAAGCCTGTCCACTTTGCGCCGGGACCTCTTGAAGCTTGAAGAAAAAGGACTTATCATCAGAACGCACGGCGGAGTTATGGCTGTAAAAAAATCTCCCGATGATAAAATATCATTTTTTCTGCGTGAAGGCGAGCAATCGGAAGAAAAAAAATCATTGCCCAAAAAGCGGCAGAGCTGATTCACGATGGGGATACTGTTATGCTCGACGCGTCAACAAGTGCATATTGCATTATACCCTATCTTGCAGAAAAATGCAGTGAAACGATAGTAATAACCAACGGTGCCAAGACTTCCTTTTTACTTGGTGAATTCGGGATAAATAATATATGCACGGGCGGAAATATGATAATAAAATCTTTTGCATACGTGGGGCAGCCTGCCGAGGAAGCGCTTCTGAAATATAATGCCGATATTGCATTTTTCTCATGCCGGGGCTTATCTGAGAACGGGTATCTTACCGACACCTCCGAAGAAGAAAACGATTTGCGGCGCATTATGATAAAACAATCAAAACATAGTTTTCTCCTATGCAACAGCAATAAATTCGGGCGAACCTGTCTGCACAACCTCTGCCATATATCCGAAATTGACGGCATTATCAGTGACGGTGATATACCGGAAAATATTCTCCGTTTATTAAATAATAATTCATAAACCAATATTTTGTTCAATATATGATTTTAAAATTCACCTTTGAAATCATATATTGAACTTTTTATTCATAATTCTATCATTTTATTGACACATTATGAATTTATTGCTATTATTAATACTGTATTTTAGGTCATTATAGTATAAAACGGAGGTCAAAAAAATGAGCAATACTTGCAAATGCGGAAAAATCCACCGCTCATCGGTAAAGGAAATAATAACAAAATCGGGGGCAATACTCGAATTACCCAATATTATAAAAAAATTTAATTCACAAAAACCGTTTATCCTCGCAGATGTCAATACATATAATGCAGCAGGCAAAAACGTTTGCAACATTCTCGCCGAAAACGGCATCATTTTTTCAAAATATATTTTTCAAACCGACCGCCCCGAGCCTGATGAGCACTGTGTCGGTTCTGCCGTTATGCATTATGACTATGAATGCGATATGATTATCGGCATCGGCTCCGGAGTGATTAACGATATCTGTAAACTGCTTAGCAAACTAACAAAAACCCCATACATAATTGTCGCAACGGCGCCGTCAATGGACGGATATGCATCGGCTTCCTCTTCAATGGCAATGGACGGGCTGAAAGTCTCATTAAGTACAAAATGCCCCGATGTAATTATCGGTGATATTGATATTCTGAAAAACGCACCTATACGAATGATTCAGTCCGGTCTCGGCGACATGCTTGCAAAATATATAAGTATATGCGAGTGGCGCATTGCACATCTTCTTATCGGAGAATATTACTGCGAATATGTGGCGGAGACGGTACGCAGCGCTTTGAAAAAATGCACGGAAAATGCCTCCGGTATAATAAAAAGAGATGAAAATGCCGTCAAGGCTGTGTTTGACGGTTTGATTACATGCGGAACAGCAATGGAATATGCCGGTCTGTCCCGTCCTGCTTCAGGGTGCGAACACTATATTTCGCACATCTGGGATATGAGAGGTCTTGCATTCGGAACTAAAACAGATTTACACGGAATACAGTGCGGAATTGCAACCGTAATTGTCGCAAAAGTATATGAACAAATAAAAAACACAATTCCCAACAAAGAAAAAGCATTGGAATATGTAAAAAATTTCGATTTGAAAAAATGGAATGACGCACTCACAGAATTTGTCGGCATTGGTGCTCAAGCCATGATTTCACTTGAAAAAAAGGAACATAAATACGATGCTTCAAAACATAGAATCCGTCTTGAAAAAATAATTAAAAACCGGGACGAGATTATTAAAATCATCACCGAAGAGATAGACGAGAATCAGATAGAATCAATTCTTGATACTGTAGGTGCTCCGAAAAGCTGCGACGAAATAGGTATAGACAGCAACATTCTGCCTATGACCTTTAAATCGTCAAAGGATATACGTGACAAATATGTACTGTCCCGGCTATGC
>CAKSFY010000133.1 GCA_934454035.1 uncultured Clostridia bacterium | reverse complement strand
TGCCGCGCAGATGAGATCAGGCGCAAAATATACGGAGATAAGGTATATATACGCGGACTCATTGAATTTACAAATTACTGTAAAAACGATTGCTATTATTGCGGAATAAGAAACAGCAACAAAACTGCCGAACGCTACAGACTGAGCAAAGAGGACATTCTTGCCTGCTGCAAAGAGGGATATTCACTCGGGTTCAGAACCTTTGTACTTCAGGGCGGCGAAGACAGCTTTTATACCGATGAGCTTCTTTGCTCGGTAATTTCCGAAATCAGAAAAAATTATCCCGACTGTGCCATTACACTATCAATCGGAGAAAAGAAAAAACAAAGCTACAAGGCTTTTTTTGAAGCCGGAGCAAACAGATATCTTTTGCGTCATGAAACTGCCGACAATGCCCATTATTCAAAGCTGCACCCGGCATATATGAGTCTTGAAAACAGAAAAAGATGCCTGTTTGATTTAAAAGAAATCGGCTATCAGGTCGGTTCCGGTTTCATGGTCGGAAGTCCATTTCAGACCATTGATAACATTATATCGGACTTGCGTTTTTTACAGGAACTGAAGCCTGATATGATTGGAATAGGGCCGTATATAACCCATGCCGAAACACCGTTTGCCGGTTACTCAAACGGTTCTCTTGAACTTACGCTCAGGCTAATTTCAATTTTGAGACTGCTTTTCCCTTACGCACTCATTCCGTCAACCACCGCGCTCGGAACTATTGCTCCTAACGGACGTGAACTCGGTTTAAAAGCAGGTGCAAATGTCGTTATGCCGAACTTATCTCCCGTTAAATTCAGAAAACTGTACGATCTTTACGAGAACAAAATATGTACCGGCGAAGAGGCTGCACAGTGCAGGGGCTGTCTTGAGCAACGGGTAAAAAATGCCGGGTATCAAATTGTTACCGATATAGGCAACGCTGAAACGAACTATAATATATAACTTCGGAGGACTTATGTTAAATCAATTTTCAAGGACCGAGCTTCTGCTCGGCAGGGACGCTATGAACAAGCTTGCAAACTCACATGTGGCAGTATTCGGTGTCGGAGGGGTCGGCGGATATACAGTCGAAGCACTGGCACGAAGCGGAGTCGGTGCAATAGATCTGATAGATGATGATAAAGTATGCCTTACAAATATAAACAGGCAAATTATAGCAACCAAAAAAACAGTAGGAATGTACAAGGTTGATGCGGCAAAGGAACGTATTCTCGATATAAATCCCAATGCTGAGGTTACCGTATTTAAAACCTTTTACACTCCTGAAACTTCCGCCATGTTTGACTTTTCAAAATATGACTATATAGTAGATGCAATAGACACAGTGACCGGAAAAATCGAGCTTGTTATGAACGCAGACAAATGCAGCACACCGATAATCAGCTCTATGGGTGCCGGAAACAAGATTAATCCTGCGGATTTTGAAGTAGCCGATATTTACAAAACTTCGGTTTGCCCTCTTGCAAGAGTAATGCGGAATGAACTGAAAAAAAGAGGAATCAAAAAGCTTAAAGTTGTTTACTCAAAGGAAAAACCGATTACACCGGCAGACGAAAATGCCGCAAGCTGCAAAAAAAATTGTATCTGTCCTCCCGGCACGCAAAGAAAATGCACCATAAGACGGCAAATTCCCGGAAGCACCGCATTTGTTCCGTCGGTTGTCGGGTTGATTATTGCAGGAGAAATAGTAAAAGATTTAACAAACATTCATAACTGATTCTGTTATCTGAAACGGCTTGTCTTGAAGCCGTTTTTCTTTTTTTTGATATTATTTTTCTAAAAGTTGACAAAATTTAAAAAAAGTTGTAAAATAAAAAATATGGTGGATTTTGCCGATTTGACACTGCTGATTTAACTAAAAGGAGAATTATAGCCATGCAAAAGAGAAAAATTATATCACTTATTTTTACTGCAGTATTTCTGTTGTCCATGATTAACGGCTGCGCCTATTTCCGGCCGGCGCAGCACGAAGTTCTTACATTTGAGGCACCGTTCCGCAATTCAAGTGCATTTATTGATTTACTTCACAGCAAGTATCCCGAAATTAAACTGGCAGTCATTCCATACAGCGGCAGAAACCAAACTGCATATATGACAAGTCAGCTTCGCTCGGGGGATATGCCCGATATATTTTTCACAACGACTTACAATCCCGGTCTTGACGATCTGAGTGACCGCTTAATAGATTTGTCCGGATATAACTTTACAAGCAATTATTCGGAAGCTCGCCTGCACGATGTTACGAACAACGGGGCTATTTATCTTTTGCCTGTATATTTTTCCTGCATAGGAATCACATATAATAAAACTTTATTGGAAAAGCACGGCTGGAAGCTTCCGACCTCATTCAAAGAACTTGAGGAATTAGCGCCGAAAGTAAAAGAAGCCGGCTGCAATCTTGCTTTAAATCAAATCGGATTGCCCGGATTCGGATTCCAGTACATCTGCAATATTTTAGATACAGATTTTTTGAATACAATTGAAGGCCGCAAATGGCAGCGTGATTACTTAAGCGGTAAAGCTTCTCTTTCCGGTACGCCTCAGATGATGAACGCTCTGAAGGTTTTAAATAAATGGCGCGACATCGGAATGCTTAACGGAAACGGAGACCCGGCTGATGACGGAAAAACCAAAGAAATTATGGCAGAGGGCAACACACTTTTTATGCTTGGAAGCGACAACACATTTACTTCCGAAGAAACTGCCGATAAGTTCAGTCTTATGCCATATCTTTCAGATGACGGAACAAGAAATACTTATATTTTAAATATATCACGTTATGTAGGTCTTAACAAACATCTTAAAGACCCCGGTAACAAACAAAAGCTCGCCGATGCTATTCATGTCATGGAGGTTTTATCCACCAAGGAAGGCTTATCAGCTCTTAACGATAATTACTCAAATACATCAATGCTGCCGCTGAAAGATTTTAGTCCTGAAAACGGCAGTTATTACTCCGGAATAGAAGATGAGCTTGACAAAGGAGCAACCGCGCCGTTTCTTTACGCAGGATGGGAAAATGTCATTCTTCCTGTCGGAGAAGCAGGACTGTCTTTTATAAAAGGTAAATCGGATACCGGTGTAATTGCCGAAGCTTTTGATTCAAGCCAAAAACAAATTCAGAATAATACGCATGAAAATTATACAACCGTTACAGAAAAAATTGACACAGAAGATTGTGCAAGACTTGTCGGAATTTGCTTTGGAAAAGCAAGCGGTGCAGACATGGCATTGGTATCGGTTAACAAATGGTACAAAACAGACGAAGATTCCTATTTAAACAGTGACGGGGTAAGCGGAGCACTGTTCCCTTTGCCTGTTACCGACCAGGAAATAACCTCTATACTCCCTACCGGCTGGCGCGGCAATATTCAAACAGTCACACTCACCGGCAAAAAAATAAAGGAACTTATTAAAAAGGGATATATCCGCAACGGCGACAAAGCCCATCCTTATCCATACATTAATTCAAAACCGGAAGGAATGGAAATTGATGATAACAAAATCTACAAAGTCGCAATATGCGGTTCAAGCAACGAGACTTCTGCTGAGGGTAATCTGACCGATACAGGTATTTTGGGACTTGAAGCAGCCAGAGATTACTTCAGTCAATTTAAAACATTTTCCAAATCAGATATTATCTGGAGGTGAATTTCCATGAAAAAACCAAACAGACGAAAGCTAAAAATTACCGATTCCGGGCTGCAGATAATGCATGTTACAATAACTTTCAGCATAATTGTAATAGCCGGCATTACTATATTTCTAAATTATTATAACAATTATATTAACAGAATCCTATATGCTGAACGCTTAAAGCAAATGCAGGAGGTTACCGGTCAGCTTTACAAAGGCTTGGAATCGGTGGTTCATAACCAATGGGATTCCGCAGATATACAATGCAACTATCTGCTTTTGGGCAAGCCGGCAAATACCTCCGAATTACAAACATTTATGCGAAAGCAGGCAACACTCAACAAGCTTAATGACAATGAATGTTATCTTGTTGCAATAGATGAGACCGGAAGGTACTATACTCAAAACGGAATACAGGGTATTCTCACCGAAATGGACTATCTTGTACCCAATCCCAAGCGCATAAGCTTTATATCCAAATCAATGATAACAGATGAAACAAGAATGTTTTTTCTCAACCGTTTGGACAACCCTTTACTGCTTCAAAGCGGCACGCAGCAATTAAAATTGATTTATTACGGCTGCGCCCACAACATGAATGAATTAAATCCGTACTTTACATGCGGAGCATATAACGGAAACAACAGTGTTTATATTATTGACAATAACGGAGAACGGCTTTTCGGCAGCAGTGATTTAATCAAGGGATACAATATATATTCGGTTATTGAAAACATGAATTATCTGCACGGAAGCTCTTTTGCCGAAGCTAAAGAAGAATTAAAGCTAAACGGAACTGCTTACTCCAATGCCATTCTTGACGGTATCGAATACTATTATTCAATGTACCACATGAAAAATGCCGAATGGACATTGTTCTTTTTGGTTCCTTCTTCATGCGTAGCCACAAATACAGTCGCATTGGTTAATGCCTCCGTTCGGATGATTCTTTTGTTTGCTGTTATTTTAATTTCGGTCAGTACACTAGTGATTTTTATAATACTGAAAATAAAACAAAAACAAAAGCTGGATGCCGAACGTCAAAACAGTGCAGCATTGGAAAAAGCCGCAATTGCCGCCCAAGCCGCAAACAAAGCAAAAAGTGAATTTCTTTCAAATATGTCTCATGATATACGTACACCTATGAATGCAATTGTGGGAATATCCGAGCTGATGGAACGAGAAAGCGATTCATCTAACAAGCTTCATACATATATCCATAAAATTCAGTCCTCCAGCCGCCATCTGCTCAGCTTGATAAATGATATCCTGGATATGAGTAAAATAGAATCAGGTGAAGTTAAATTAAACTGTGATTCAATGAGCCTTGCCGATCAAATCTGGCAGATTGACGGCATAATTCGGCCGCAGGCAAACGAACGGAAACAAAATCTGATTGTCAGGATTCATGAGATAAAGCACGAATTCCTTATCGGAGACAGTGTCCGTCTGCGTCAGATACTGATTAATCTGTTATCCAATGCGGTTAAATATACTCCCAAAGGAGGAACAGTATGTTTTGATTTAACTGAAAATGCCTGTTCCATGCCTGACAAGGCATCATTTGAGGTAACCGTCACCGACAACGGCTGCGGAATGACTCAGGAATTTATAGAACATATCTATGAACCGTTTACGCGTGCGGAAAATTCGGTTACAAACAAAGTTCAAGGCACAGGGTTAGGGTTATCAATCACTAAAAATCTGACAGAGCTTATGGGCGGTAATATCGAAATTGAAAGCGAGCCCGGCAGGGGAAGCCGATTTAAACTGGAACTGACTTTTCCGATAGATAAAAATGCATGCAATAAACTCCCTGCGGGTAATATTCTTCTTATATCAGACGATAATACTCTTATAAAAAATATGAAAGCTTCATTGCATGAGTCAAG
>CAKSFY010000132.1 GCA_934454035.1 uncultured Clostridia bacterium | reverse complement strand
AAAATAGGGTTAAGCCAACAAGCTGTTGCGGATTATTTGGGGATAACTCAACAAGCATATGCAAATTACGAACGATTAGCACGCGAAGCGGATTATGAAACATTAAAAAAGTTGAGCGATATTTTTAATTGTTCGATAGACTATCTACTTGGAAAAAGCGATGTTCCGACATCTCTTGATGAACAACTTGCAAATGAGGAGTTTGCGCTTTATGGGGAAGTGCATGATTTAACTGATGAAGAAAAACAAAGAGTGCTTGATTTTATTAAATTCACAAAATCGCAAAGAAAAGATGTTTGATATGGATAACAATGTCATAACTCTTAACAAGCTATATGATATAGCAGAGGAAAACAATATTATTGTTTATGATTTTTCGTTAAATCCTGTCAAATCAATGTCCGTACCCGGTGCTATAGGTATAGACTCAAAACATATAGAAACAAAGGCAGAGGAACGTGTGTGCCTTGCGCATGAACTCGCCCATTGTGTGCAATCCGCTTTTTATACCGGTTGTTCACCATTTGAGCTGCGCGAACGCTATGAATATAGAGCGGATAAGTGGGCAATACAAAAACTTATTCCATTTGACAGATTGTCGGACGCGTTAAGTAAAGGTATAAAAACTATATGGGAACTTGCTGAATATTTTGAAGTTACGGAAGATTATATAAAAAAGGCTTTAAAACTATATGAAGAAAAATTAATGTTATTACAACATTGATATATAAAATAAGGGGGAATGTATATGCGGTATCGAAAAACTATAAAAATAAACAAAGGAGTTTCGTTGAATGTTTCTAAATCAGGTGCAAGTTTAACAGTTGGTGGTAGAGGTTCATCAATTAATTTTGGAAAGAATGGAACATATTTAAATTCCGGTATTCCTGGCACCGGTATATATAATCGAAGCAAAATAAGTGGAAAACGTTCTGTTAAGAGTTCATCTTCTTTATATGATTGTGATGATTACTATGACGATGACGACGATGATTATGACGATGATAATATATATACTGATTTAGAAGTTGAGATTAAAATAGATGATTTTGGTAAAATAACATTTTACGATGGATATGGCGATGAGATTACAGACACATATACAATTCGCAAAATAAAAGCTACTCAAAATTTTAAAGATGAAAGAGAAAAAAAGATGTCCGAAAAGTTTTCTCAGATTGCATCAGAAACAGATCAATTTATTAATATTTATATGTTATCACCAAAAGTAATGACGAAACAAGAGTTTGATATGTCAATCGAAAAACTAAAACCTAAAAAATATAGAAAATCACGTTTTTCTGAACCTGAGCCTAATAAAGATTCTATATATGAAGAATTGCTCGTTGAGGCAAAAGAAAAAGTAAAGACTTGGATGTTTTGGAAACGCAACAAACTACAAGCAAAATATGCAAATGATTTAATAGATAAAAAATTTGGAGATTTATATACACAATGGCAAGAAAAGAAGCTTCAATTTGATACAGAGCAAAAAGAAATAGCCAAACAATGCAACGCAGAATATAAAATACAATTTGAGGAAGATAAAAAGCATTTTGAATTGCTAAATGCTGGGGATAAATCAACAATAGAAAAACATATTGATGATTGGTTATCAAAAATTGAATTACCTATTGATTTTAGTATACAATATGAATTATCCGACAATTTGATGTATGTTGATTTAGACCTACCTGAGATAGAGGATATTCCCACAGAAAAGGCTACCATGTTAGCAAATGGGACTGTAAAAAGAAAAAATAAAACTCAAAAAGAGATTAAAATCGACTATGTTAAATGTGTTTTTGGAACAGCAGTTTTCTTTGCTGCAAACTTTTTTAATGCAAGTCCTGTAATTAAAAAAATTGTAATGTCCGGATATACTCAACGAAAAGATAAAAAAACTGACATAATTAATGATGACTATATTTATTCTATCGTTTTTTTGCGAAGCTTTTTTGAAGAAACATCTTTAAGTGATGTTAATCCATATGAATTTTGCATGGAATTTGAAAATAAAAGTAATGTAACCTCAACCATGCTATGTAAAACTATTATTCCGTATGCAATAAATGACTTTACATAATTAGACTTTTGAAAAGGCAGTTGCTTTTCAAAGTTCGGTACGATAAGAAATATAAAAGGGAAATATAAGAAACATTTTTGTGCATTTTTGCATATTGACAAAATAATAAAAAAAACGTATAATTAAGACAGTATGAAAATACAATAATATTACGACATGACTATCTGTCGTTCACGCTTGCCGATATGCGTGTAAAATGGTCGGTTTGATTGAAAATCGCTTGCCGATATGCGATTCTAAATGGTCGGTTTGAGAGCTGTCTTAGAATAGGCAGCTCATTTTTTTATAGGAGAGAATATGAAGGAAAACTATTTTTACATAATCAACGGGAGGGAGAATAAGTGAAAAATAATGCGAAAACTGTAATTCATGCTAAAGATACAGAAATATCAGTTATATCAAATATTGAGCAAGATGATTATATATCTTTGACAGATATCGCAAAATACAAAAACCCGGAATTTCCGGCTGATGTAATTAAAAATTGGCTTAGGATAAGAAGTACGATTGAGTTTTTGGGATTATGGGAACAATTAAATAATCCGTCATTTAAACTGGTCGAATTCGACCAGTTTAAAATCGAATCCGGCGCAAATTCATTCGTATTATCACCACAAAAATGGATAAAAAATACTAACGCTATCGGCTTGATTTCAAAGGCGGGGCGATATGGTGGCGGTACCTTTGCGCATAAAGATATTGCATTTGAGTTTGCATCTTGGATATCTCCGGAATTTAAGCTTTATATTATTCAAGATTATCAACGTTTAAAGATTGACGAATCGCACAAAGAAATGTTGGACTGGAATGTAAAGCGATTATTAAGTAAAGCAAATTACAAGATTCACACAAATGCAATAAAAGAAAATCTCGTTCCACCCGAAATTACAAAACAGCAAAAGCGAATTATTTATGCGAGTGAAGCGGATATGCTGAATGTTGCGCTATTCGGGAAAACAGCAGCACAATGGAAACGCGAGAATCCGGAACTAAAAGGGAATATGCGCGATTATGCAACTGTGGAGCAATTGCTTGTATTGTCAAACCTCGAAAACACAAATGCACTTTTTATAGAGCAGGGTATAGACCAATGGGAAAGACTTGGAAAATTAAATAAAATCGCAATCACACAAATAAAGGCGTTGACGGGTAATAACAGTGTTAAACAATTAAAAGATATGAATTAAAACGTATAGCCTAAGCATAAAAAATAACCCCGTACCGTCTGCAAACGATACAGGGTAGGAGTGTATTACGATACACATGATTGCAAATAAATTGTATCATATGCACTCTGTTTTGTCAAGTGAAAATTTTGAAAGGGAGTGTATTTTTTTATGAAAAAAAGAAAGGACGGACGCTGGTGTAAATCAGTCACAATTGACGGGAAACGCTTATTTTTTTATAGCTCGGAAGCAACCGAAAAAAAGGCAATTCGGGATATTGAAAGACAGATGATGGAATACCATGATAAAGATGAGCAAGGCAAAACATTCGGGGAAGTGGTTGACGAATGGGAGGACAAGCATTTTAAAGGTATTGCGGTGCAGACTGAGCAAGCATACAAGGCTTGTTCCGATTATGCGTGCGAATATTTCAAAGATGTGTACATTAAGGATATTGGACCGGCTGAAATAGAAAGATTTTTGAACTATCGTGCGCAAAAGGGGTTCTGTATGAAAACAATAAAAAATCAGAAGTCGGTATTAAATCTGATTTTTAAATTTGCCTATGTCAATAAATATGTTAATACTAACCCTTGTCAGTTTGCAGCACTGCCGTCACATCTGCCAAAATCAAAACGTAAAATTCCGACAGAAAACGAAATTGAATGTGTAGAAAATAGCATAAATTGTACATTTGGCTTGCTTGCATATTTTCTGCTTTATACCGGATTAAGAAAAGGTGAGGCATTGGCTCTGCAATGGAAAGATATTGATTTTAAAAATAAAGTAATTCATGTCACAAAATCAGTATACCATAGTGGGAATGTCGGAAAAATGAAAGAGCCGAAAACAGAAGCCGGATATCGTGATGTTGTACTTCTGGATTGTTTATGTGAAAAATTAAAAAAGGGCGATCCTACGGGATTAGTTTTTCCGGGAAATAACGGCGAAATAATGCGTAAATCAACCTTTAAACACCGCTGGGCAAGATATCAGCAGGAAACCGGGCTTATAATAACTCCTCACCAATTAAGACACGCATTTGCAAGT
Organism: uncultured Clostridia bacterium; assembly: GCA_934454035.1. Taxonomy (GTDB): domain Bacteria; phylum Bacillota; class Clostridia; order UBA1381; family UBA1381; genus CAKSQL01. The sequence goes on along the minus strand of CAKSFY010000132.1, from coordinate 1,434 downwards.
TACATACTTTTTGATGCCGGGATAGATGTAAAAACGGCTCAGTCATTATTGGGGCATTCCGATATTACGACTACACAAAATATTTACACGCAAATAACCAATAATCATCAGGTTGCAACAGCCGATAAAATCAATGACTTCGTAAACGGCGGTCGACGTGTAGTCAAGTTCCGTACAAACCGCATGAACGCTTAAAAAAATAAAGGTTCGAGTATCTTATTCAATTCCCCTCGTATCAATCGAAGATCAATTAAATCTCAACACCCCACGGAATTTCGTCTTTACCTTTACCTTTGGGCTTATCCCTCCATGTTGTAAATAAAAACTCATCAAAATTATAAAAATCTGTTTCTTTGTATGGATACTGACGATCATAACTTCCAATATTGGTAATATATCCGGTATATGTTGATCTTAAATCGTACTGCTTATATTTCAAAGAAGAATTTAGTTGTTTATACAATGAATAATTGAAAGCATCATCAACTTTCATATGCTTGATCATATCTGAATATTCACCATTGTAATCAACAAACAGCGCTAAATTGATAGCACATAAAGCGAACACTTCATCGTCTACCCTGCGTGAATAATAAGCGATTCCATCGTACCCCATTTTTTTACAAGCCATCATTAACGATTGTGATATAATATACTCTGACTTAAATATCCTGCTTTCCTCTTTTACTACATAAGAAGTTGCAATCGTAAGGAGATATAATTTTAGCCAGCAATGCACACTCTCTTCTTCAAATTCATTTAAGCATCCAAAATCTCTCAAAGAGATAGCCAGATTAAATATCTTCTGATTTCCATCTAGTAACACCGGTGAAACATTAAAATCCATTTCAGCCGGACAGCCTGTTTCAATCCAGCATCCATACGAGGAATTTGCCAAATACATACTGGGATTTCCGGGGATGCTAAATCTATAATTTCCTGATTTCGACCTCATAGAATTAGGCAAATGAATCATATCTTTTGCCTTAAATGACTTATTGGGAGTTCCTAATCTACTTCTGAAAAATTGTAACTCATTAGCCTTATCCCCAGGAAATGCATCACTATCAGCAACCGAGTTTACAGCAAGTGGGTTATTCCCTATATCTTTTACTAACTCAAGAATGATATTATTGCTCTCTGCAATATCAGCTTTGTAATATAACTCCAACGATTTCAGTATTTTTACACTAAAACAAATAATAATTCTCATACTTTCATCATCGGCACCGGAATTTATTGCTTGTTTTATTACTATATCATACTTATTTTTTAAATCTTTTATATAGTCCGAATCTTTATCTATTTTAAACGGAGAATATAAATCCTTACATATAAAATTGTTATTTAACCAGGTCAATTTCATTTTTTCAATTCTCCTTTTCTTTCTGTTATTAAAAAAGCACATTTGCCTCTCCTCTTACACAAGCTTAT
>CAKSFY010000131.1 GCA_934454035.1 uncultured Clostridia bacterium | reverse complement strand
AGTCCGGTGGAGTACAGGCATAATCTTGGATTAGCAGCATAAAACAGTCCAAGAATATGTCCGCACCCCCCGCCCTTATTGACATTTCCACTCCTTATATTTTTTACCCTAATCTTTATTAATAATACTTTACAATAAAATCCGCAATCGGCGAATTATCATCAAGTCCATGTGGATGATGATCGCCGCCTTTTTTTATATGCAATTCAATTTCTCCGCCGTTTTCTTTATAATAATCATACAAAAGCTTACCGTTTTCATCAAAAGGAACAATCGTGTCGCTGTCACCGCTCACCAAAACAATCGGTATCTTATTCTCTGTCAAATCTGAAAATCTGTCAAGCGGATGATTTCTGAATGACAACAATTCAATCAAATTCATTTTCCGGTCATGTTCAAATTCATTCATTGATTCAATTTTGCTCTTTCCCAAGCATGCGGGACAGCTCAAAAAATTTATAACCGGTGCATCAAGATACAATGCTGCTGTATTCTCAGGATATTTTGCCGCAAAAAATACTGCCTGCATGCCACCGCAGCTCATTCCCACCGGGACGCATTTTTTTAAAAAACCATACTCTTCTGCAAGAAACTTACAAAAATTCCCACGTCTTTCGGTATCCAAATCCAAACACCACCGAGTATCGTTTTCGACATGTGCAATATTATATCCCCTCTTGAGCATCGTAACTTCCAACTCCGGGAATGCCCCGAAATACTCTGTTTTCAAAAGCCATTTGTTTGTCCTGTTCTTTTTATCAGCAAATACAACAATTGCTTTTTTTCCCTCAAATTCAAACTTATGTGTTTCAAATCCAAAAAAATTCTCCATGTTCTCATCTCTTTCATATCAATGTTGGTTTTGATTAAAATTCACAACAGCTGCAAACCGTTTTGAATGTTTGCAGCTGTTATGCATCCTATAATACTCTGATAAATGTTATATGTATTATTACATTTTGTCAAGATGATTTTTTTGATAGTCTTCACATGCAGTTTTAATTAATGCGTCAACATCGGCATTTTCATTTGTGATAACCTCCTGTATACACTTATCCAAAACTGCATATAACTGCTGGGCACAAGCGGCAGGCTCAAGGTTAATTGTCAGATTATCCGGTTCGAAATATGTTTTGTAGTCATTATAATCAACATTAGAATATTGCTTTCTTATATTACGCCTTTTTTCAAGTGTTTCCGGGTTTGTCCATACATCATAAGATTCTCTTTCGATTATAATACTGCCTGAATTAACAGTCCGCTCACAAGATGCTTTATATTGTTCTTCCATTTCCGGAGTCATCTCGGGAGCAAAGCCCGTAAATTCAAGCCATTTAAAGCCTGCGTCAATCTGTTCGGGTGTTGATGCTTTTGAGAACATCCAAAGGTTTCCTCCCATTTGAGCAAATCTTCCTTTTGGCCCCTTCGGCATTTGCGCAACCATTACATTAGAGTTATCCATTCCCCATGGTGCCATACTTATCGGCGGAGTAGCAATTATCATTGCCCCCTGACCGCTACCGAAATACTTGTACATTGTATCCTGATCTATTGCTATATCATCCATAAGCGCATTATATTTCCATTTTAAATCTTTTATATATTGAAGTGCATCTCTTGCTTCTTGAGTATCAAATATAGCTTCCCATGTACCGTCATCACGCTGTTTGCAGAAATCAACTCCATAACTCCATGCAATATTTAAAAACAGCCAGCCGCCGCAATTATTTGTCGTTGGCAATATCAGTCCGCCTTTACCCGTTTTTTCTTTAATAATTTTTGAATCCTCCGCAACATCCTGCCATGTATCGGGAATCTTAACCGTTCCGTCAGCATTTACCAAACCTGCCTGCTTAAATAAATCCTTGTTCAAAAACATTCCGAGAACATACGCATCCGTAGGCACTCCGTAAATTTTCCCATCATCACCGGTCACAAGCTTTATAAGCTCAGGATTAAGTCCTGTATCAAATTTATGAGCTTTCATTGCATCGGTAATGTCTGCCACATAACCTGCTTTTATAAGCTGCTTAATCTCCGTAAACCACGGTTTAAACATATTTGGAAGCTGATTTGCCGCAGCCTTCATTGTAAAAGTTTTGGTATCATACTTATATGTATCCGGAACTATTGTGATATCCGGATTTGCAGCCATAAACTCATCCTTTTGCTTATTCATACTTTCCAAATTTTTTGGATTTGTTTCATCCGGCCAAAGTCCGACAGACAAGCTTATTGTGCCGTCGGCATTTTCTTTTTTTCCGCCGCATCCCGATGCGGCACCTGCCATCAGCACTGCAGCTAAAAACAGTGCTATATTCTTTTTTGTTTTCATGTTTCATTCCTCCGTTTTTTTGTTTTTTATATAGATTTAATAAATCTATTCACCAATCAATGCGAAAACTCAATTATCTTTCCGCTGTGTGCAGATACTTTTACAGGATTTATAATATCTTTTTTATCAAAAAAATCCTTCATTTTTCCGCAGTTTAAATTAAAACTTTTTTCTTTATCCGAATCATTTAATATTACAATATATCTTCCGTTTTTACTGATTTCAAATTTATCGTCTTCAAAACAAATATTATCATTGTCTGAAATTTTTATTTTTTTTATAGTTTCTATTTGTTTTTTTGAATATAGCGTCATATCATCTCCGGAAAATAAAATATTTGCTCCGCTTGCAAATAAATATGCCGTGCAATAGTAAAATTCTGATTCGGTTAAAATTTCACTTTCGGCAGTTTTTCCGCCGCCATCAACCATATTTTTTATATTATTTGCTATAGTTATGCAGTCCGGATCACAAAGCCAAAGCTTATTATTCTGCCATGCCCGAAACAAGTTTTCTTTTGCGGAAAGTTCAAATGTGTTAATATTCCTTGAAACATCTCCGCTTGTTCTCATTCCGTTTACCAGTCCCAGACTTGCCCACATAGGAGCGTTACAGCCCAAAACAAATCCGTCTTCCCCTGCCGCCTCGCAAATTGCTTTCATAATATTCCGATATGCTTCTATCGGTGTTTTGGTACTGTCGTACCTTTTCCCAAACGGCAATATTCCCCACATGTTTGCATCAAGCTTAAAATAATTGCACCCATATCTTTTTTTTATTTCAATAAATACATTTTTTATATACTTTACAGCCGTCGGATTTGTACCGTCAAGCATATACCACGGAGCACAACGCCATCCGCCGAAACTCACTCTATCTGCCGCAAGAGGATTTCCTTTTTCGTCCCGAACAAAATATTCCGGATGTTTTGTCAAACATTCCGAGTTTTTTTCGGCAATAAATGGTGCCACCCATATGGCAGGTAAAATTCCCGACGCTTTTATTTTGCCGCATATTTTATTCATGCTCCCAAATTTTGTACTGTCTTTAAGCCAATCTCCCATTTTTTTCTGATACCCGTCATCTATGAGAACATATTTCATGAAATCAAAATTTTCTTTCATTACACTCATGTTATTCTCTATATCTTTTTCGGTAACATCATCACCAAAGCAATACCATGAACACCATCCTGACGGAGGTGTTTTTGTTTTTCTTGCGGGGTGATTTTTTTGAATTAATTTTGCAAAAATATCCAAAACATTATTTTTTTCTCCGGTTAAAATGCAAAAACTTTCAAGCTCTGCAATCTCCCCGCTTCTTATCGGAATATTATATAATCTTTCCGCAATTTCATATTTACCGGCATTAAAACGAATCTCTCCGCAAAATCTTCTGCATGAAGTAAAACCCCATAATGTTGTTTGCTTTTCGAAAAAAAGCGCATAGTTGTATCCTGTAAAATATCCGTCTTTTTGTGGCAGCTTGTAGTGTCCGCCATCTGAATAAGGCCCCATACATTCCATATTTTCAACAGTTCCGATATATTGACTAAGCATGTTAAATCCATCGCAATATGCTCTGGTATTCTTCTTAAACGGTATTTTTCCGCTCATTACAATTACTTCATCCGGATATATTGTTTCTGAAGAATTATTTTTCAAAAAAAACCTATATTCATTATTAATTTTTTTAGTTATAATCTCCATTTTTTTACCTCGACTGAATATATAACGCTATTCCCTTTCTGCTATCTAACTCTATATTATCATAAAGCAAAATATTGCCGCCTTTTTGATAGTTGTTAATTTCCGGTATTTGCAATATATCAGAATAATCAAAACCGAGCAGATCTTTGTTTATATTCAGGCAGACGCTTTCTTTATTTGCCGAAAAATTATAAAGACAAATCATTGCCGTCTTGCCTTTTAAATACACTGTACACTTAACATTTTCGTTACCTGTTGATATTGGATTTTGACTATGCCAATATCCCAGCATTTTACTATCTTCAATTTTAAAATCATCCCAAAGCTTATACATTTCATAAATATAATCTGACCATTTATATCTGAAATTCATTGCATATAAAAGCCCGACATATATATTTTTTGCACCGCCGCCAAGCATTTCGCTTGTAAGTCCGTACGGTATTGCAGACATTTCGGTCATTATAAAATCTGCACTGCTCTTTGACATATCAAAATCTTCGCCAATCCACATACTGTCAATAAAAGGCAAAATTTCAGTGTAGAGATTTAAACTGCTTGCATTGCCTGCCCAATCATTGTGATGATTCCATGTATGCATATCTATAAGACCGCCGTAAGGCTCAAGTATCTTTTTTGCACGCTCAAGAGCTTCTCTTCCGAGTGCGGTATCGTCAATGTAAATTCCCTTAATACCTATATTTTTTAAGAGCCAGTCAAGTCCCTCTATATAATAGTTTTCCAATCTTGATTCGGGAGAAACAATCATTGCAGCGTCATCATCACTCTTATAAATTTCAGGATCGAAATGCACTTTCCATGCCGGAATTACATTTTCTCCGAAATACTTCTTTATCCATGGTGTTAAATCACCGCCGAGCCAAGTCGCTCCATCGCCCTTTTTCCGAATAATTATTTCATTATCAAGAGCTTTATATGCAAATACCTCGGCCATATGATTGCTGCACTCTCTGACTGTGTAATAAACTTTTGTATTTATTCCTTTTTCTTTCGCCTTATCTGCTGCGCTTTTCAAGGCTTCATTTTCTATAAACGGATAATTTATATATGGATTTACAGGAGTTCCGTGATGATAGTTTATATAATTGAATCCCAGCTCTGCGGCCTCTTCTATATCATTATTCACATTGTTTAAATGCTCATCATGATAATATCTTGTTTCAAAATGCTTTTTATAATCAATCGCTTTAAACGGCGTAATGTGAATTTCGCCCCTGAAAACTCTTGTTTCATCCTCAGCCATAAAATATTTACCGGTATCAAACGAAACTTTTGTACCGCTTATTTTTATCTTACCGTTTCCGTGATTATCCCAAGTTTCCTCCGGTATAATCAATTCTCTGTTATGATAATAAATATTACACAACGGTTTTATGTAATGTTCCGCTTTGAATTTAACTCTTATTCCCGTATTTACATTACCGCAGAAAAGACTGTCAAACTGTTTTCCTCTTTGAAAACTATCGGTAAAATTTTTATATTTACCGCCAAATTCAGAAAATCCGTTCATATAGCGTGCAGCATAATCTGTCAGACGATACGAAAGCGAAACATTTTCAAAAATTAACGTCTTTTTTGCTTTTATAATCGCATCAAATTCCATACTTCCGTCATATTTCAATATCGTTTTAATTTGAATAATACAGTTTTTCGAAATTCCTTCAGATATTATTTCTGAAAAATTTTTATTATTACAGACATCCTTGATTTTAAACGCAGCATTATCAATATCAAGTAAAACCGGCTCCTGCAATAAATCACACTGCTTTTCTTCAGATAAATTAACAGCC
>CAKSFY010000130.1 GCA_934454035.1 uncultured Clostridia bacterium | reverse complement strand
TCTCATATCAAGCGGTGTGCCTAAAGAAGATGCGGTATCCGGCGGAAAGAGAGTTATAAACAATCTTAACGAGGAACAGCTGAAGTTATATGAGGAGTATTTGTCGGCAAAGAAATACCTTGCTTTCGTAATGAAACGAAGAGATATGAAATACATTGCATCGGCGCTGCAAACCTTAAAGCCGATGGTTGATGTTCCCGTATCGCAGCTTGACAGCAATCCGTATTTGCTGAATACTCCAAACTGTACTTATGACCTAAGACACGGAACAGACGGATCGCACGAACATACACCGGAGGATAATATCACAAAGGTTACGGCGGTATCACCCGGTGATAAGGGAAAGGATTTGTGGCTGTCAGCCGTGAATGAATTTTTCTGCGGTGATGCGCAGCTTGTTGAATATGTGCAGCAGATGATGGGACTTTCGCTGCTCGGAAAAGTGTTTGTTGAGGCGCTCATCATTGCATACGGTGAGGGCGGAAACGGTAAATCAACATTCGGAAATGCAATACTTAAAACCATCGGCACATACGGCGGTATGATTTCAGCCGATGCGCTGACTGTCGGCTGCAAGAGAAATGTGAAACCGGAACTTGCCGAGGCAAAAGGCAAACGGCTCCTCATAGCGGCAGAACTCGAGGAAGGAATGCGCCTTAACACATCAATGGTAAAACAGCTGTGTTCCACAGATACGATTGAGGCGGAAAAGAAATATAAGAACCCGTTCCATTTTACACCTACCCACACAGTACTCTTATACACAAACCATCTTCCGAGAGTCGGAGCAATGGATGAAGGCATATGGCGAAGGCTCATTGTAATACCGTTTAACGCAAAAATCAAGCCGAAAAAGGATATAAAAAATTACGGCGATTATCTGTTTGAAAATGCCGGTGAGTATATTCTCACATGGCTCATTGACGGCGCTGAAAAGATAATCAAAAACGATTTTAGAATACAACCGCCGAAAGTCGTCATGGACGCTGTCGATAAATATAAGCGCGACAATGACTGGCTTGCACATTTTCTTGATGCGTGCTGTGAAGTCGGTGACGGACTTGAAGAAAAGTCCGGGAACTTTTATGACGCATATCGTGCGTTCTGTGCAAGATGCGGAGAATATGTGCGTAATTCTGCAGAATTCTATGCGGCTGTTGAGCAGCGCGGGATAGGCAGACGCAAAAAAACAGAAGGTCGTTTCGTGACCGGAGTCAGACTTACAGAAAGTGATTTTATTTAAAAAATGACACCTCCGACACCTCATATATAAAACCCCCTTTAGGGCAGTTAAATTATAAAAAACTATATATAAGAGGAGTTTATGTTAAGAGGTGTCGGAGGTGTCATAAAGGAGGAAACATATGCGTGAAAAAGATATAGAACACAAGTTGGTGACGGCAGTTAAGAGATGCGGCGGTGCGGCAGTTAAGTTTATATCCCCCGGCTTGGACGGAATGCCGGACAGGCTCGTTCTTCTGCATGGCGGCAAACTGGGTTTTGTGGAGTTAAAGGCTCCCGGCAAACACCCGTGCCCGCTTCAGACGGCAAGACACAAAATGCTAAAAAGGCTTGGATTTAAGGTGTATGTCATAGACTCGCCGAAGCAGATCGGAGATGTGATTGATGCAATACAATCCTCATAATTATCAAAAATATGTAATCGAATATATCGAAAAACACCCGGTATCGGCAGTGTTTCTTGATATGGGACTCGGCAAGACGAGCATTACGCTTACGGCAATAAACAATCTGCTTTTTGATTATTTTTCGGTACATAAAATACTTGTTATAGCGCCCTTAAGAGTTGCAAAGACCACATGGAGCGCTGAGATAAACAAGTGGGATCACCTAAACGATTTAAAATACAGTATCGTTGTCGGCACACCTGCCGAAAGAAAAAATGCTTTGAAAGCGGATGCCGATATTTACATCATAAACCGTGAAAATATTCCGTGGCTTACAGAGTATATGGGAGCGGCATTTGATTTTGATATGGTGGTAATCGATGAGCTTTCGTCCTTTAAGAATTACCAAGCAAAAAGGTTCAAGGCTTTGATGAAGGTCAGACCGAAAATAAAAAGAATTGTAGGTCTTACCGGAACACCATCTTCCAACGGACTTATGGACTTATTTGCGGAATTTAAGCTGCTTGACATAGGTGAACGGCTCGGAAGGTTTATCGGTCAGTACAGAAACACATACTTTATGCCGGATAAAAGAAACGGGCAGGTCATTTTCAGCTATAAGCCACTCCCCGGTGCGGAGGATACAATATACAGAAAAATATCCGATATTACAATTTCTATGAAAGCCGCCGATCACTTAAAAATGCCAAAGCTTGTGACAACGGATTATGAGGTGACTCTTTCCGAGAAGGAACAGCGGAAATATAAAGAACTCAAGGATAATATGGTGTTGCAGCTGTCAGATGATGAAATTACAGCCGCCAATGCCGCAAGTCTTTCAAACAAGCTGTGTCAGATGGCAAACGGTGCAATTTACGATGATGATAAATCGGTGATTCATGTTCATGACAGAAAGCTTGATGCGCTTGAGGACATCATCGAAAGCATGAACGGCAAGCCGGTGCTTGTGGCATATTGGTTCAAGCACGATTATGACAGGATTGCAGACAAGCTTAAAGCGTTAAATATTCCGTTTGAAAAGCTTGATACAACCGTCAGTATAGAAAAATGGAATAACGAAAAAATTCCCGTGGCGCTCATACACCCGGCATCTGCAGGTCACGGACTGAATCTTCAAGACGGCGGCTCAGCGCTTGTATGGTTCGGACTTACCTGGAGTCTGGAACTGTATCAGCAGACAAATGCAAGGCTCTATCGGCAGGGTCAAAATTCGGACACGGTTGTTATCATGCACATTGCGGCAAAAGGTACAATTGACGAACAGATTCTAAAAGCGTTAAAGAAAAAAGACAGCACACAATCGGCGCTTATTGATGCCGTAAAAGCTGAAATCGGAGGTATAGTGAAATGAGTGTAAAAGAATATTTATCACAAGCGCGTTATTTGGATATGCGTATACAGTCAAAGCTTGAACAGCTTGAATCATTAAACGAACTTGCAACAAAGTGTACCTCGGTGATAACGGGAATGCCGCACTCACCGAGCAAAAGTACATCGTCTATGGCGGACACCATTAACAAGATTATTGATTTGCAATATGAAATTAACAAAGATATAGACAATCTTGTTGATTTGAAAGAAGAAATTGCACAGGTTATAGCCGGTGTTGAGCAGACAGACCTTCGCATGATACTTGAAAAGCGGTATCTGTGCTTTCATTCGTGGGAGAAGATTGCAAGCGAGATGTTTTATGATTTGAGATGGCTGCACCGCCTGCACGGCAGAGCGCTTGAGAGTGCCGGAAAGGTTTATGACAAAATACATTCAGACCACTAAAAGCCACTTGAATACATATGGGAATGTGGTATAATGGTAGTATGAAAAATGTGTATACAGACAGCCTTCATGGGAGAAATCCTGTGAGGGCTTTTCTTATGCCCAAAGCGAGGTGAAAACAGATGCCAAAAAAACCGAGACGGCCGTGTTCCTATCCCGGCTGTCCGAAACTTACGGACGGCAGGTTCTGTACGGAGCATCAAAAGCAAGAGAATAAACGATACGAAAAATATGACCGTGATCCGGCGGTGCGTCAAAGGTACGGACGAGCATGGAAACGAATCCGTGACAGGCACGTTGCAAATCATCCGCTTTGCGAGATGTGCTTAAAGAAAGGTAAGCTTACACCCACCGAGGAGGTTCACCACATCATTCCTCTGTCCCGCGGCGGAACGCACAATGACGATAACCTTATGAGCCTGTGCAAGGCTTGTCACTCGGAAATAACGGCAAAAGACGGAGACAGATGGCATAACAAAAGCCGCATCAGATGAGCGGCTTTATGACTTTGAAAGTTTTTTATAAGCTTGACGGTTTTTATCAAGTATTTGCTTAGAAACAGAAAGAAGTGTTTCGTCACTTTCAAGTGTATGAAGGTCAGAATTGTTCGGCACGGGTATTTCATAGCCACTTTCCAGCGCTGCCTTAAGCCATGCACGCTTTGCATCAGCAAGTGCTTCTGTGGCTGACTCAATTGTTTGGCCGCAAGTAATACAGCCTTTCAGATCCGGATGTGATGCAACATAGCCACCTTCATCTTTATCGGGTGTAATCTCGATTGGGTATGGCATTTTCATATATTCTTCAAGAGTATTCATAACTCCGACCTCCTTGCTATTGCTGATGCTTATATTATACCGTGATATGGGGTTAGGTGTCAAGCGAATATGTATTCTTTGGTAAATATGTATACGGCAAGGGGCGGTCTGAATCTCTGTGAGCCTATCACAGAAGAACGGGCGCCTCCCTTCATACACAAAAAAGCGAAATCAAACAGGGGGATAACCCCCAAAGAGAAATGAGGTGAATTTGATATGGCAAAGGACGGTACAAACCGGGGCGGCTCACGAGCAGGCGCCGGGCGGAAATCAAAGGCGCTTGCCGATAAGCTGACAGCCGGAAACCCCGGCGGCAGAAAACTCACGGTTGTGAACTTCGATAACGATACCGCCGAACTTGAAGGTTCGGATATGCCGCCCGTGAAGGAATATTTGAAAGCAAGTCAAAAAGGCGGCATTGATTTATGTGCCGAGGATGTATACAAGGAAACATGGCAGTGGTTGAAAGAACGAGGATGTGAAAAGCTAATAAGCACACAGCTTTTGGAGCAGTACGCAATGTGCATCGCAAGATGGATTCAGTGCGAGGAGGCTATCAGCACATTCGGTTTTTTGGCAAAGCATCCGACAACGGGCGGCGCTATGACCTCACCGTATGTTTCGGTGAGCCGTGACTATATGAAACAGTCCAATCAGCTGTGGTATCAGATTTACCAGGTTGTAAAGGAAAATTGTTCTGTGGAATACGGCTCGGCAACACCGCAGGACGATTTAATGGAGCGGCTTTTGACCGCTCGGAAAGGACGATAAAACTATGTTTGAAAAAGTAAACCCCGCCCACCCGGACAAGGTGGCGGACAGAATTGCCGGTGCAATTGTCGACCTTGCATACAGTGTGGATACTAATCCCAAAATTGCCGCCGAAGTCTTAATCGGACACGGTGTGTGCCATGCGATTATCGAAACCTCCGCACCGATTGAAAAATGTATGGTTGAGAAAGCAATACACCGAATCGGCGGTTCAAACCTTAAATGCGATATTGTTATCACTCCGCAAGACACTCATCTTGCAAAGAACCAGGACGGTATTATCAGATGCGGCGACAACGGCATATTTAAGGGTATGCCCGTAACCGAGGAGCAAAAAGCGCTTGCCAAGATTGCAAGGGACATATACAATTCCTATCCCTTTGACGGAAAATACATCATTGACGGAGCAAGGCTCATCATCTGCCAAAGCAATGCGGATACGGATAAACTCAAAAAATATTATCCTACAGCCGAAATTAACCCTCTCGGTGATTGGACAGGCGGAACGGATGTCGACACAGGCGCCGCAAACCGCAAACTCGGCAGTGATATGGCGGACTCCGTCACCGGCGGCGGTCTGCACGGCAAGGATTTATCAAAAGCCGATGTGAGTGTAAACATTTACGCATTCCTTAAAGCGCAGGAAACAGGAAAACCTGTAAAGCTTTGCTGTGCAATCGGCGATGAATACATAGACGGTATTCCTTACGAAAAAATCGTGGAAACGGCAAGAGAATATATAAAGTCGGTCGGCGGCTTTGAGAAATTTGCCGAGTGGGGTTTGGTATGCTGATTGAGAAAATGAAAACCGAAAATCTGCTCCCGGCAGACTACAATCCACGAAAGGATTTGAAACCCGGCGATGAGGAATATGAAAAGCTGAAACGCTCGATTGAGCAGTTCGGATATGTTGAGCCGGTTATATGGAACAGGACAACCGGCAGAGTTGTCGGCGGTCACCAAAGGCTCAAAGTTCTAATCAATATGGGCATAAGCGAGGTTGACTGCGTAGTTGTCGAGATGGACGAAAACAAAGAAAAAGCGCTTAATGTGGCGCTCAATAAAATATCCGGTGAATGGGATAAGGATAAGCTTGCTCTTTTGATTTCGGATTTGCAAGCCGAAGATTTCGATGTATCTCTCACCGGTTTTGACGCTGCGGAAATAGATGATTTGTTCAAAGACACCATCCAAGATAAAATCAAGG
>CAKSFY010000129.1 GCA_934454035.1 uncultured Clostridia bacterium | reverse complement strand
TTATTCCTTTTTTTGCAAGCTGCCAAGCTGCCTCACATCCTGCCAAGCCGCCGCCTATTACATTTACCATTTCATCACTCCGTCTTTTTCTTCAGGCTTCTCTCATAAGTGCAGCCCTCGGCAGTACACATAATCTTCTTATTTCTGCCGTTTTTCTTTATCAAAAGACCGCCGCACACAGGACATGCCTCGCCCTTTACAGGTTCATCCCACAGCATAAAATCGCACTTCGGATAATGCTCGCAGCCGTAATACACTTTGCCTTTTTTGGATTTTTTCACGAGAATTTCACCGCCGCATTTCGGACATTTCGTGCCCGTTTCCGTGCGTATTGCTTTCGTGTTTTTACACTCCGGATATCCCGGACAAGCAAGAAACTTGCCGAATTTCGACAGCTTGTAAACCATTTTCCTGCCGCATTTTTCACATACGACATCCGATTCCTCATCTTTAATTTTAATTTTAGCAATATTTGCTGCGGCTTTTTCCAGATTCTTTTCAAACGGCGGATAAAAATCCTTTAAAATTTTCACCCATTCTCTTTTTCCGTCCTCAACCTCATCAAGCTCTTTTTCCATATTTGCGGTAAACTCTATATCGACTATGTCTTTGAAATTGTTCTTCATAATATCAGTCGTCACACTGCCCAAATCCGTGGGCACAAGCTGCTTTTTGCTCCTTGCAACATATCCTCTTGATATGATTGTCGCAATTGTCGGTGCATAAGTACTCGGACGTCCTATTCCGTTCTCTTCCAAAGCGCGGACAAGCGTTGCTTCCGTAAAACGTGCCGGCGGCTGAGTAAAATGCTGCTTTCCTTCTATATCCGCAAGCTTGACATTTTCTCCCTCGTTAAGAGCAGGCAGCATCTTATCCTTTTTCTTCTTGTCATCATCACTGCCTTCTGTATAGACTGCGGTAAAGCCGTCAAACTTAACAGCCGAGCCGCTTGCCCTGAAATCATAATCTCCGGCGGTGACAGTTGCGTTAACTGTTTTGTAAACCACTGCTGACATCTGACTTGCTACAAATCGTTCCCAAATAAGCTTATAAAGTTTATACTGGTCAGATGTAAGCTTGTCCTTAATGTCAATCGGTTTGATATTCACATTTGTGGGGCGGATTGCTTCATGCGCATCCTGCGCGTTCTTTTTTGCTTTATATTGCCTTGCTTTAACATATTCGTTCCCGAACTTCTCCGCAATATACGAAACAGTCTCCTGCTGTGCTTCCTGCGAAATTCTGAGCGAATCGGTACGCATATAAGTGATAAGACCGACTGCGCCGTATTTTCCTCCTATATTAATACCCTCATAAAGAGCCTGTGCATTCTGCATTGTCCGGCTTGTTCCGAAGCCGATTTTTCTTAAAGCATCCTGTTGCAGTGTACTTGTAGTGAAGGGTGGCGGCGGATTTTTAATAACCTCGCTTTCGCGGATTGCCGAAACAACAAATTCTTTTTTTCCGACAGCATCGACTATTCTTTGCGCTTCTTCTCCGTTTGAAAGCTTTTCCTCCTTTCCGCCTCTGCCGTAATATTTTGCTGTAAATTTAGATTTATTTTTTTGAAATTCCGCTTCTACGCTCCAGTATTCCTCCGGGACAAAATTTAAAATTTCCTCTTCCCTGTCGCAAATCATTCGTGTAGCAACAGACTGAACACGTCCGGCACTCAATCCTCTTTTTACCTTTTCCCATAAAAGAGGACTGATTTTATAGCCCACTATCCTGTCCAAAACACGTCTTGCCTGCTGAGCGTCAACCAAATCCATATCAATACATCTCGGCTCTTTGATTGCATTTTTAACTGCTGTTTTGGTGATTTCATTAAAGGTTACTCTGCATTTTGAATTAATATCTATTTTCAAAGCTTTTGCCAAATGCCAGCTTATCGCTTCTCCCTCACGGTCCGGGTCGGTTGCCAGATATACAACATCGGCATTCTTTGCCTCTTTTTTCAGTTTTGCAAGCAAATCACCCTTGCCCCTGATTGTTATATACCTAGGGGTAAAATCATGCTCAACATCGACTGCAAGCTGACTTTTGGGCAGGTCAATCACATGTCCCATTGAAGCAACGACAGTATAGTCCTTTCCCAGATATTTTTTAATTGTTCCCGCCTTTGCGGGAGATTCGACAATCAATAATTTCTTTGACATTCGTTAATTCCTTTCTGATTATTGAGCTTTCCGTTAATATTCAAGTCTGTAATTGTCTCCGGGAAGCTTTTTTATATATCCCGTCATTTCCAAAAGCGGCAGCATAGAATTAAGCCTTTCTATATCAATGCCGCTTTTCGCTTTCATTTCATCAATATGCAGATTCCCCTCTATCAGCAATTCGATTATTCTGCGTTCGTCCGTGCCGAGCGAAGAGTATTTTTCATCATCAATCGAAACTGTTTTTATATTGTCCGCAGCCTGTTTTTTCCCCGTCGGTCTGACAAGCTTTGCAACATCATAAGGATATTCTTCCAAAATATCGTTTGCACATATGGTTGCTTTACCGGCTTCTTTTAA
The DNA here is from genome assembly GCA_934454035.1 of uncultured Clostridia bacterium. Lineage (GTDB taxonomy): Bacteria > Bacillota > Clostridia > UBA1381 > UBA1381 > CAKSQL01. Next base: position 3,805 of record CAKSFY010000129.1, on the reverse strand, counting down.
AAGCCTGTTACTGCCGACAAAATTATAATCAAATATTTTACCCGGAATAACAAACAAGTCCTTGCCGGTTTCGAGTGCATATCTTGCGGTTATAAGCGCACCGCTTTTAGCAGGAGCTTCACCCACTAAAATTCCTCTTGAAAGTCCGCTTATAATTCTGTTTCTTACCGGGAAGTGATACCCATGTGCCGGTGAGCCCGGCGGATACTCCGTTATAACCGCTCCGTTTTCAATAATTTTCTGCATAAGACCCGCATTTTGCGGAGGATAAACCACATCGATTCCCGACCCTAAAACAGCGATTGTTTTCCCTCCGGCTTCCAGTGCCGCAAGTGCGCCGACAGTGTCAATTCCGACAGCCATACCGCCTACTATGGTCACTCCGTTTAATGCAAGCTCATACGCAATATGGTGAACCGCCTTTTCCCCGTATTCACTGCTCTCTCTTGTTCCTACTACTCCGATGCACAACAGCCTGTCCCACGGCAGCATTTCACCTTTAATATACAAAACATACGGTGGGTTTGGTATTTTTCTCAGCGAATCCGGATAATTTATATCGTCATAAGTCAGAATATGAGCTCCTGCCTTCTGAGTGGCCGTAATTATCTTCTCGGCATGGCTTAAATCCTTTGAATTAAGTACAAGTGCATCTCCTCTTGATATGCCTGATATTCCTTTATAGTCGTCCGTCCCGGCTCTGTATATATCCTCCACAGTTTCAAAGTGTTCCAAAAGCGCAGTAATTTTATTCGGAAATATACCCGAAAGATTGCAAAGCCATACCCAATAAATTGTTTTATCCACAATTTTCGCCCACCTTTTATTGCCTTATAAAGTATATTATAATATCAAATTTCAAAATAGTCAACAATTTTTTTCGTTTCTCTGTCTGACTGCCTCGTACATAAGTACTGCTGCGGCTATTCCGACATTTAAAGATTCCGCCGCTCCGTTTATCGGAATTTTCACCGTTTTATCGGCTGCTTTTTCCATCTCGTCCGAAATTCCGTTTGCTTCATTTCCCACGCATATAACAAAGGGGGACATAAAATCCGCCTCGGTATAGTCTACGGTTTTATCCGAAAGCGCGCCGCAAAAAAGCTTAAAGCCGTCGGCTTTGAGCTTTTTAATGTCCTCATACGAAGCGTTTTCGTATATAGGTATATGAAAAAATGAACCCATGCTTGAACGAACTGTTTTGGGGCTGTACAAATCAGCACAATCCCCGTACAGAATAACTCCTCCGAAGCCTGCCGCATCCGCCGTTCTTATAATCGTACCGAGGTTTCCCGGATCGCGGACATTATCGCAGCAGATATACATCTCATCTTTTGAAAAGCTGAATTTGCGTTTATTGATTGCAATAACCGCCAAAACCCCCTGAGGAGTTTTTGTATCACACATACCCGAAAAAATTTCATCTCCGACAATATAACACGGATATTCTGCAAAATCATCTTGTAAAGAACTGCTTTGCTCTGAAAGAAAAATCATTTTTATATCAGCGCCTGCCGCCGCGGCATCGGTTACCGATTTTAATCCCTCAACCGTGTAAAGTCCGTTTTTTACTCTGTTTTTTTTTAGGAGCAGTGATTTTGCAAGTTTCACCTTCGGATTCTGTGCCGAAGAAATAACATCTGTCATATACTGTCACACTCCGCAAATGCCGCGGCAAGTCTTATGCAAGCTTCTATATCATTTGCATCAGCAAGTTCGGACGGAGAATGAATGTATCTTGTCGGAATCGATATTCCGCCGGTTTTCACTCCGTCTTTGGTAAGATGAATAACCCCTGCATCCGTTCCGCCGTCGGTCATTATTTCGAGCTGATACGAAATATTATTCTTTTTTGCCAGCTCAATAAGCACATTTCTTATCTCACTATGGCATATTACCGACCTGTCCATCACTTTAACGCAGGCACCCTTTCCGAGATTTACCGCCATTTTAGCACATTCTGGAGTATCGCCCGTATCGGTAACGTCAACTGCTATCGCTGCATACGGCTCTATTGAATATGCAGCACATCTTGCGCCTCTTAGACCTACTTCCTCCTGGGTCGTAAACACAAAATACAAATCATTATCCGATTTAACTCGTTTCATTGCTTCAATCAGGACATAGCAGCCTGCACGATTGTCAAGTGCTTTTGAAATAATCCTGCTTCCGTTTTGGTGATAGGTTCCCTCAAACACCGCCGTATCGCCTATACTTACCATTTTTTCAGCTGCTTCACGGCTGTCAGCACCTATGTCTATATACATTTTTGAAAGCTGCATCATTTTATTATCTTTTTCTGTATATATAACGCCTGTGACACCGTTTTTAAATATAACCCTTCTTGCCGAAAGTTCCTTTGTATAAAGACCGCCGACGTTTGAAAATCTCAGGAATCCGTTATCATCAATAAATGTCACTGCAACACCTATTTCGTCCATATGAGCGGCAAACATTATTTTTTTGCCGCTTCCTTTTTTGTGTGCAATCAGGTTGCCGAGCGCATCGGTGTATACTTCATCCGCATAATTTTTAATTTCGTTTTCAATTACTTTTGCGATTTCCCGTTCACACCCCGAAGCACCGGGAACAGACACTAATTTTTTTAATATATCCATAATTTATTCTCCTATTATCTCCGGCAGCGAATCCAAGAATCCGCAAACCAAATCTTTCATCGCATTTATATCCGAAAGTGCCGCAACGCCGACGGGTGAGTGCAGATACCTGCATGGAACCGACAATGATGCGCACTTTACACCTTTACCCGATATATAAATTGCTCCGGCATCATTTCCGCCCCTTGTAGTCTTTTTGTACTGATACGGAATATTATTCTTTTCACACAATTCTTGAAGAGCCTTCCTATAATCTTCCGGAACAATCGAGCTTCCGTCACGCATAGTTATTACCACTCCGCCGCCGAGCTTTGTTACATACTCATGCTCTTCGCAGCCGCAGACATCCGAACAGGTTGTCGCCTCAAGAACAAGTGCAATATCGGGTTCCACTCTTGCCGCTGCGATTCTTGCGCCTCGGAGTCCTACCTCCTCCTGTACCAAAAAGCAGAAATATGTGTCATACAAGACATCTTTTTTGATGGCTTCCGTCAGTACATAGCAGCCTGCCCTGTCATCAATTGCCTTAGATTTTATTTTATTGTCTCCGAAATATTCAAACTCCGTTGCAAATGCTGCATAATCTCCGAGACTAACTCTTTTTTCGGCTTCCTGTCTGCTTTTTGCGCCTATATCTATATATAAAGACGAAATTTCGGGAACGGTATCGCGTTCGCTTCTTTTTTGCAGATGAATAGCCTTTATTCCGATAATACCCGGGATTTTATTCTCACCGACATATACTTTTTTAGATATAATTACACGCGTGTCTATTCCGCCGACGGTTTTGAATTCGAGAAATCCTTTTTCCGTAAATCCGCTTATGATAAATCCGACTTCATCCATATGCGCTGACAGCATTACTTTTTTGGACGAATCCTTTCCTTTTTTGAAAGCAATCATATTACCCATACTGTCAACCGTAATATCATCTGCATAATTCTCAATTTCAGATTTTATTATTTTTCTTACGGCTGCTTCATTTCCGCTTACACCGCAAGCATTGCAAAGTTTTTCTATAAGCACAGCCATTCCTCCGTATCCTCACCTATATTCTGAATAAAAAATGTCAAAAGCTCCGCCGTCATTTCCACATCTGATACACATAATGTCTCAACAGAGGTATGCATATATTTAAGCGGTATTGACAGCAGTGCAGTCGGCACACCCATACGCGAAACCTGAAT
>CAKSFY010000128.1 GCA_934454035.1 uncultured Clostridia bacterium | reverse complement strand
CAATTTCATTTTTTCAATTCTCCTTTTCTTTCTGTTATTAAAAAAGCACATTTGCCTCTCCTCTTACACAAGCTTATACTCCTTATGTTAAATTGGTTCCGCACAGGGAAATGTACGTTTAAAAGATTCAACCTCATCAGCGGTTAATACTTTTACGCACACCAAACCGGCCATCGCTCTCGAACACGCAACATAAATCAATTTCTTCGAATTTATTATTCGATTAGCATTAGAGTCACTTTCCGGCATATATAAAGAAGAAAAATTGTATTCGTTCCAAAAGAATTCGTCAATAACTACAATAACATTTTGAATGCTTGAGCCCTTAGTTTTATGCATTGTAATATATTCGGTTTCTTCTTCCAAATATTTCGAATAATTCAATGCCTCTGAAAATTTCATGTCATGTGACAATAATTCGATTATAAAACGTTCTCTTTTGTATGTCGATTCCAATTCATCAAACACTTCTTCAGAAGTAATATCGATTTTATCTTTGATTTTATTATAGGTTTTATTTCCGGCAAGGTACAATTCACGAAATGCTTTATAGAATTCATCTCCATTATTTTGTTCTACAAAAGTTCTTTCACGTTTAATTTTATTTATACAACTATCGGATAACTTAATGATCTTTTTTTCTGCAGCTAATTCAATTGCCTCCCACATTGAAATATCTTTATCTTCGATTATGCTCGACATAATATCCTTTATGGCCTTTTTGTCAGAAAGCTTTTGAATAATGTAACCACTTGAACGCACTGATTTTATTAGCATGTTGTACTCGCCATGCAAATAAGCATTGCAAATATCGCAGAGTTCCAACACTTGGATTGATACCAAATACTTTTCCATACGATCACTCACATCGTAGTATCTATCATTAAAAACTTTATATAAATGCTGAAAGTGGTTCTTTTCAGCAATCGCCTTATTTGTAAGCATCAATATTTTAGGCGAAGGACAGTATTCTTTTGCTTTACTTATCAATGCATCTATTTGAGATTGGTATGTCGCCTTTTCTTCATCAGAACTGCGAACATTAGGCTTTTCTTCACATACAGAATATAAAACTTTTACAAAACCATGGCGAGATTCTTCTGTTTCAATCTCACCTTTCGCATTAACCTTAAATGCAACTTCTTGTTTTAATCCATCTAATCGCAACGGATTCACAAAATCAATGATTTCAAATGCGCAGCGATAGTTATCGGGTTTCGGAATTGAAACAAAATTACTCCCAATATATTTATCCACATTGCCAATTCCGTCACTATAAATCGACTGCATAGCATCACCAAACAAACATAGTGTTAACCCCCCATTCTGTGAGACTCGAATCAAATCATCAACTATATCAGCATTTGTATCTTGATATTCGTCAATAAAAATGTAGTCATAACGATCCGCAATCATTTTTGACAGCAAAGGATATTTCATAATTAATAGGTGGAAAATATCCAATAAGCCATCGTGGCCAAAAGTCAAGTCCTTTAAACTGTTAAAACTAGTATCATTATATCCTATTAAAGAATACTCTTTTGAGGCTATATCTTCTCTAATCTTTTCATTAACAAACTCAATCCCACTATTCAGCGTTGCATTAAACTTATCAGGAGCTCTATCATATTCTCTTTTTCCCGCGACTTTTTCCACTGATTGACCGGTTATTTCATAATATTTATCAGCATATTTTTCGTATAAGCTCTTATAGCGTTCGTGCTCACTTTTCTTATAATCTTTCTCTGAAACTTCATCAGTTTTTTCGGCAGGTATAAATTTAGGAATGCAAAATAGTTCCCCTATAACTGTATGTATATTTTTCTTATAATCTTTAATCAAGCTATTAATAAAAGAGTGGATTGTTGATACCGGAAAAGCATTACCTGTTCTGCTTAATATTTCATTGACAGCAACATTGGTGTGAGTAATACACATTACTTTCGCTTTAGGATTTGTTTGATTAATATATAACAACAATTCTTTTAGTGCTTCTGTTTTACCACTACCGGCGCCGCCCTGAAGAACAAAACTTATTTTATCTTTAATACAATTCTTACATTGATCTATAGCCGTAATTACTTCTTCTGTAGCCATTCTAATCCCTCCAATATATACTTAGGGGTCGCCCATTCGACTTCTTTATCCGTATACGCGATGTAAAGCAAAGACGATGCAAAATCTGATTTTTTATCTATTATCTTCTGAGTCAATTGATAGACGTTACGATTTCTATCAATTTTATCTATGTTTTTCAGCCCTAACAACTGAGTCTTTTGTTCTCTCAGTTGTGGTAAATTTATATTTATAAATGCATCTTCAAAACTTCTCGGATAATAATCATTTTCCTCTTGCTGATAACTTACATTCACAAAATCGCTTACACACTCTTGGTTATGACTTATTAAATTTTTAAGCCATGTTGTGTGTTTCGTGCAACCATACACAAATTCCGGAGCCCCGTAGTAGTATTTAATTGTAGCATTGGAAGTATTACAACATGCAGGATCCAATACTCTACAGGCATCATACGTTGTTTTTTTATCGGTCTTCTGATAAACAGTATCTATGTCTGTAATAATAAGCGTTGGTATCTTGAGAAATTCGATAAAATGTCTAAACGCCTTTGCATTTGCCCCAGCTTGAATTATAGTTATATTTTGTGCTGATAATGGTACATATTTAGATTTATATGTTTTATCATCCTTTTCTTTTTCTGATTCCGCCGACTTTCTTTTTGAATCATATAGGTTTATAAAATAGTTAATCAGTATGCCCTCCGATATACCTTCAATAAAAATTGCCTTATCTGCAAAAAACAGTTCAGAAGATTGAACACTCAAATACTGCTTTAGAAATGCAAACTCTTTTTCTTCCTCTTTGTATTTTTCACTTAATTCATTATAGAAATTTTTTATTTCTATATTATCACCATCCTCGCTTTTTTTCAAAGACATATATCTGATATTTTCAAATGGATGGTTTGACACAATATGCGGTGAGTGAGTTGAAATTATGGTTTGCAAGTTGGGCACTTGGCTTAATAATTTTTCAATATTTTGGGCAAAGACATATTGAAGCTGAGGATGGGTATGCGCTTCAGGTTCTTCAATCAATAACAGTTTTATGTCCTTGTTATTTGCTTTGAAAGACTCTTTCTTAATCTCAATGCTTAAAAGCAAAAACAAAATATTCATATGTCCTAAGCCATTAAGATGTTCAGGTAAACGATGAGCCAAATCTCCATACACAACTTCAGAAGAATCGTTCAAAATCTCTTTTGCCTTCAAATTAGAAACAACCTTAAGATTTCCCATATTCAAAAACTCTCTCGCATTTAAAAGAAAGGAATCAAAGAAATTCTTGTAATTAATTTCTAACTGTTCATCCATATCTGCGATTAGCGAGTTTATTTTTTCGAACTTATCAGGAGCATTAATATTGAGCTTATTAAAATAACCTGTTGTAAGTTTTGAAAGAACTCCGGCTCCACTATTTTCCTCGGAACTCGCAACATTTCGTTTCGCATGAATAATTTCAAAATCAATTAACTTTTCAACATCCTTGAAATTCTTCTCAATGAGTTTATATCTGTTCTCTGTTAGCAAATCATCTGTAGAACTAAAAATGTATACTTTCTTTTGCAAATAATCTTTAATATGATTAGTTACAAATTTATCTATAGGCATTTTTCCCTTCTTTTTAATACCTTCAATCATCTTATCTTTTTTAATTGAGCACTCAAAGAGTAAGTTAACAGTTCTGCATTCCGGATCAAGATCAAGTATAAATTCAGAGAGATTACATAAATTATCATTCTCATTGTATTCAATACTCATTATTAATTGTATCGCTAACTCATTCACATCAGTTGTATCATCAATGGCAAATAGCTTTTTTCTTAAATATACAGAAAAATCATTAAAATTAAAATCCCCACCATTTAAAAATTTTTCTATTAATACCATAAATGAAGTTTTTCCCGTATTGTTGCGCCCTAATAACAAGCATAGTTCTCTATTAAAATCCATAACTGAATTTTTCAAAATTCTAAAATTTCTAGCCTCTATCTTCGTAATGCGCATTTTATCTCTCCTTATTGCCACATCAATTAGAATGCTCGTTTCACCTTCAAATAGCTAATAATAATTGATCGTTTTATGTTGAGTTTATTAGTACTTATATTGTATTCCCAATCAATATAATCCGTAATGCATCATATTATCGAAATTAATTTTTCACTCAATTTTCTTATAATCGTCCAATTTTAATTCTTTCTTAAATTCTTCTTCCGTTGGCATATACAGCTTATACTTAGATGCAAATATTTGATTATTGTCTTCCGGCAATGTATATTTTACAATTGCATCGCTCTTATCGGCACATAAGACAATTCCAATCGGAGGATTATCTCCCTCATTCATCATTTCTCTTGTATAATAATTTACATACATCTGCATTTGACCTAAGTCTTGATGTGATAAATCACCTATTTTCAAGTCAATTAAAACAAAGCACTTCAAGATATAATTATAAAACACCAAATCAATGAAAAAGTGTCTGTCATCAAAAACTATATGTTTTTGTCTTGCCACAAACGAAAAGCCTCTTCCTAATTCCAACAGAAACTTTTGCAAATGGTCAATCAAAGCCTGTTCCAATTCTTTTTCATAAAAATGAGGATTTTGTTCCAGTCCCAAAAATTCAAGCACATATGGATCACGGATAATCTTTTCATATTCCGGTTTCGGTTCAAGCTGTTGTATCTCATCTTGCACATCCTCTTTGTCCTGACTTGAAAGTAATCTCTCATAAAAAAATGAATTTATCTGTCTATCAAGTTGCCGCACACTCCATCCGGATTTAACACATTCATCAGCATAAAATTTTCTAATCTTTTCATTTTCGACCCGAAGCAATCGCCTATAATGCGACCAGCTTAATTCGGCACACAGTGTGTGCCGTTTTGGAAAAGCACAATAGAATTGCCGCATCACACGCAAATTTCTTTCTGTAAATCCCTTTCCGAATTCTTTCGTCAAATTTTCAGAAATAAATTTTATTAAGCCTTTGCCATATTCTGCTCTATCATTTTCACCGCAAGCTTTATATATTTGCTCTCCTATTTCCCAATATGCAGTAACCATCGCCGAATTCACTGCACTGTAGACACTATGTTGAGCTTTAATAACACTTGCTCGTGCGGTTTCATATATCTGATTAAGTTCGTTTTTTACAATTTCACTCATGTGCATTTCCTCAATTCATACATATATAATTATTATAACACATTTTCCGACAAATTACAATCCACGAACTCCACAAAATTTAAAACTCATTCCCGTAGGTACTGAACTATCAGCCTTTTGAAAAATTCAATGCTGAAAAGCTGATGCATGTGGTCATCAAATTCAAGATATATTCCCGGCTTTCTATCCTTATGTATAACAACATCATAAAAATATTGTTTGAATAGTGTTTTTGTAGTTTCCTCGCTGTTTCGTGTTTCCGGAATATATCTGTTCATCTCATGCCGTATTTCTTCCGGTTTGATTTTTGTCTCGACTATTCTATAAAGTATTCCGCCAATCATATCGGATATATACTTCTTCGTATCTGTGTTTATATCTATCCTCGGCAGAAGAACACAAATGTTATTTTCTTTAAATCTAACATCGTATTCTCTGCATTCACTGCATGCCGGAATTTCCGCAGCTTTTATCTCATATTCGCTTTCTATGCAGGTTTCCAGCATACACTTATCTTCACATTCGTCCAAAACCGCCTCAAATTCGGCTTTGGTTATCTGCTGTGTCATTTCCTCATTTGCCTCGGAATAACTCCCGCAAACGCTTATAAACTCGTACAAAGCCTCCGCAACTTCATCTGCGCCATCGGCAGATGATAAATAGGCAGACAAAAGTACAATATTATCATTATCCGAACAGTCTGCAATTTCATTTTTTAATTTGCTGCACTGTTCTTCTGCATCATCCTGCAAATATAAATTTTTGCAGAACTCATCTATTGCATCCAATAATTCAGACATCGTCTGCGCTTCAAGTATTTTCATCATTACCAAAACCTCCTTTTTCCGCAAATTAAAAAATCCGCCGGTTCATACGGATTTTTACTTATTTTATTTTAAGTAATTCCTTTATGTATTCATATTCATAAACATTCAGGCTCTTTGCGTTTTCAATCATCTCACGCATTTCTTCATCAATTATATCTTTTTGAATAGCTATATCAATAATACCTTTACTGCTGAGTGCCATTCTTTCATCCTTAAACACCACGTAATCAGTTGTTGAACGGTCATATCG
>CAKSFY010000127.1 GCA_934454035.1 uncultured Clostridia bacterium | reverse complement strand
GTACAACGAGCAGGGTCTTTGCATATTGTATTCTTAGCTGCCGAACATATTCAAGCGGACGGATATGGTAATAATCCTTAAAAATTTTGCAGTAATACCCCGGAGTTATTCCGGCAAGCGAAGCGAGAGTGCTTAAGGGAATATCCTCCGTGAAATGTTCATTGATATAGTCAAGCGACGGGCGCAGAATAGAATCAATGTCATTGCGCATAATAACCGTTGAGCTTTTGGCGAGATAGCGTTTTAACATTAAAATCATTTTATATAGCAAAACGGACGCTTTTTCACCGAACCCGAAATTGTTTTTTAATGAGATTATGTCTTCGATTAAGTCTGTAAACGGGGAGACATCGTTAAAATCATAAACTCCGTTTTTCAACTCAAACAGGCTGAAATTGTGCTGCATTGAAAAGGTTATCCAGTGCGACACCCATGGCTCTTTAGATACGGCTTCATAGTAATGAGGTGTGTTCGGTGCATGATATATAAAGCTTCCCGGCTCTGCATATCGTTTTGAGTCCCCGAAAAAAAACTGTGCTTTTCCGGAAGTTGTGAAAATAAACTGGTGATCCGGTATTCCTTTCGGGCGGATTGTTACAAGGTCGTTTTCAGCAAAGATATCAACACCGACGGTCACGACGTATATTGGCAGTTGCTTGTCCTCGCTTGAGATTATAGGAAAAATATATTTATTGTTAATCATGTTTTTTATATCCCCCCTTGCCGGCTTTTATTTAATAATACTATAAACCCTTGCGCAAAGTCAACAAAAAAACGTAATTTAGTCAAAATGATATAAAAAAATGCTGCCTTTATCAGTGTAATATTGTTATATTTCATATGAAAATAATTGGATTGACAGAGGACAGCTAACAATGATATACTATAGAAAAGAGGAAAAAAATTAATCATATTTCACATTTAATAAATTAATAATCCCCGCTTTAATGATAAAAATGTCAAATATAGCAATAAAAGGAGGAATTTGCATATGAGAGTAAAAAAGTTTTATGCCGGATTTATGGCAATGATGATTGCGGCAACATCGGCAGCAAATGCCTTTGCTGCACCGGAGGTTGATTTTAGCATAGACACAGAAACGGGAATAAGCGAATTTATAATAAATTCAGCGGCAAAAAATAGAATTGCCGTGGAGATTTTAGATGCAGCCGACGCATCACTGCTTGAAAATCTGAACTACACAAACATAGGAAACGTTTTGAAATATGCCGCAGAGGCGGAGTGCGATGAAAACGGAACCGCAAAACTTACATACAAATTGACATTCAAAAGCGGAAATTTCAGAGCGGTTGTGAGCGACGGCAGCGCAGATGCTTGGATAAAAGATTTTTATTTTATTTCGGGAGATGACAAACAGAGGCTGCTTGAAGAAATTGTTGCTGCTTATTCAAATGAAGAAGAGCTTCAAAGGCTGACCGAGGATAATGCCACTGTTTTAAACCTTGATTTAGAGCTTTATAACGAGCTGAAACAAAATGAAAAGGAAAAAGATGTTTATAAACTCCTTGTTAAAGGTGAAAAGCCGAAAACGCTTGATGAATATAAAAATGCATTTGCCGAAAGCTCAAAGGTCTGCACAATTCTTTCCGCCGATGCTGAGAAGATTGCGGATTTGCTTGTTGGGGAAAATGCGATTGCAGATATTTCGGACGGAGTGAAAAAGCTTTATAACGAAATCCTGTCCGATGAAAGCCGCAATGCAGTTAATAACGATATTGCGGCATTGGACGGAGTCTCAACGCTTAAAGAAATAGAAGATAAATTCGGCAGACAGTGCGTTTACCGCACTGCATGCGAAAAAAGTTATCTCGATTTTGAATTAATCCTTGAAAACGGAAAAGAAGTTATCGGAGTAGAGATATATAATTCCTATAAGGCACTAAAATCAGCTTACCAGACTGCGGTTGCAAAGGAAATTTGCAAAGGCAACACAGCAAAGAATTTTGAAGAGTGGAAAACAAAGCTTGATCAGCTTATAAAAAAAACGCCGATAAGTAATTCCGGAGGCGGCTCCGGAAGCAGCACAGGCAATAAGGGAGACAAGAAAAACCCGGCTTCCTCCTCTCAAATTCAAATCCCCGTGACTCAGCCGGATAACAATAATTCGGAAACCGGCGGCGATTCCGATTTCATCGATATGAAAGGCTTTGAATGGGCAGAGGATGCAGTTAAAAAGCTTGCATTTGCCAAAATCGTGTATGGGAAATCCAAAAATGAATATTGTCCGAGGGATGCGGTCACAAGAGAAGAATTTATTTCAATTCTGATGCGTGCTTTCAATTTTAAGGCGGAGAACGGCGTAAATATCTTTTCCGATGTAAAAGAGGGCGCATGGTATTATAATGATGTTTCCGCAGCATATAAACTGGGACTTGTTTTCGGAATAGACAGCGAAAACTTCGGAGTGGAAAGAAAAATCACAAGGCAGGAAATGTGCGCACTTTGCTATAGGTTTGCAAAGTATTCCGGGGTTAAGCTCTCGGAGGAAACAAGCTTCCCGTTCACGGACGATGCTTCGGATTATGCAAAAGAAGCGATTGGTGTACTTTATAATTCCGGGATAGTTTCCGGGGTCGGAGGAAATGAATTTTTGCCCGAGGCAAGCGCAAACCGTGCAGAGGCAGCGAAAATTATATATTCTCTTTTGAGCTTTGCAAAGCTGATATGAAAAAACTGAAAGAAAGGAAGTAAATGTATGTTTAAAAAAATCGGTTCGGCATTTTTGACATTTGTTTTAGCGGTATCGGTTTTTCCGATTGAAGGCTTTACCGCAGAAAACACACTTTTTGCAAAGTGGGCACCGTGGAGCTTTTATGAAACGGAGAATACAAATGATTTTGAGGATTTTGAAAACGTAGATCTTTGTGTTCCTGTTTCACCCGAATATCGTTCAAGCAACAGCATAAAGCCGGGGCTTATTGTGAAAAACGGAGACAGTGCCGCTTATATGTATATTCGCCCGGAGATTGAATGGAATGTTAAAATTGCAGATAATGTTAAAGAATGTGCGGCATTCTATCCATCGGCTGAAAAGGGAACAGCGGTGGGCTTCACAGCTCCCGAGGACGGAGTTTACAGCATCTATGCAAAAGCGATTAATGACTTCGGAAATGATAAATCAGACACTCAGGGCGACGGCGGTGCAGCACGCGTGACTGTTTTAAAAGATGGAGAGACGTCTGAAAACGCTGAAAACTCTGAAGATTTTCTTATTCCGAAAACGGGCGCAACTGCCGAAACCTTTGAAAAAAGCGCGTTTTCGCTTTCGGCAGGCGACAGAATAATGCTGAGAGTGTCCGGTGGTGAAAAAACCGAGGGCGACTGTTTCCAGATAGTCTGGCGAATAACTCTTGAAAATGCGGACGGCAGCGCAAAAAAGGTCTACAATTTGCGCGACCCGGTCGATAACTTTTCGGAAAATTCGGGTGGCGGCGTTCAGGGGGCAATCGATAAATCAGTGATGTCATATGACAATAACGCACCGGGGAGCGCGGAGGATAATGGCAGTGCCGCATTCCTTGCAGGACTCGGAATCATAGGATCGGACGAAATAGGAAGCTATCTTCTTGAAAAAAATATAACAAGAGCGGAATTTGCAAAGCTGATTGCCGGACTTATGAATGTTGAAGACAGCGGGAAAAAGCAATCGGACTATTTTACAGATGTTGAGGAAGAAAACAAACCGGCATTTATTGACGCTTTGGCAGCGGAGGGAATTATATCTAAGGCAAGAACTTTCCGCCCGAATGATGAAATAACAAAAGCGGAAGCTGCAACAATTATGGTTAACTTGCTCGGATACAAAAAATATGCCGAGTTTTTGGGAGGATATCCGAACGGATATATCAATGAGGCATATAGCCTGAAGCTTATTCCGAAAGGTGTGGGCGACAAATTTTCACGCATCGAAGCGGTTACAATGGTGGCTGCCATGTGCGATGTTTATGTAACGGATTATGCAGGCTCTGTCGGAGAGGACACAGTTTTAAACAATCACTCAAAGAGAACGATTTTGAATATAAGGCACAATATATATTATGATGAGGGTATTGTTGCGAAAGTTCCGAATGCATCTCTTAATAAAGGCTCGGCGGGACTTGAGAATAGGGTTGAAATCGACGGCGAGGAATATAAAACCGAACTTGACTTGTCCGATATGCTCGGAAACAGCATTGAGTTCTACTATCGTGAGGAGAATGATGAAAATGTGCTGGTTTATTATAATGCGGCAAAAAAATCGCAGATAATCAACCTTAAAGGAACCGACATCGAAACTATATCAACCGATATAATTACATATTATAAGGGAAGCAAAACCAAAAAGTATAAGATAGATTCAAAGGCAGATTTTCTTTACAACGGAAAAGCGGGCGGACTGACGGGGGACTTGAAAAGCTTAATAAATCAGGATTCCGAGGTTTCGCTGACGGACAGAGATGGCGACGGATTGTATGATGTTGTGAACATAAAGAGCTATGAAAACTATGTTGTTGAGCTTGCGGACAGCGTCAATATGCTTATAACCGATAAGCTCACAGAGCAAATTATAGAAATGGATGCTGCACCGGAAACGGTGTTTAAAATGAGTGACGGAAATTCGGCAGCGTTCAGCGATATAAAAAGTGGCAATATCATATCGGTTTACAGAACCCTTGACGATGAGGTTATGAGTGTTGTTATATCCGAAGAGACAGTGAGCGGACAGCTCACAAGGAAAAAAGACGAGGGCGGCTATAAAAGTGCATTTTTGGACGGCGAGGAATATATCGTTGCCGAGAATTTCGAAACGGGATTCGACACCTATGTTCAGAGCGGAGACTACTGCACGGTGTATCTTGACGCATGCGGACATGCCGCATATATAAAGGCAAATTATGTAAACAGATTCGGATATTTGAAAAAGGTAAGCTGCGAAGAAAATGACGCGGACACGTTGGCTTTTAAAATTATTACATCGGACGGGTCAACCGTTTTGTTTGGCGGTGCTGACAAGATAGAGTATAACGGAATCAAAATTTCACGTGAGGATATATATTCAACGATAAACTTGGAATATGCGGACGGAAACTATAAAGGCATGATTCGGTATAAGACATCGGGCGGAAAACTCAAAAGTATAACAATGCCCGATTATCTTATAAGCACATATTATTCAAACTCGCTCAAATATCATTCAGGCTCTGGAAACCTCGGCGGAAGAATTATAGTAGATGAAAACACCATGCTTTTCCAAATCCCGGATAAGGTGGGCGAATCGAGAGGCGAGCAGCCGAAGGTTGTAAAAGCAAAGACGGGGCTTGTTCACTTTGCAAGCTATTCGGGAATAACCTCAGTAAAGACAGACCGAAACAGCATTGTTTCCGATGTTATTATGATAAAGGGCTCCGGGGCAAAGGCTTTGGAGGAAAAGCAGTATCCGCTTTTGGTGAGCGAAATCAATGAATTTATCGATGAAAACGATGAAAAACGCATGAGAGTTAACGGGTATCGGAACGGAGAATTTGTTGAGTACATAACGGAAACCGAGTCAACCCTAAAAGACGTTCGCGGTTATTACAGCACCGACAGTGCAAGGTATGACATAGGTGTGGGCGATGTAATTCTCACGGCTTTGGAGGGGAACACAATAGTTTATGCCGAAATTGACTTCGACGCAAGTGCAAAGAAAAAAGTCGGACCTAATCCGTACACAGATTATCTCGGAAAAACAAGACTTTATTATGCAAGCGTATATTCAATGTCGGGAGAATATATGAGGGTAACCACCGATCTCGAGTCTGTAATCAATGAAGATGACCTGGAAATTCAAGGCGTGAACAAGATTTATATAATTGATTTGAGTAAGTCGAAAAAACAGGTTACAGAAGGCAGCTATTTGGATATAATTCCATATAAAACAAAAAGCGGAGCGATAAATTCAAATTACACAAGGGCAGTTTTCTCAACAATGGAAGTTCCCGACGCAATTTATATTTACAGATAAGGAGCTGACTATATAATAATCTGACACAGGGTTTTCCGCAAATGCCGCGAGCCTTTCTTTGGAATAGCCGCTTAGCTTTTGGACGAGAAACAAGGTGTGGTGAGAACCTCTTTGAAGTAGTCAAAGCCACATTACTTATTTATATAATGCAAATAAACCAAACCGTAATCAACCGCGGAATAAAAGGTTGATAGAAAGGAGAATGGTATAATGCGAATGACCGTTAGATGAGTCAATTACATTATACCGGAAAAAATTATGGGACTCGGTGATTTTTTCAAGAACATTTTCGGCAAAAAAAATTGTGCGTTATGCGGAAAGGAATGCGGCATGA
>CAKSFY010000126.1 GCA_934454035.1 uncultured Clostridia bacterium | reverse complement strand
ATATGGACTATGAAACTTTTCAGAAAATTAAAAAAAGATTGAATCCCGATACGGTAATTATGTTTAACTATACCGCAGGAATACATAGTAAGGACGGATATGATATAAAAAATTTCGAGAAGATCACAGGCTATAGCATCAGGACGGATTGCAAGGCGTGGAAATATGATTTTCCGCAAATAGAAATTGCTGAAAAGCTTGTGCAT
This sequence comes from uncultured Clostridia bacterium, assembly GCA_934454035.1. GTDB lineage: Bacteria > Bacillota > Clostridia > UBA1381 > UBA1381 > CAKSQL01. The sequence continues at coordinate 6,155 of CAKSFY010000126.1, read as the reverse complement.
GATGATAAAATAATTTTGAATGTCAAGCCGTATATGCACCGCGGCGAAATAAGAGAAATTGAAAGGAAAGCCGGCTGTCATATATATACCGATTGCGACGGAGTGGTTTTATACGGAGATAACAGATTTTTGGGAGTGTTTGCAAGCGAGAGTAAAACAATTCCTTTAAGCTTCCCGAAGAAAGTCAGTCTGTATGATGCAATCAGCAAAAAAGAATATGACTGCACAGATAATATATCCCTTGACTTAACAGAAAACAAATCTGCGTTTTTGGTTGTAAAATAATTAATTGCATTAAAACAGCAGATTTGAAAAAGCTCTTAAGAATCAGGTTTTTAACCCGGTTCTTAAGAGTTTTTTGTTTTATTTTAAAAAATTTTAAATAATCTATTGACAATATGGGGATATGGTATTATAATAAAACTAACGAGCATTAGTTAGTAAAGAGGAGAACTGCATGAATATAACCATAATACGTGCTACAGGGAGAAAAAACAGCAGTACATATAATGCGGCAAAATATTTTATTTCAAAGCTTAAAACGGCGGAAGAGATTTACGAATTTACTCTGCCGGACGATATGCCGCATGTATGCCGCGGCTGTTATGCATGCCTTCACGGAAAAGAAGAAAAATGCGGCGGATATGAGTATCTTAAGCCGATAAATGAAGCATTTGCCAAATCAAATCTGATTATATTCTGCTGCCCGGTCTGGTGCTTTCATGCGCCGGGACAGATAAAATCTTTTTTAGACCATTACGGCTACAGATGGATGGTTCACCGCCCGGATTTTGACATGATGAACAAACAGGCGGTAATAATTACCACTGCCGGAGGCGGCGGATTGAAGTCGGCGGCAAAAGACATAAAAGACAGTATGGATTACTGGGGTGTGGCAAGAACTTATATTGTTACGCAATCGGTATGGGGATATTTTTGGAATGATATGCCCGAAAAATTTAAGAAGTCTTTAGAAAAGAAGCTTGAAAAGACGGCAACTAAAATTTCGGAAAATCCAAAACCGTCTTTAAAGGTCAGATGTCTTTATAAAATGTTTAAATCATTGCATTTAAAGGACAAAATGTGGGAGATTGACAATGAATATTGGAAAAATGAAGGGAGACTGAAAAATGAAATATATCAAAAGTGAAAAGTATAATACACCTGAGCTCCAGGCTAAAATTATGGGGCCTAACCCGATTAAGCTTGAAGAGGAACTGCTTTCGGAAAACAAGATTCCATGCGGTGCGGTTGTCTGCGATTTGGGCAGCGGACAGGGACTTACAAGCGTATTTCTTGCGAAAGAGTACGGATTTAAGGTATATGCTGCGGATTTGTGGAGTGATCCGGAAGAAAATAAAAAGTTCTTTGAAAAAATGGGACTCAGCGAAGAACAGATAATCCCGGTAAAGGCAGACGCGGAAGATATGCCGTTTGAAAAGGAATTTTTTGACGCGGTTGTAAGCACCGATTCATATAATTATTTCGGACGTGATGAGCATTATCTTGACGATAAGCTGCTCCCGTTTGTTAAAAGCGGCGGATATATCTATATTGCAATTCCGGGTATGAAAAAAGACTGTCATGATAATTTGCCGAAGGAGCTTTTGCTCTCGTGGACACCGGAGCAGATGGATTATATGCACGATGTAAAATATTGGAGCGATATGGTCGGCAAGTGCAAGGGTGCACAGGTAATAAGCGTTAAAGAAATGGAAAGCAACGAGGAGGTCTGGGCAGACTGGCTCAGGCAGGATAATGAATATGCCGTCGGTGACAGAAAAGCAATGGAGGCAGGCGGCGGAAAGTATCTTAATTTTATTGCAATTGTGCTGAAGAAAAAGTAAATTTGCCTGTGGAGGAATTATGAAAAAAGAAGATACAAAAAAAGTTATTCTTAAAAAAGCACTGGAGCTTTTTGCACTTTACGGTTATGATGCGGTCAGCGTCGGAGAAATCGCAAAAGCGGTGGGAATAAAGGCACCGTCTCTTTATAATCATTATTCGGGCAAGAAAGCAATTTTTGACGCGATTGTTGAGGAAACTGCCGTTATGTACGAAAAATATACGGATGAGATCAGTATTCATGTACAGGACGCTAAAAAAGATATAGGCGTTTTTACCGGAATCGGTGAAGAAATGCTGATAGAAAAGGTTCGCTTGATTTTTTCATACTCACTGCATAATGAAACAATCCGCAGTTTTCGCCGGATGCTGACTATTGAGCAATTCCGCTCGCCCGAGCTTTCAAAATTGTATACCAAAAGATTTGTTGAGCGCATAGTCGATTACCATGCCGGGATTTTTCGGAATTTGATTGCAGCAGGTGAAATCAAGCCGGAAAATCCGGAAACGCTTGCAATAATGTATGTTGCGCCGATTATAACTCTGCTCGGAGTTTGTGACCGTCAGCCGAAAAGAGAGGCGGAAAGCCTTGAAAAACTGGACGCACATGTCAGACTTTTCTATCGCAGCTTTAATATTGTATGGAAAAATAGAGATGACCAAAAACAGGAGGCAGATAATTTATGAGTACGATCCCTTATGTAATTGAACAAACAGGTATGGGGGAGAGAAGTTATGATATTTTTTCACGGCTTTTGTCTGACAGAATTATTCTTTTGAGTGAAGAAGTCACGGATGCTGCGGCAAGTGTAATTATTGCTCAAATGCTATATCTGGAGGCGCAAAATCCCGATAAGGATATTCAGCTGTATATCAACAGCCCCGGCGGTTCTGTTACGGCAGGCTTTGCCATATATGATACAATGCGGTATATTAAATGTGATGTCTCGACAATATGTATCGGACTTGCTGCCAGCTTCGGCGCATTTTTATTGGCAGGCGGAGCAAAAGGAAAAAGGCTTGCATTGCCTAATGCGGAAATTATGATACATCAGCCGTTAATCAGCGGAAACGGAGTTCACGGGCCTGCTGACGATATAAAAATAGCGGCAGCTCAAATGCTGAAAACGAAAGAGCGTTTAAACAGAATTTTGGCAGAAAACACAGGCAAAACAGTTGAAGAAATAACTGCCGATACGGAAAGGGATAATTTTATGTCGGCCGCTGAGGCGCTTGAATACGGGCTAATAGATAAAATTATCGAAAACAGATGGAGTAAATAATATGATTTTTGAAACTGAAAGATTGATTCTGCGTCCGTGGGAGGAGGCAGATGCGGAGGCTTTGTACAGATATGCAAGCGATCCCCGTGTAGGACCGATTGCCGGCTGGCCTGTTCATACAAGCGTTGAAAACAGCAGAGAAATTATAAAAACCGTTTTATCAAAGCCGGAAACCTATGCCGCAGTACTTAAAGAAAACGGGCAGCCTGTCGGCAGTGCCGGACTTATGATAGGAAATGACAGCAATATCGGCTTACCCGAAACGGAGTGCGAAGTCGGATATTGGATTGGTGTTCCTTTTTGGGGTCGCGGACTTATACCGGAGGCGGTAAAAGAGCTGATGAGACACGGATTTGAAGATTTAAAGATAGAAAAAATGTGGTGCGGTTATTTTGATGGGAACGAAAATTCAAAACGTGTGACGGAAAAGTGCGGATTTTTATATCATCACACTTCCGAAAATGTAGCCTGTGTAATAGATAATGTGCTTCGGACCGAGCATGTAACTTGCATCACAAAAGAAGAATGGGAAAAAATGGAGGATTTAAAATGAAAAATAATAAAATTATTTCGATTGGATTGATTGTTGCCGCACTGTGCACAAACACGGCTTTTGCAGACGATATATATGCTACACGCGGTGAGGTGGCAAATATGCTTTTAAATGCGGCGGATGACTATAATCCGAATGTCAGATATTCCGATATTATTAAGGGATACGGCGGTGACGGTGATTTGCATGAGGATTGGAATATAAATCGCGCTGAAGCACTTGTTATGCTCTCGCGTGCATTCGGAAAGCTTCCGGAACTTACGGGGCACAATGCCCGTGTCGCACTTAAAAGCGGAGCTTTTGACGATATTCCCGATTGGGCAAGACCGGAACTTCAGCCTGTGCTTGACGCAGGAATTGCGGCAGGAACGGCAGAGGGAGTTTTTTCTCCGTATGACGATATAACAAAAGAACAGACGGAAATGTTTATAAAGCGCGCCTATGCGCTTTTCGGTACAAATGAAAAGGATGATTTCTATGCGACGGTCAATAAAGATGCATTGAATAAATTTGAAATCAGACCCGGACGCGTTATGGCGGGAACTCTTTATGACCTTGGTGATAAATCGGGCGATGAGGTGAACGCTATTGTCAAAGAGGTGAGCGAAAAAGGCGGCGTAAAGGGCAGCAAAGAACAAAAAATGTCAGATTTCTATAAAAATATTATGGATACGGAAGGCAGAAACAATGCAGGAATTTCGCCCGTGAAAAAGTACCTGGATTTAATAAATAAAGCAGAAAATGTAAAGGAGCTTGCACAGGCTCAAAGTACTATGCAAGAGGAAATAAGCTTTGCACCCTATGCGGCTTTTGCAATTACGGTTGATTTAAAGGACAGTACAAGATATATTCCTTCTTTCGGGACATACCAACCCATGATGCCTAAGGATTTTTATACAACCGGTACGGACGCGCAAAAGGAAGCATATTTGAAATATGTAAAAACCCTTTTAACTTTGGCAGATGAGACTCCCGATAATGAAGAAATCGATAGATTTTACAATTTTGAAAAAACACTTGCGGAAGTTATGTTCAATCCGGAGGACAGCGGCAATGTTGATAAAATTTATAATTTATTTACTCTGGACGAAATAGCCGGCATGTTCTCAAATATGGATATTTCGGCAGTTTTAGCGGATTCGGGTGTCAAAGAGGAGGAAAAGATACTTATAGATAATCCGGCATTTACCCGGAAATTCGCAGAGCTTTTCAGCAATGAAAATCTTGAACAACTGAAAACAGCGGCAAAAATTTCGCTGCTTAACGGATACGGCGGTGCTCTTTCCACAGACTTTACCGATGCGGCGGACACGATTAATGCCGAATATCTGGGAATTTCGGGAACTTATTCTGATGAAGAGAGGGCGGCAATGGTTCTTTCAAATGTAATGCCCGATTATATAGGTGAGATATATGCAGAGAAATATTTTTCCGAAGAAGCAAAACAGAATGTTTTGAATATGGTAAATGATATTATTTCTGTTTATAAAGAACGCATAGGGAATCTTTCGTGGATGAGTCCCGAAACAAAGAAAAAGGCAATTAATAAACTTGAAAAAATGAATATTAAAATCGGATATCCTGATAAATTTGAAACCTATTTGGATAATATCGATATAAAATCAGCGGCAGAGGGCGGCAGTTATTTCCAAAATATTATTGAAATTGCGAAAGCGTCGAGGAAAGAAATGCTGAAACACCAGGGACAGCCGACAGATAAAACGCAATGGCTCATGTATCCGTATACGGTGAATGCTTGCTACAGTGCAACTTCAAACGATATTACTTTCCCGGCGGCGATTTTGCAGCCGCCGATGTATGATATAAATGCGTCATATGAGGAAAATCTGGGTGCTATCGGATATATTATCGCACATGAAATTACGCATGCATTTGATAATAACGGTGCAAAGTTTGATGAAAACGGAAATGCGGCGGATTGGTGGACTCCGGAGGACTATTCTGAATTTGAAAAAAGATGTGAAAAAATGGTATCATTCTATGATAAACAGGAGGGAATCCCGGGAGTACCTATGAGCGGACGTCAGACTCTCAGTGAGAATGTAGCCGACCAGGGAGCGGTTCAGTGTATTACCGAGGTCGCCTCAAGGCTGGAAAACCCGGATTATAAAAAGCTTTATCAGTCTATGGCAAAGGCATGGGCAAGCACAAAAACCCGTGAATATGCAAAATATGCGGCAAGTGTCGATGTTCATTCGGAAGATAAGCTGCGTGTAAACCGTGTGATAGTTAATTGCGATGAGTTTTATAATGCGTTCGGAATAAGCGAAAAAGACGGTATGTGGGTTGCTCCGGAAGACAGAGTGAAAATATGGTAGTGTAAACATTGTGAGAAAATAAAGCGAACAAAAAAGGCGGTGTATAAAAAGTACACCTCCTTTTTAGGGGATAGGAAAAAATGCTTCGGAATTAACAAACTGAGCCAAAGCTTTAGCTTTGGGATACCCGACAGT